>JAUWOP010000078.1 GCA_030612045.1 Chloroflexota bacterium | reverse complement strand
TAAACTACGCCGCAAACGAAATATTAGCGACTACGAGCGCCCCGGCGTAGTTACTGAGCAGGAAGCACAGGAGATGGTTGAACTGGCAAAACAAATACGCCAGCAGGTTGAGGCGTGGATACGAAATAACCACTCAGAACTCGCCAGGGAGATTTAAATGCCCACCCACGATATTATAGATAATCGCAGCGAGAAACTAGTCGACCACATAAACCGCATTCTTCCCTCTACGGAGCGGGCTAAGTTCGCCGTGGGCTATTTCTTTTTGTCTGGCTTCGAGCCAATACAGAAGAACCTTCAGGAAGTATCAGAGCTGAAGCTACTTATAGGCAACACCACTAACCGTGAAACGCTGGAGCAAATTAGTGAGGGATACAAGCGTCTTGAGCTGGTTGACCAGGCGTTGGAGGATATCAGGTTAAGCAAGAAAGCAGACCAAAGGCAGCGAGCAAACGAGACCAGGGAGAATCTTCAAGAAGCCGTTGCTCTTATGGACCAGACTGATGAGGGAGAAGCCCTGGTTAAAACGCTGATTAATCTGATAGAGGAGAAGCGGCTTAAGGTGAGGATATACACTAAGGGACGCCTCCACGCCAAAGCATATATCTTTGACTATAAGCAGCTTTATGATGATAAGGGCAATCTTGTCACTCTACCCAGTACAGGAACTGCTATTGTTGGTTCCTCAAATCTAAGCTTGGCCGGGATATCAGATAACACGGAACTCAATGTAAGAATCGAGGGAGATAGCAATCATGCTGAACTTACCAGGTGGTTT
This sequence comes from Chloroflexota bacterium, assembly GCA_030612045.1. Classification (GTDB taxonomy): domain Bacteria; phylum Chloroflexota; class Dehalococcoidia; order UBA2247; family JAUWOP01; genus JAUWOP01. Next base: position 2,820 of record JAUWOP010000078.1, on the reverse strand, counting down.
GATGAGCTGTGGAATGAAGCCCAAGACTTCGAAGCCTACTTGATGAATGAACTGAACCAATCCTGGGCAGCTCGCCCGGTGCGTCCCTACGATGTCTATATGAAAACCCTCTACACCCTGGTGAAAGACCGCCTTGAGGAGGGAGAGGGAGTAGAAATTCTTTGGGATGATGAGATAACGCAAGACCTCGCTGATTTCCAGAAGGTTGCCGTCCGCCAGGCGATACAAAAAATAAGGGATAATGGCGGGTGTTTTGTATCTGATGTGGTCGGATTGGGTAAAAGCTATATTGGTGCAGCTATCCTGAAGCACTTTGAGCGGACGGAGCATGCTCGCCCACTCATTATCTGTCCTAAAACACTGGAGGATATGTGGGAAGGCTACAATGAGATTTACCATCTCAATGCTCGAGTCCTGCCCATGAGCCTTCTTAAAGAAACGGGTGAGTCAGACGTCAATGGGCTTCTACAGGATGTTAGATACCGCGACCGGAATGTGGTTCTGGTAGATGAGAGCCATAACTTCCGTCACCACACTACACAGCGTTACGAGGTTCTGCATACATTCCTCTCCACAGGACGGAAGTGTTGCTTTTTGACGGCTACACCGCGCAACAAGTCAGCGGGAGATATTTATAACCAGATAAAACTGTTTCATCAAGAGGATAAGACGGACCTTCCCATAGACCCTCCGGACCTCAAGAGGTATTTCAAACTGGTTGATAATGGAGAAAGGGAGCTCCAGGATTTATTGGTTCATGTACTGATCCGCAGGACCCGAAGGCATGTTCTTCGGTGGTATGGATACGCTGAGGATACTCACCAGCCTCTACGAGAAATGTCTGATATGGAATGCAGGCAATATCTCAATGGCACCAAGAGGGCATATATCATCGTAGGTGAGAAACACCAGTTCTTCCCCAAGAGGGAGCTTGAATCACTCAGATACAGCATAGAGGAGACATATAGTGGTCTCTATCAGCAGATTCGGACATACCTTGGTCGGCCTCGCGGAGAGCATTACCGACCAAAGCCAGGACAGGAGATTACCTATGCCCGCTATGGACTGTATAACTATGTTCTTCCTGAGAAACGAAAGCAGATGCCTTATAGCGACCTTCATCGTGCCGGGATTAACCTGCGAGGATTAATCAGGGTGCTTCTGTTCAAACGATTTGAGTCCAGCGTTTACGCCTTTAGAGAAACGATAGGTCGCCTTGTTCGCATCCATCAAGACTTCCTTAAATCTCTTGATGCTGGCATTGTACCAGCGGGTGAAGATGCTCAGCGACTTTTGTATGAGTCAGACCGTTATGAGGAAACTGACCTTATTGACCGGTTGCGCGAAATGTCAGGGCGCTACGATATAAAGGATTTCGATGAGGCAAGACTACGCCAACATATAGAGGCAGATAAGAAATTGCTTAAACATATATTTGAGCTAGTAGAGCCAATTACACCCGACAAAGATGCCAAGCTGCAAAGGCTCTTTACCAGGATGAAACAGGAGCCACTAAATAATGGTAAATGTCTAATCTTTACCCAATATGCCGATACAGCCAGATATCTCTACGATAACCTTAATCCTGACAGCAAGATGCCTGATATTGATGTTATCTATGGCGCAGATAAAAGCAAGTCCAGGATGGTGGGTCGTTTTGCTCCTAAAGCCAACCCTGAATTTAGCTTCCAAAAAGGGGAGTGCGAGGTTCGTATTCTTGTCTCCACCGATGTCCTCTCTGAAGGACTTAACCTCCAGGATTGTGATAAGGTCATCAACTACGACCTGCACTGGAACCCGGTTAAGCTGATACAGCGCATCGGTCGTATTGACAGGATTGGTTCTGAGAACGACATAGTCTGGGCATTCAACTTTCTTCCCGAGACCGAGCTTGATAAAGGCTTAGGCATTAAAGGCGTCCTACAAAGGCGCATTCAGGAAATCCACGACACTATTGGAGAGGATGCAGCCATTCTTGACCAGAGTGAGCAACTTAATGAGCAAGCTATGTATGCCATCTACGAAGGCAAAGAGGGGCAATTATCATTGTTTGAAGAGGATACAAAGGACATTATAGACCTTAATGAGGCAGAGGAGATGCTTCGTCATCTAAAGAGTGAAAAACCAGAGGAGTTCCAGAGAATAGCAGAACTCAGGGATGGTATTCGGGCTGCAAAGGAATCCGATTTTAAGGGGCATTATGTTTTCTGCCAGGCTGGGCGCTTTCAGCAGCTCTTCCTGACTGATGATGCGGGGAAGATTATCTCTCGTGATGCTCCAAGAGCCATCAACGCCATAAGATGCTCTGCTCTCGAGCCGGCACGAAAGCTCCCTGCCGGGTATAACCGCAACACAATGAAGATTAAACACCTCTTTGAAGAGGAGGTTAAGCACAGGAGAGCAGAACGGGCTCAGACCCTGTCTTTGACCCAGGCACAGCGGTATGTTTTGCGTGAACTTCGTATACTTTTTGAACATGCTGACGATGTGACTAAGGAACGGTTAAATATTCTGGAAAAAGCATTTCGGATGAGTCCATCGCCCGCTGTGAATAAAAAGTTGAACTTCCTGAGGCGAAATGGTGTAGTTGGCGAAAATCTGCTAAAGAGCCTTACCGACATTTATTACGAACATAGCCTCCAGGAGCGTTTGGAGCAAAAGGCCGTTTTCATTGAAACCGAAGAGATACCGCGCATAATTTGCAGTGAGGCACTAATCTAGCCTTCGCATATATTTAACCTTGATTGCCTAACAGCTATTGACCTGCAATTAGGAGACACATTCCGTCATTTCGTGCAATTCAATAAGTACAATACATAA
>JAUWOP010000008.1 GCA_030612045.1 Chloroflexota bacterium | reverse complement strand
GAGTGCGGTATTTGCCTTAATGTCTGCCCGCAGGGGGCAATTGTAGAACTGATCCCCGTGTCAAAGGGCGAACTGAGGGCAACCATTACCGGGCTGAGAAGCAAGACGGATGGCATCATAGCAAGAATTGATAAGCTAAAGGAAAAGCGAAGCGAGGTCGGAAAGGAACGGCATTGAGAACGTACTTAGATTGTATCCCATGTTTTTTTTCACAGGCACTAAAGGCAGCAAGGATTGCCGGTGCTAATGAAAATATGCAAAAGAAGATATTAGGTGAGGTTTCCAAATTAGTACCTGAGTTTCCTCTAGAAAGTACACCTCCGGAGATGGGGAGAATTATTTACCAGTCAGTTAACAAGCTAACTGGTAATGAGGACCCTTTCAGGGAGATTAAAAAAGACAGTAATCAACTTATATTAAATCTATACCCGAAGTTGAAGATGATGGTTGAAAATTCGAAAGACAGGATCCTCACCGCGATAAGGTTGGCTACCGCCGGCAATATCATCGACTATGGCACGCCAACATCTTTCGATATTGAAAAGGAAGTGGCAAACTGCCTAAAAAGCGACTTCGCTGTTTTCGACTATCCTGAGTTCAAACAAGCTCTAGATAATGCTGAATCGATCCTCTATTTAGGAGATAATGCTGGGGAAATAGTATTCGATAAACTTCTGATCGAAGAGTTGCAAAAGGAGATAATCTATGTAGTGAGGAATAAACCAATCATCAATGATGTCTTGATTGAAGATGCCCACGATTGCGGGATAGATAAAATAGCTAGGGTTATATCTAATGGCTCAGATGCCCCTGGCACGGTTCTAAAACTTTGCTCAGAAGAATTTCTTGAAATTTATCATAAGGCGCCATTAATCGTTAGCAAAGGGCAAGGCAATTTCGAAACACTATCAGAGGACAGGGCACCTATATTCTTCTTGCTTAAGGTAAAATGCCCAGTGATTGCTGAGGATATCGGATGTGAGGTTAATGACATGATACTGAAAAGTAATCTTACAAACTATCATTAGAGGGAGGTTAAAATGCCAAGAGGAGATGGTACAGGTCCTATCGGAGGAGGAGCCAGAGACGGTAGAGGTAGACGTCTTGGTGGAAGAGGCCAGTCAAGCTCTCAAAGAGGATCGGGAGTGATGACTGGCGGAAGAAAAGGCACAGGCGGAAATCAAAGTTCTCTTGAGTCTCGAAGTCAGGGAGGTTTTTTGAGCAGAATTGGAAATTTCTTCCAACAATTTAATCCGAGAGGAAGGAGATAAAAATGTATTGGTATTCATGTAGCTTTGGGGATTATCACCCTTGGGGTTGATAAATGGCAAAATCACTCCAGATGCAGGCAATCTTAGCGGGGGGCATCGGGACATGCCTTTATCTATCCAGCTTCAGGAACGGATAGAGAGCTTTCTAGCTGACCACGATTTAGGCTCCTTGTACAGGGAATATAAACTGGGCTCGGGATACATGGGAGAATGGCTTCCCTGAGATGCGGCAACTCGAGGCGGATTTGACAATGGCGGCAAAGCATGGATATTTGACCAAAGCCCTCATTACAAGAGTCGCCAAATGAGGAGGTTTGAGAAATACAAGGGGAGTTCACTGTCCTGAGCATATAAGAATATCACTATACGATGGTGGTGATTTAGCTGAATCCCCCAAGATTGATTTCTCCACTCATCTAAGATCATTACGAAAAAATATTAAAGGAATGGGGCCTACTTACATTGCTATCGGTTTACGTGAGAAGGGAATTTGAATTGTCGCCGATATAGAGACAGCGTTGTTTTCTTACGCTTCTAAACGATTGAAGGAAGAGCTCTAATAACCCGAAGGGCGGAGTTCCAAGGGCTTTGCCCGTGCGTATCCATTGGCTATGTCACTCCGTCAATAATCTGACGGAACGTGCAATGTAAAACCGCGATAGTTTGTTTCTTATTATTTCTTGTTTGCCCAGACCCAAAATAATATGCTGTAGGCTTGATAGTTACGAGTTGATAGGATGCTGACAAATGATAGCGGACGAAGATATCCTGCTGTTCGGAGATATACCCATTAGATCCTATTTCCAGAGAAGAAAAGCAGAAGCATGAAACATGCAGAAAGTAGATTCAGAGAATACAAGAACCTTAACCTATATTACCAGTATTGGCTACCAGACAGAGATCCCAAGGCGATATTGCTAGTCGTCCATGGACTAGATGAGCACAGCGGGCGCTATGCAAACTTGGCTGGCTACTTCATAGCCAAAGGCTATGCCGTTTATGGCTTTGACCACCGAGGGTTTACAATGCCATGTTGAGCGGTTCTCTGACTACCTCGGTGACCTTAAAACCTTTTTCGATGTAGTACATGGTGAGCATGGTGACACCAAGATTTTTCTCTTTGGTCATAGTATGGGAGGAACAATTGCTACTGCCTACGCTATAGATCATCAACATGAACTAGCTGGGCTCCTGGTGTCTGGGGCAAGTCTGAAGGTAGGCTCTAGCCTGTCGCCAGTAGTCATAGCAGCGGGTCGGCTGCTCTCAGTACTGCTACCCAAAATGGGCGTCACCGTCCTCGATGCTTCTGCTATCAGCAGGGACAAGGCTATTGTGGATGCCTATGTGAATGACCCGCTTGTCTACCGAGGTAAGGTCCGTGCCCGGTTAGGTGCCGAACTGATTAAGACATGGCAGGAACTGCCATGCCGAATGCCACAAATCAACTTGCCTACCTTGATTATGCACGGAACCGCTGACCGGTTGTCTGATCCGGAAGGCAGCCAGATGTTATACGAACGGATAAGCTCAAGCGATAAAACACTGAAGCTCTACGAGGGTTTCTACCACGAAATCTTTAACGAGCCAGAACATGAACAGGTCTTGGCCGATATGGAGACTTGGCTAGCCGCTCGCGTTTGATTAAGTTAACACAGTCTCCCATCACTTGAGCAGCTAGACGCAGCGATACTCATATGCCGCCTAATATCAACAGGCTGAACATTAGGGCGTATTCTGCAACCGGTGCTTAAAGATGAAATCCTCGATTACCACGGCACAGGCTTAATTGCCTTCTCCACCCCTACCTGGGGTGATAGCCTGGCGACTCGGACGGCGTCCCGCACATCCTGGGTCCTGCCATCAAGCCTGTGGGCAATCTCCTCAGCTATCTCTGGAGCGACCTCCTCACGGTGCGTGAGCACCCCCTTTATTACTGTGCGATACTCCTCTCTGGTGTAGGATTGAAGTCTGCGTATGGCAAAACGGGAACGCAGCTCCGGCGATAGCTTGCCGTCATTATTAGTAGCTGCCACCACTCGGATGGGAACAGTGGCATCGAGTTCCCTGCCCTTTTTAGCCCTCACCAGCCTACCACCTTCCATGAGGCTGAGCAGCGCTGCGGTATCCGCTGCCCCCATCTTGTCAAGCTCATCAATGAGCAAGACCTGGGGCTCTCGCTCGGCTACCAGGTCCCACAATCCCGCCTTTGAGGTGGCTGAGCCTACCAGCCACAGGGCAGCCTCACCAGCGACACGCTCCAGATCCCATAGAAACAGGGTCTTTGCCAGTGCGGGGGGCCCGGTAAGGAGCACATGAACAGGACGCTCAGCTAGTAGAGCGGCTCTTAGAAGTTCCTTGGTTTGCTCATGTCCAATGATGTCCTCTGAAATACATCATAATAGATGATGACCGTCTGTTATCTCAAGTGTTTTCTACCTTGAAATGAGCGGCATACATCAGCCCAGAGGGTCACCCGCCTCAGGGCAAGAGACCCAGAACCTACATTGTCATACTTAAAAACAGGGATATCGGAGTGCCATCATCTTCATATGACATTGGAGCAGCAATGGAGAATATGATACTCGCGGCACTGGAGGAAGGCATAGGTTCCTGTCCCATTGCCAGCGTGGACAGGGATAAATTGAGAAAAATACTGAATATCCCTGGAGATTACGAAATTTCATTGGTCCTGGCTTTGGGTTATCCTGACGAAAGTCCGGTCGAAGAGTCATCTGAGGGCTCGGTGAAATATTGGAAGGATAAAGATGGCGTGCTTCATGTTCCCAAGAAGAAACTGGAGACAGTTCTTCATTGGAATAGTTTCTAATGTGGAGATGCCTTCAGCCTTTAGCCTATCCACCCCTTAGATAAACTCCTGAACTCTAGTGGCTCACTCCCGTCTAGAAATTGCCTGGCTTGTTCTATCGTCTGCATTCGTTCATCGTTCATAATCAGTCACATGTCCCAATTATAAACGAACTGCCTGAACTCTTCAGGCTCATCTTGTATTGGAAGAGACTTCCTCTTGTCCTGGCAAACCATATATGGTAAGATTTCATTGAATAATGATATAATGAGCCAATGATGGAGGAAATTTCAATGGGTGCACTAACAAAGTTAACCAGTGGTGGGCAGGTTACTCTTCCTAAAGAAATCAGGATAAAGACTAACATGCAACCCGGCGATTTTGTTGAGGTCAAGCTTGATGAAGAAGGGCGCATAGTATTGACGCCGAAGAAGCTTGTGGACGCCAGCCAGGCTTACTTCTGGACTGAAGAGTGACAAAAGGGGGAACGCAAGGCAGGCGAAGACATAAAAGCTGGACGGGTGAAGAGATTCGAGTCAGCCACTGATGCAGTCAAGTATCTTGAGGGCAAAGTATAGCTGTGGAGATCCTCTTCACTGAGCAATTTGAACAGGCATATGGGAAACTCACTAATGCTGAAAAGCGGAGCGTTCGTAAGGCACTTACTCTATTAGGTGATAACCCAAAATACCCTGGTCTCCGAGTCAAGAAAATGGAAGGTAGGAAGAACATCTGGGAAGCTCGTCCTTCAAAGAGATTGCGTATGACTTTTGAGATGGTCGGAGAAATCATCTTCATGCGCAATGTGGAGGAGCATGACAAGGTGTTGAAAAAGCCATGACCTAATGCAAAGCTCGTTAGCTCGGGGAGCAATCTTGTTTTTCCCGAATCTCTGAATAGGCATTAAACTAAAGGGCGAATTGTTTAGCCATGCCTGATGCAGGCTTGAGGGAATGTTTGAGTTGTTGCCCTGATGGGTCGCGAACCGGGACACCAAGGCTGTAAGTGATAAATGCAAACAATGTAAGACATGCGAGAAGAATTGCCCAATGAGTTTAGAGGTTAGTAAGATGGTGCAAAGTGGTTCCATGGAGAATTCGGAATGTATTCTATATGGCACCTGTGTTGATAATTGCCCAGAAGAAGTAATTAAATACTCCTGGAGGCGAAAGAAAGCGCCTTCGGCATAGCTTAGAGCGGCAGAGCCAGTTATAATGATGTGCCGTCTTACATAACACAGCATATACGCTGCGGGTTTATGCCCTTGCCCTTCGGGACATTGTGTTCCCTTTGGTCGCAACGTCGTATGTGCTGGGAACGTTAAACAGTAGTCCACTTCGTGCAATCCTGCCTAAAAGAGACCCAGTTGCACCGCCGATTTGGCTTTAATCATATAACCGTTCACCTATGTCATTCCCGCGTAGGCGGGAATCTATCTCCGCTCCAATGTGGATTCCTGCTTTCGCAGGAATGACAGTGAGCAACTGACCCTTGGTGGTGCTTGCCGTTTTTGGTCTCGCATCCTTTACGCTGGCTGTTTTGCACCCTACAAGGAAAGGTCGATTACATGGGTGAACAATTTTCTCTTGAGTTCTGGGCCACAGCTTTTGATACCATTCACGATGTTCCTCACCAGCTACCTTTCTATACCTTGCCATGGTATTGAAGCTGGCATGTCCCAGGTGCTCTTGGAGGAGTCTTAGACCACCCCCCGAATCATCTAACTTCACCGCATGGACAGCGAAGGCATCCCTTAAGCGGTGGGGACTTACACCTCTTACCTTCCCTGTATCAGGATTGACCAAATCTGGAAGGCCAGCTCTTCTAGCGCACCCTCTCACTATTTGCCAGGCTCTATGGCGGTTGATGCCAAAGATAATATCGTTCCCATCGCGCCCCTTTATAAACCCTCCTAGCATATCCAGTGTGTCACTATCTATATAGGCAGCACCCTCATTCGGCGATGCTGTTGCTGCCACATCGTAGCCTCACTCACCTCCTCACCACACTCGGGGCAGAAGTGATGCCTTTTGCCCAGTTTTACCCCACACTTCGGACAAGACAAGCTGATACGCCTCTTAAGATGAAGGATAATCACTGTGCCTCTGGCGAAGTCCACATCTCCCACCCGCAGAGCCAAAGCTTCCGAGATGCGGCAACCCAAATGAAAAAGGAGCCTGATGAGTAGCTTATCTTTCTGGCAAGTAGCTGCTTCCTCCAGGCGCTCTACGTCCCCGGGTTCGAGATAGGCTTTCACCGCTTGCCTGCCAGAGATGGTTTTTTGGATAGGGCAAGTTCCCTCTCCAGGGTAAAGGGGAATTGCTCGATTGTGTCCACGCTGTGTCTATCCGGATATAACCAGGCTGCCCCTTCGGATCCGGTTTCGCCCGCTCTCCAATTTGGGGTGATCGTTCACCTGTGTCATTGCGAGCGAAGCGAAGCAATCCCCCTTAGTCCCCCTTTACTAAAGGGGGACTAAGGGGGATTAAAGGGATTAGCTTGCGTCTTCGTCGCTACACTCCTCGCAATGACATGAGAGCGGGTGAACGGTTACCTGTTTTCTTCAGTTGCCCCGTCTGTTTGTACTCTCTTATCAGTCCTGGATACCTGCCCCTGGAATACCCTGTAACCTTCTGTATATACCGCTCTTAGGTAGTTAGGCTAAAGGCTGAAGGCAATCCTCTAACAGCCTTTAGCCTATCCACCCCTTAGATGAACCCCTGAACTCTACTGTCTCACCCCCCTTCTAGAAATTGCCTGGCTTGTTCTATCGTCTGCATTCGTTCATAATCAGTCGTATGTCCCAATCATAAACAAGCTGTCCTAAGTCTTTCAGACTCACCTTGTGTTGGAAGAGACTGCTTGTTGACTTAGTGATAAGGGTTAGGGTATCATTTAACTAATAATCGAGAGGATGTGAATTGCCTAAAAGGACATATCAACCAAAGAAGCGGCGACGCCTGCGGGTACATGGCTTTCGGATGAGGATGAGTACCAAAGGAGGGCGTCGGGTATTACAGAGACGCCGTCTTAAGGGACGCTATCGGCTAACGGTGTAGTTTCCAATATGCATGTAAGATATGTTTTTAGCTTAGTTATCAACTATGAAGCAAAGTCATCTCACCAAAAATGCTCAGTTTGTTGCAGTCTATAAAGCAGGGAAACCTAGCGTAAATAGTTTGCTGGTGATGAAGGCAATCCTTAATGGAGGGGATTTTAACCGGTATGGATTTTCAGTAAGTAAGCGAGTAGGTAATGCAGTGGTACGTAATCGAGTAAAGCGGCGATTGCGTGGAGCTTTGTGGTCAATAGATGTTCAAGAAGGGTGGGATGTGGTATTTATTGCTCGTCCAGCAGCGGCTACAGCAGATTATATTAGACTCAGAGAATCTATGGTAGATTTGTTCCGTAGCACCGGAATGCTGAAGTATACCCTGAAGAAGAAGCATGAATAGGTTAGCACTAGGGTTAATTAGGTTGTATCAGGTTACCTGGTCAAGAGCTACCCCCTCATGTTGTCGCTTCATACCTACCTGCTCTCAGTATGCCTATGAAGCTATTCAGAAATTTGGACTCTTTAAGGGAGGATGGCTGGCAATCGAGCGAATATGTCGCTGTCATCCCTTTAATCCTGGTGGATATGACCCTGTACCCTGATATGTCTTTCTGTAGGTTTACCCCCAGTAGATGTGGGTTACTCCTGAGGGTGAGGTGCGGGGGATTAGGCTTCGTAAAACTTGATGTGCCTCTGCTAGCTGCCACTTTATGCCCTGCTGAAAATTCCTATGGTGATGTATTGCGATGGGTATAGGTGCCGCATGGGATTTCATTCTAGTTAATCCTATCCTAAATCTACTGATAGCACTGGCTGGTATGCTGGGTCAGAATCTAGGTTATGCCATCATAATATTTACTATTGTGGTGCGTCTGGTCTTACTTCCTCTTACTATCAAGCAACTCCGTGCCTCTAAAGTTATGTCAGAGAAGATGCGGGATCTGCAGCCCAGGCTACAGGAATTACAGAAGAAGTACGCCAGGGATAAACAGAAGCTTTCCCAGGAGACAATGAAGCTGTATAAAGAGATGGGTATGAGTCCGCTAGGATGTCTCTCATCACCTATGGTACTTCCTATGCTTATTCAGATGCCCATCTGGATTGCTCTATACCAAGCAATCAACAAAGGTTTAGATACCTCTCTTGAGAATCTCTCTGAGTTTCTCTATTCATGGTCCCTGGTACAATGGGCTTTAGGAGAGGGTGCAATGGAGTACGCTCGTGATTTCCTCTGGCTTGATCTGGGAGCACGAGACCCCTATTTTATCTTACCTGTCCTAATAATAATCAGCATGTGGGTCTCCCAGAAGATGGTAACTCCGCCGGCTACTGACCCCAAACAGGCACAGATGAACAAGATGATGCAGCTGATGATGCCACTGATGTTTGGCTTCATTACCTTTACACTACCTAATAGCGGACTTCCTCTATACTGGCTGGTCTCTAATGTTATTAGCATCGGAATACAGTATTTCATTTATGGATGGAGTAACCTTCGCCCTTCACCATCACCAGTTCAGCCATTGGCAGCAGACCCAAAGTCTGTTGGCAAGAAGACAAAGAAGGCAGCTCTGTCCCAAGGTGCAGACATTGTGGTGTCGAAGGATGGTTATACTAGACAAGGGGAGAAATCAAAACATGGAAGAAATAGAAGTAAGCGCAAGAACAGTTGATGAAGCAGTGGAGAAGGCTTTAGAACAGTTAGGGCTTTCAGAGGAAGAGGTAGAAATTACCATAGTAAAGAAGGGCAGGTCAGGCCTTCTGGGATTAGGTGCCCAGGATGCCAGAATTTTAGTTCGGCCTCTGCTCCAGGATGCCAAAGAGGAGGAAGGTGAGACTATACTTGATAGACAAGACGACCGTACCATAGCTAGCTTACCTTCTGAATCCGTTATGGTAGTCAAGGGTGTGCTCGAAAAGTTACTAGTACTAATGGGAGTAAATGCTCAGGTAGAGGTAGTAAATACACCCACAACTAATGAAGATGCCTCTGTTACCCTAAATATCGTAGGGAATGATTTGGGTATTCTTATTGGGCGTCGCGGGCAGACATTAGCTTCTCTACAGCATTTAGTGAGGGTGATAGCTGCTCGCCATTTTAGAGAGCAAGTACCTATAGTTATTGATGTGGAGAGCTATAAGCAGCGTCGTTACCAAACCCTGGGTGTCCTAGCAACACGCCTGGCTCAAAAAGTAAACACTACAGGGAGGTCAATAACGCTAGAGCCAATGCCTGCTAGCGAGCGACGGCTCATCCACATCTCACTGAGGGATAATCCACTGGTGACCACTCAAAGTGTAGGAGAGGGGGACTCACGTAAGGTAATTATCCTGCCTAAGAGGCATTGATGTTTTCCTACCTGCAGGATATTCACTATTCCCCCAACTGATTCCCCCAGCAAACAGAAGCTAAAATTGCCATAAGATTTATATGCTAAGTCTACTAGTAGAATCCATACCATATAGAACACCCCACAAAGTAGATGAACCACATGGTCCTCGAGAAGTGATTTGAACCCCCATTACCTACTATTATAGCAGATAGGCTACAGCTATTCGGGTATTCATCCCTCTGTTCTTCACCCACAGCTTCCCACCATCGGTAGTGAAGGTGATGGCACCTCACTCTGAGGTAAGATATGGCTCATTACTTAAGAAGCTACTCCAGTAGTGTCTTGGGTATACCAGTTTTTAATACGATAGTAAAATATAAATGAACTTTTTTGCTAACTCTGCGTATATTATAGTAGAAGATAAGGAGACTATAGCTTGGCGAAGCAATCTGAGTTAGAGGAGCTTGAAGCACTCTTTCATTGTCACAAAGACATGGTCTTCAAGACCGCTTACTTAATTCTAGGCGATACCCAAGAAGCTGAGAATGTTTTGCAAGAGGTTTTTATCAAGGTCTATAGAGCAGGTGACACCTTCCGTCCTGAGAAAGGGGGATTTAACACATGGCTCCATCGCATCACTGTCAACCAATGTATCTCTAAGTGCCGCAAGAAGCATTTGCCCTTCTTCTCTCTTGATGAAAGGCTTGAAGAAGGGGATTTTGACCCGCCGGGAGCCCCTTCTCAGCTTCCTGAAGAGCTTTTAATAAAGCAGGAGGAAAGTGAGAGGATACAGCGAGCAATGAAGTCCTTAGATAGAAAACATCGTGCAGTGCTTACTCTCAGGTATTTTGATGACCTCTCTTATGATGAGATAGCGCAAGTCTTAAAAATCCCTTTGGGAACAGTCAAATCTCGACTTAACACTGCTATTAAGGCCTTGCGCAAGGAGCTTACACCATGAATTGTAAGGAAATTAACCAACTACTCCTCAGCTACCTCGATAATGAGGTTAGCACTGAGGAACGAGATGCTATTGTGGCTCATCTGTCTGCTTGTCCCAGTTGCAGGGAGGAATTGGAGGCTCTTGCCAGCACCCAGAGAGAGCTTCGCCATGCTTTTAAGGTAATCACAGCAAGGGTTTCCCCTTCCTCCTATGCCTGGGCAACTATCAAGCAGCCACTAGAAAGAGAGGAGCATCGCAGGATTCCTATTTTAATAATGGTGAAGTCAAAAGTAAAAAGAGGAATAGATAGGCTAAGGCAGCAACCTGTTTGGCAGAAAGCACTTGCCTGCGCATTGAGTGTGGCATTAATTGTGGGGTTGTGCCTAACAATACCATCGCTGCTGGGGCAGTCCCCGGAAGCCATGGCAGAGAACATAGCTTTGGAAGACCCAGGAGTCCAGCTTTTGCTGGCAGAGAAGGGCTTCTCTGTCTCCTCCAAAGTGTATGTAGTGGCGTTCAAGTCAGATAAGAGAAACATTTATTATGTTCATCTTATGCGCCCAGAAGATAAAACATTGATAGGGATTGCCACGGTAGATGTAGAGGAGGGAAAGAGAAGAGTTATCCGAATTGAATTAACTGAGGCTAGCAAGAGCTATACACTACGACCATCGGGTCTACCCGAGGGAGTGAGCGTGGATGCTGTCATTAATGTAGCTCGTGGTAATCCTGAAGTTCGAGGCTTCCTTGATGCTGGCGCCGAGGTAAGCAGAACCGCATATTTATCTTCTCCTGAAAAGGAATTCGTTGGTTTAGCTCTGCGGCAGGATGATAAGGAACTCTGTCTTGTGAAAATAGACTGGGGCAAAAGAGAGGTAGTAAAGGTATACATGCTTGATAAGTCACATGAGTCTCAAACAACAGCAATCAGAACTGATGTGGTACCTGGAATGATGGATGGCAAGTTAACAGTCAGCTCTACATTCGAGCGGATAGAGATATGAGCCAGTCCTTTGGTTTTGCATATTACGAGAGGAACTATAATCCTGGTAAATCCTGTCTAAAGTGTGCCTGAGTAGTTACGAAATAGCAAAGAAAGGAGGTGATATAAGGAGATGAGAAAGTACACTAAGTTTCTAGTAATTGCCATCGTGGCAGTCCTTGTTCTTGCGGCTGGATTTACCACTGTTGCCTTTGCCTCAGGGTCATCCAGTAAAGAAGGCAATGGTCCAGCGCAGACCTTCATCAGCAAGGTAGCAAGTATTCTAGGGCTGGAAGAAGAGCAAGTAGCTGATGCCTTTAAGCAGGCACGTCATGAGATGCGTGATGAAGCCTGGGAGCAGCGACTCCAAGAAGCTATTAACAGTGGTGAGCTTACTGAAGAGCAGGCTAATGAGATTCGTGAGTGGTGGCAAGATCGACCGGAGGTCCTGGAGGATTTTGTGCCACATAAGTGCCTTCAACCGAGAAATATTTGTCGCTGCCGACCACAGGTCTGTGACCGTCCATGTCTGAGGCGACACCTAATATGCCCTGCCTGGATTTTTGATGAGCACCTTAATGGCACGGTTACCTCCGTCTCCTCAGAGACGGATACCGTTACCTTAGCTACTGAAACAGATGATGAAGTTAACTTCCAGTATACCTCGAATACCATCTTTGTCCTTCGTGGCACCACCACCCTGGAGGTGGGAGAGATGGCTACTTTTGTTTCGTAAAACACAAGAAGAGACACTCGTATTAGTCAAGGTTGCCAATCTGATATATTTACACCATACCCATCCAGAGTTACTTCAGAAACTCCGAAGAATTTTCGGTTGGTCATATAGACAAATCGATAAGTTACTCCAGAAACCTCAAGGGATGGCTTTAACTTACGGCGCGTTGATACTATGAAGACAGTTCGACTGACTTGTTCTGTGTATCCATAGTAATTCAGTGCACTGCGGAATCCAATATAATAGGGCTCAATAAGGTAGGAGCCAATTATAAACTCATGTTCCGTCCACTCACCTTCACGCCCGGCTTCAAATGGCAGTATGAGATACTTGCCTTTTTCCACACGTTGAAGCCACCGCCGCTTGACTAATGTGAATAGCAACTTATGCAATCCACCATTGCTTCTGCCATAGATTTCGGCGGCATCCTTGAAAGTGAAAAGGCACTTCCCCTGACGGGACAACTCTGTGAGGAGATTGCTTCCCTTATCGCCAAGCGTTCTTATAGTTTGTGCCATAACAGTTACCTCAGACGCAAGTATTATAGCACGATAGGTCAATGCCTAGTCTTCATTTCTCCGTCTCCACCCATAGATTCTCGCCATCGGTAGTGAGGGTGATAGTACCCCGCTCTGAGGTAAGATATAGCTCATTACCTACTTGTTCTGTTAGCCTTTCTATTACCTCGGAACTGGGATGCCCGAATCTGTTTTCCCCTACTGAGATGACTGCTACCCGAGGACTGACTGCTCTTAGAAATTGCTCGCAGGTGGAGGTGCTGCTGCCATGATGAGCTACCTTAAGCACTGCGCTCTCTAGCTCTCCTTCTTGATGGAGAAGTTCCCGCTCAGCCTCCTCCCCAATATCGCCGGTCAGCAAAAAGCTCACCTTATCCCAGACCAGGCGCAGCACCACAGAATTACTATTTAGGTCTGAGCCAGTCCCTTCCATGAGTTCCTCTTGGGGATGGAGTATCTCTATCCTTATCCCATCCCCCAGGTCAATCTGCTGCCCTGCCTGAGCTATAGTTCGCGTGATGCCCTTCTCTTCAATCAAGTTGAGCCACTCCTCATAGATAGAGGATTCATTATGAGTCCCCGGCTCCAGAACCTGTCCTACTTCATATCTCCGCAATACCTCTACCAGTCCTGCCAGGTGGTCTTCCTCGGGATGAGTAAGCACTATCATATCTATACTCCTATCCCAGAAGGGAAGCTTCTCTCCTAATGCCAGGCATATCCTCTCAGGGTCAGGTCCACCATCAATGAGTATCTGTTGTCCTGAAGGTGTCTGAATCAGTATGGCGTCTCCTTGACCTACATCGATGAACGAGACCTCCAGTTGTTTCTCTGGTGCGGTAACAAAGTTTGCTGTCCAGACTCCTATGGATAGCACCAGAAGACACGCCAGAATAGCCTTGTAAGGTAGGCGGGAGAACACCTTAGTTTTGTGTCTGGAGGACCCTCCTCTTGACTTTTGACTCTCGAGCCTTGACTCCCTGACTCCTGCTTTCCTGCGGGAGATAAGGTAGAGAAGCACAGCGAGCACCCCATAGTAACACCAGACCCAGTAGCCCTCAATTGAGCCGAGATTTACAGAGGTGAAGGGCAGGGTAGCGAATCCCTCTACTATCATGATGATATAGCTGAGGAGGAGCCAGCCAAGCCACCCAACAACCCATGCCACAAATGGACTAAAGAGACCCAGCAGAGCAACGAGGAGTGTAGTGATAATGGCGCCAGGCAACATCCATAATATCAGAAGAGTAGCAGGAAGTCCCACAAGAGAGGTATAGCCGAAATAGTAAACGATAAGAGGCAGGGTAGCTATTATGGCTCCCAGTGAGACAGCAATGCTATCCAGCGTCAGATTGACAAGGGTGGTGGGAAACTTTGCGCCGCTCTCTCCTATGTTCCGCAGATGAGGGGTAACGATGGCAAGTCCTACCATAGCGGTAAAGCTTAACTGGAAGGATACATCCCATAAAATCGAGGGGTCAATGCCTACCATGATAGCAGCGGCAAAACCCAGAGAAGGCAGGATACTGCTTGGTCTTCCTAGCCATAGAGCGGTGAACACCAAACTCATCATAATTCCTGCCCTTACGGATGAGGGGTGCATCCCAGCCAGCATGACATAGAACCACACCACAGCGAGGGCGAGAATGATATAAGTGGGGCGATACCGACCAAACAGCCACGCGCTTATCACCAGGGTAATGCCCCCGAGGATGGCTATGTGAAGTCCTGAAATAACGATGAGGTGAGCTGTACCTGTAAGACGAAAACTCTCCATCAGGGATTCGGGGATATGGGTGCGTATGCCCAGGAGCAGCGCTTGCCCCAGTGAGCACTGTGGCTCAGGCAGGGCAGCAGAGAGGGATTGAGACAGCCTCTCTCGTAGAGCAGAGAGAGAGCTTCTCTCTACTAGCTCTATCCTGGGATAGAACATGATAGACCCGATGCCCTTCTTTGCCAGATAAGCACCATAGCCTGATTCTTCCTCTGAGGGTGGAGACTGAAGCTCACCCGTAATTCGGAGCAGGTCTCCACAACTATAGGTGGTAAGCCCACTGGTATATATCATCACCTGCCCTGATGCTTCTCTCTGCTCGTTACCCAGAGAGAGTTCTTCAATAGCAAGGCAGATTCGGGTTGAACCACCCTCGATGCGGGGATTCCCCTCTACCGTGCCTAGCAACTCCACTACCCCCTGGTCATTGTAGAGATGAATATCATAGGTTGGTGGAGGTGGAAAGCGTAGTATGCCACAGAGAAGGATAGTGAGGCAGATGCTACTCCAGAGGAGAACCTTGCGTTCTTTACCCTGCTTATGTCTCTCATGCCAGAAGAGAAGGATGAGAATCAGAGGAAGAAGGAATAATGGGAGGACCATATAGAAATGCGAGAAATCGCCGAGGTGAGTCTTCAGCAGTATTGAACCCAGATAGATACCTACCACCCATGCACAACTAAAGAGAAATAGCCTTATCTAAGCACCTACTATAGAGAATATGAGGCTAAGAAGGATAGGGTCAATAACTATTCATCCTTGCCCCGCTCACGCCTTTCTAATATACTCTATTAAACTTGCCATTGCATAACAGCAATGGGTCTCTACCTACAGGTAAGGGCTATCTGGCAAAGAAAGTGCTAATATAAGCTAGATTCATAGTCTTTCCTGACTGTTACAGGTAATCAATCCTCTGCAAAGGGCTGGATTTGATGAAGGAGTATCTTGAGTGAGCTCATACACAATGAAGCACTGATTATTCCCTTCTGCGCATGGGCTGTGGCACAGGTAATGAAGGTATTTGTCTGCCTGGCCAGGGAAGGACATTTAGAGCTGCACTATATAATCAGCAGTGGAGGGATGCCCAGTTCACACACTGCCTTAGTCTGTGCTCTGGCTACGGCGGTAGCTATGTTGGAGGGAGTGAGCTCACCCTTCTTTGCTATTTCTGTTGTGCTCGCTACGATAGTAATGTATGACGCAGCAGGGGTACGACAGGTAGTAAAAAACCAATCTATCGTTCTCAACCACATGTTAGAGGAACTCTTCAAAGGACGTCCTATTTCAGACCAGCGCCTGCGGGAGCTCATTGGTCACACCTTCCTTGAGGTGGTCGCCGGTGCTACATTAGGTATCTTTATAGCTTGGCTATGGATAACGATATCCCACTAGAGCAAGCACTACGAAGAAGGACTAAGCTGACGGGCAATATGGCGTCCTGCCTCGAATGCCTTCTTACCATCCTTCAGAAACTTAGAAGGGAGAATCCGTTCCATTGCTTCAAGGCTCGCCTCAGGGGATACAATGTCGGTAAGCTCCGTTATTGCTCCCAGGGCTACCATATTGACATTACGCTCAGTGCCGGTAGCCTCTTGTGAGGTTGCAATGAGGGGCAGACGTAGTATCCTCTGTGACGGGCATGCTCCATCTACCTGTGAGGAGTTAGCCAGAATCAGTCCGTTCTTCTTTACTTCATGCTCATGTTGCTTCAGGGAGTTGCCACCCAGAGCGAGGAGAAAATCTGCCTCGATTACCTCGGGATAGTCAATCTCTTCCGGACTGAGGATAATCTCAGCACGGCTGTCACCACCTCTCTGCTGTGCTCCATAGCTCGTAGTGACTGATAAGTTTCGTTCATCAGAGACTGTTAGAGCCTCAGCAAGGATGTCTCCTAGCAAGAGCAATCCCTGTCCTCCCTCACCTGCCAGTCGAATCTCATAACGGGAATTCATCTCTCCTCCTTTTGAATGCGTGCTACTAACTTCTCATACTCAGCGGTAAACTCGGGAAGTTCCCGGTCGAGAAGAACGCCACGCGGAATTTTATCTTCAGTCTCTTTTCCCGCTGGAGTAGTATTCTCCCGAAACCACTCCAGCATGTCTGAGGGTGAGCCCAATTCATTAAATTTACCATAGTAGAGAGGACAACTAGAAAGAGCATCTACTACGGCAAAGCCTTTCTTCTGCATAGCAAGAGAGATAAGCTTCTCCAGTTCCAGGGCATGATACACAGTGCCTCGAGCACCAAAGGATGCTCCTGCTGCCTCAGCCAGCTTGATAGCATCAAAGGGAGATTCTATATGCCCCCATGGGGCAGTAACAGCCTTATCACCCATCGGGGTGGTTGGTGAAAGCTGTCCTCCCGTCATCCCATAAATCATATTGTTAACCACTATGGCTGTAAGGTCAATATTGCGCCTGGCAGCATGAATAAAATGATTCCCCCCAATAGCCAGGGCATCACCATCACCCATAATTACGATAACTGTCATCTCAGGCTTAGCCAGTTTGATGCCGGTAGCAAATGCCAGAGCACGTCCATGTGTGGTGTGCAGAGTATTGAAATCAGTGTAGGTTGACATGCGACCACTACAACCGATACCACAGACTATTGTGACTTCAGTCTCATCAAGTCCTGCATTCTCTATTGCCCTCAACATTGCTCCCATGACGATGCCACACCCACACCCAGCACACCATAAACTAGGAAGTTGCCGCAGGTGGGAAGGGTAATTCTCTACAATAACTGAATCCATCACCTACTCCTCTATCACCTTCAAAATCTCTCCGGGCTCAACCATCTCTCCATCCATGCGGTTGACCCCAACTACCTCTGCTTTACCACCTGCTACCCTCTCCACCTCCAACTGAATCTGTCCCCTGTTCATCTCTACTACCACAAACCGCTTTATCTTAGGAGCAAGCTGCCGTATCACTGCCTCAGGAAAGGGCCAGAGGGTAAGAAGCTTCACCATCCCTGCTGCTACCCCATTCTCTTGTGCCTGCTTCACAGCATAACGTGCTGAGCGGGCTGCTGCCCCATAGGAAACCACCACAACGCTAGCATTCTCAACATCCTCTGTCTGCACCTGCACTATATCATCCAGATGCTGGTCAATCTTACCAAACAGCCTTTCCAGCCAGGTATTAATCTTTGCGAGGTCAGCAGTATAGAATCCGGACTCGTCATGAAACAGCCCGGTGATATTATAACGATAGCCATCACCAAATGAAGCCATAGGTGGCACATCACCCCAATCATTAGAATAAGGACGGTAGCCCTGCGGTGGGGTTGTAACCTTAGGGCGGGAATATATCTCAGCCTCAGGGAGAGGTAACCTGACCTTCTCCCTCATATGGGCAATCACCTCATCCATTAGGAGTATAACCGGAGTGCGATACCTCTCCGCCAAGTTAAAGGCACGAATAGCGAGGGTATAACTTTCTAGTACTGAAGAAGGGCAGAGCACAATGATGGGATGGTCCCCATGAGTTCCCCACCGTGACTGCATCACATCTCCCTGAGATGGTTGTGTGGGACGTCCGGTACTAGGACCCGTCCGCTGCACATCAATGATAACGCAAGGGATTTCTGCTATAGCAGCATAACCAATGTGCTCCTGCATTAGTGAGAAACCAGGACCACTGGTAGCCGTGGCTGACTTAAGTCCGGTCAATGAGGCTCCAAGGACGGCAGCCAGACTGGATATCTCATCCTCCATCTGAATAAAAATGCTGCCCTGTTGTGGAAGCTCTTCAGAGAGCCACCGTGCGATATCATTAGCCGGTGTTATAGGATAGCCGGCGTAAAACTCAATACCTGCTGCCAGCATACCTTCAACTACTGCCCTATCCCCCCGCATCAGGCGGGCGGCAACCCTCACCTTTTCTGTAATACCTGCGCTTGTGCTCATTTCTTACCCCCTCGAGATGGAGTTTTGAACACTTGAATAGCAAAGTCTGGGCACAGAACCTGGCATAGACCGCAACAGGTACACTGTGTTGGGTTAGCCAACCATGGCCTCATCCCATTACTTCTATCTAAGTCCAGCGCTCCCCGGGGGCAAAAGGTGACACATATTCCACACCTCTTACACCAATTATAGTTGAACTCGACCTTCTCTGTAGTTCCAGGGCATGCCTTTACTGCCTCAATATGGGTCTTACTGTTAGTTTCCAAGTCAGATTCCTCGCTTCGCATACTACTTAAATAGTATTATACTTCATGTTGCGGTAAAAGGAAAGCGCCTTCCGCCCCCCCCCAGTCAATCCAGGGGAGTCTAGCTCTCAACAGCAGCTACTCCCAGTCTCTTAGCCCCAATATGAGCACCTATTACGGCACCAAAAGTGAACTTGAGAACATCCCCGTCAGGTACCAGAAGTTTCAGGCGTTGTGTCAGAGACTATGCCTCATTAGGCACGGCAGTATCTTCTAGCAACCTGGAAAAGAACTGTGGAGGGTGAATGTCAATCCCATCACGATATGCCTGATTCCCAAAATGAACCCACAAACAGTATTACAGCAATATACAACCTGTGGGCTAGCTCCTGTGATATATCAGAGGTACTATCTATTACTATTCTAACCATATTTCCATCCTTTTTACAACAGGCAGATGAAGCAAGAGAGCCCTGATGTCTGCCTAATTACCCATGCTGTGTTACTAGACATAGTATAGCGAGGTTAGTTTATTTGCCAATTACCTGAACGAGCACATATCCTTGTTTTTTGACTACTTCTGTGCTAGACTCTAATTCTGAGTTATTCCTGTGGAGGAAGGCGCACATGAACAATTTAACACCGCAAGCTATTGTCTTGGAATTAAGTAGGTATATTGTAGGGCAGAATGAGGCAAAGAAGGCAGTAGCAATAGCATTATGTAATCGTGAGCGTCGTAAGAAACTACCTTTAGAGTTACAGGGTGATTTAGTACCGAAGAATGTTTTGTTTGTTGGACCGACGGGAAGTGGTAAAACTGAGCTGGCTCACCGTACAGCAATGATAGTTGCTGCACCATTCCTCAAGGTAGAAGCAAGCCGGTTTACCGAGGTAGGCTATGTGGGGAGAGATGTGGAGTCCATCATCCATGAGCTTGTGGAAGCTGCTGTCGTGAGAGTATATGAGGAAAAACTACATGAGGCAGAACACAAGGCAGAGCATCTGGCGACAGAGAGAATAATCAGTTATCTATGTCAGCAGTTGAATAAGGGAAGCAGACGAGCGGTAACCAAGAGTCAGCGGGGAGGTAGCAGCCTTTCTATAGTAATGACGAAAAGTGGCAAACCGACTGCTGATACGCGGCGGAAAATGGCTAATCTTTTGGATGATGAACAGTTGGAGGAGCAGGTCATTGAGATTGATGTCGACAATGAAGTGGAAAGAAGGAAGGTGGCTCAGAACATCGCCATGGGATTAGATGCTGAAGAGATTGGTGATTTAATCAGTGAAATGTCGGAGGGTCCCAAGTGCTCTGAGAAGAAATGCAGGCGCAGGAAGGTTCCTGTCAAAGAAGCAAGGCGTATTCTCACCAGAGAAGAAGCTGCTAGGTTGCTTAACTTTGATGAAGTAATAGACGAGGCGGTGGTTCAAACTGAGGAGAGGGGTATTGTGTTCATTGACGAGATTGATAAACTCGTTGGGCCAAGAGTAGAAATCGGTAGGGATATATCAGGAGAAGGTGTACAGCGGGATTTACTTCCCCTTATTGAAGGGATGACAGTGCTAACCAAATATGGTGTTATGAAGAGTAACCATATCTTGTTCATTACTGCAGGCACCTTTTCACAGAGTAAGCCTTCTGATCTGATGCCAGAGTTGTTGGGGCGGTTTCCTATTCAGGTAAAATTTGGAAGCCTCTCAGAGGGAGACATGGAGCAAATCCTCACATGTCCACAAAATGCTTTGACAAAGCAGTACCAGGCACTCTTAGCAACAGAAGGATTGGACATTACCTTTACTCCTGATGGTGTCCATGAGATAGCTCATATGGCGGCAGTGATGAATGAGCTTACCGATAATATTGGTGCACGCCGGCTCCATACTATAATGGAGAAGACTATGGAAGAGCTGAATTTTACTGCTGCCGAGAGACGAGGGGAGAATGTAGTAGTAGACGCTGAGTATGTTCGTCAGCGAACGCAGAATCTGGTCGAAGATAATCGCATTAGTCATTATGTTTTGTGAGGAGATGTAAGAGAAACGATGGTAGAAGCCCTGATTCAGGATGTTTCAATTAAGGTACTGCTGGAGGCAGGAGCACATTTTGGTCATCAGACCTCTCGGTGGCATCCCTTGATGAAAAGATATATCTTTACCCAACGCAATGGTATCCATATTATTGATTTAGAACAAACACTTTCATTGCTGCAAAAAGCGTGTAGCCTTATTGCTGAGATGGTATCGCAGGGGGAAGAGGTTCTCTTTGTGGGTACAAAAAAGCAGGCTCAGTTGCCTGTTATGGAGGCAGCAGCACGATGTGGCATGCCCTATGTCAATCAAAGGTGGATAGGAGGAACACTTACTAACTTTGCCGCTATTCAAGCACGCCTTAACTATCTGGTTCAACTTGAAAGCCGGAAGGAGCAGGGTGAGTTCGACCTTCTGACGAAGAAAGAGGCACTCCTGTTGAATAAAAAGATTCAACGGCTGAATCGTCAAATGGCAGGTATTAAAGAGATGACTCGGCTACCTAGTGCTCTTTTCGTTGTTGACCTTATTAAGGACCACATCGCAATAGCTGAGGCTAAACGAGTAAGGATACCCATTGTAGCTATTGTCGATACTAACTGTAACCCCACTGAGATTGACTATCCTATCCCTGCTAATGATGATGCCATCGGAGCACTAAAGCTCATGTGTAACACTATTGCTAATGCTGTTATAGAGGGTAAGGCAATAGGCGAGGTTGATTATGGTGAAGTTGAGGGTGCTGCGGGGCTGCTTGGTGAAGAATACATGGTGTTGAGTGATGTCAGTCAGCCTGCTTCTGTTATCGAGGCAACCCTTGAGCCTATAGCTTTTGCCTCTGAAGATGGGGAGCGAGGAGATAATACCGATGCAAGTAACAGCGGAAATAGTAAAGGAGCTCAGGGAGAAGACTAGCACAGGCGTAATGGCTTGTAGAAATGCTCTCTTGGAAACAGGTGGAGATATAGATAAGGCCTGTGAGCTTCTGTATGAGCGGGGGTTGGTTAAGGCGCGGCAGCGGAGTGGCCGTAATACTCTAGAGGGACTGATTGAGTCCTATGTGCATGCGGGGGGGCATATTGGTGTGTTGGTAGAAGTGAGATGCGAGACGGATTTTGTTGCCAGAACTGATGAATTTAAGAAACTAGCTCATGAACTAGCACTACAGGTTGCTGCTACTGCACCTCACTATCTCTCTCAGGAGGAAATTCCCGATGGGAAAAACCTTGACCCAGGAGAAGTTTGTCTCTTACACCAATCTTCTATCAAGGATGAGTCTAAAACCATACAGGATCTTATTGATGAAGCTGTAGCTAAGACTGGTGAAAAGATAGAGGTGCGAAGGTTTGTGCGATTTGAGGTAGGATTGGAGTAGATTTCAAGCATCAAGCGGAAATGCAGTATATCAAATACAAGCGCATTTTGCTTAAACTTAGTGGGGAATCTCTAAGAGGGAGAGAGTCTTTCGGGATTGATGTTTCTGTACTCACTGAGATAGCCCGGCAAATTAAGCAAGTACATGAGGCAGGTGTTGAGGTAGCTATTGTACCAGGAGGTGGTAATATCTGGAGAGGAGTGGTTGCCTCTAATAGGGGAATGGATAGAGCTACTGCTGATTATATTGGGATGTTAGCCACTGTGATAAACTCTCTTGCTCTGCAGGATATCTTGGAGCAGCAAGGGGTTGTCTCCCGAACTCTTTCTGCTATTCCTATTCAGTCAGTGGCAGAGCCTTACATTCAGCGTCGTGCTCTTCGGCATTTGGAAAAGGGGCGGGTAGTAATTTTTGCCGCAGGTACAGGTAATCCTTATATGACAACGGATACTGCTGCTGCCCTGCGAGCAGCAGAGATTGGTGCTGAAGCATTACTTATGGCAAAGAATAATGTTGATGGCATTTATGATATAGACCCTTCTAAGAACCCCCAGGCAAAGAAATTCCACCATCTAAGCCACAAGGAAGCGATGCTCCAGCATCTTAATGTTATGG
This sequence comes from Chloroflexota bacterium, assembly GCA_030612045.1. GTDB lineage: Bacteria > Chloroflexota > Dehalococcoidia > UBA2247 > JAUWOP01 > JAUWOP01. The sequence goes on along the minus strand of JAUWOP010000008.1, from coordinate 17,134 downwards.
ATGCTACTGCTTTTTCTCTGTGTATGGAAAATAACCTGCCAATAATTGTATTTAATATCCAATTATCATCCAGTATTGAGCGAGTAGTGAGGGGTGAATCAATTGGAACAGTGGTAGATAGTAATGATTGAAGAAATCTTAGCAGAAACCAACACCAGGATGGAGAAGGCAATTGAGGCATTAGTCAAGGAACTAGCCACTATTCGTACCGGCCGTGCTAGTCCTGTGCTGTTGGATTCTGTGAAAGTGGATTATTATGGTGTCCCCACTCCTCTTAATCAGATTGCTTCTGTCGCGGCTCCAGAAGCTCAATTGCTGATTATACAGCCGTGGGATAGAACTGTCCTGTCTAATATCGAAAAAGCTATCCTCAAATCAGACCTGGGACTCAACCCCTCTAATGATGGGACTATTATTCGCTTGGCTATTCCACCTCTAACTGAGGAGCGACGTAGAGAGCTTGTCAAGATGGTAAAGAAGAAGATAGAGGAGAGGAAAGTAATTCTGCGTAACATACGCCATGATACCGTTGGCAAATTAAAGAGCACGGAAAAGAACAGCGAGATTTCTCAAGATGAATATCATCGTGCTCTGGCACAATTGCAGAAGATTATTGATGCTTTCATGGAACAAGTCAATCAGATAGATGGAACTAAAGAAGCCGAGATAATGGAAATTTGAGGACATCCAGCCAGTTATGCAGCAAATCCCTACTCATGTAGCTATTATTATGGATGGGAATGGGCGTTGGGCAGAGAGGCGTGGGTTGTCTCGTGTTGAGGGACACCGTGCAGGGGTAGATAATTTACATCAGGTTGTAAGGACATTCAGTGACCATCAGGTGAAGTACCTTACTCTTTATGCCTTCTCCACTGAAAATTGGTCGCGACCTGAACCAGAAGTTAAGGGATTACTCCTTCTCCTGAATAAGGTATTGATGCAAGATGTTAAAATCCTCCATGCCGAAGAAGTTCGAATTTTGTATATAGGTGAAAGGGAACACCTCTCCTCAGAGCTACAGAATTTGATTCAGGATTCTATTGAGCTAACCAAGGACAACAAAGGGTTAATTCTTACTATTGCGCTTGATTATGGTAGCCATGGTGAGATTCTTCAAGCAGTACGTCGAATTATAGCAGATAAGGTTTCCCCTCGGTCTATTAATGAAACCGTCTTTAACAAATATCTCTATACCTCTATGCTTCCTGAGCCTGACCTCATAATCCGCACTGGAGGGGAGATGCGTCTGAGTAATTTCCTGTTGTGGCAAGCAGCATATAGTGAACTCTACTTCACCTCTACCCTCTGGCCGGAATTTGATAGGACAGAGATTGAGAAGGCACTCACTGCCTACAGTGAAAGAGAAAGACGGTTTGGCGGTCTGGCCTAAGCGTTAAGCATCAACCAGGTAAGAGAATGTCAATCTGGCTGGTATCCTTGGGATAGATGTTGTAAGGCTATTCAGGGCTGGTAGCTATCAATTGCAGCAGACTTGACAGGAGCTTCCTCAGCCCACACAATATATCAGTGTATGAAGCAGAGAATCGTCACTGCCCTATGTGGGTTGCCTCTCCTAATAATTTGTATTTGGGTTGAGACTCCTTGGTTCTACCCCTTGACCATCCTTATTGCCATTGCTGCCCTCTGGGCTGGAATAGAATTCTTCAGATTGTCTTCGTTTGCCAATGGTAAACCCCTCGCTACTTTTGGTATAGTGTGGATTCTTCTCTGTATCCTAAATGCCCATTTCGAAAGTAGTTATACCCTTATACTGCTCCCCACAGCTATAGCTCTGCCTGCAATCGGAGCTTTGCTCTTCCGCAGGGGAAATGTTATTACTAGTTGGTCGTGGACAGTCGCGGGTATTCTCTACATTGGATGGCTAATCAGCTACTATGTATTACTACGAGGAGCGCCTCATGGAAGAGAATGGACTATTATTGTCTTCTTTTCTACTTTTGGGTGTGATACTGCTGCTTTCTTGGCGGGTAGAATATGGGGTAAATACCATTTTATGCCGGATATCAGCCCTGCAAAGACCCGTGAGGGAGCAGTTGGGGGATTCTTTGGAGCCATAGCATCTGCTCTGATACTGGGAATGATATTCGACTTCACCGTAGGAGCACCAGCATCCTACCCCAAAATGGCATTCACGGGATGTCTTATTGGTATATTTGCTCAGTTGGGAGACCTTGTCGAGTCTCTACTGAAACGGACTGCGGGGACCAAGGATTCAGGTAAGATTCTCCCTGGACATGGTGGTATCCTTGATAGAATGGACAGTATCCTGCTTACAGGATTTATAGCATACTATTGTATAGAGTTGATGTAGGAGCCCTTAGATAAAATGAAACGAATCGCCATTCTTGGCTCAACAGGGTCTATAGGACAGCAGACACTCGATGTAATTCGTCACCTGCCTGGTGAATTCAAGGTTATTGCTCTCACAGCGGGTTCAAATGCCGACTTGTTATTGCATCAGATAGATGAATTCCATCCCCGCTTTACTTTTCTTCAGAGCGGAACATCTTCTACTACTTTCCAGAAGTCCATTCAACCTCTTCCACCTCAGGAGATAGCCAGTCATCCCGATATTGACCTTGTGGTTATTGCTACCGCAGGAGCCAGTGGGCTCATGCCTACCCTCAGTGCTCTACATGCAGGTAAGAAGGTCGCCCTCGCTAACAAAGAGGTGCTGGTAATGGCAGGGGAAATTGTCATGGCTGAAGCAAGGAAATACCATGCCGAAATCCTCCCTCTTGATAGCGAACACAGTGCTGTCTGGCAGTGCCTGCGCGGCGAGCAGAAGGACGAGGTTTCTCGCCTCATCCTGACTGCATCAGGAGGCCCCTTTCGTTACCACACCTGTGAAGAGTTCGCTTTGGTGACACCAGAAGAAGCGCTGCATCATCCTACTTGGAAGATGGGGAAGAAGGTGACTATTGATTCTGCTACTATGATGAATAAGGGGCTGGAGATTATAGAAGCACATTGGTTATTCAATATCCCTTTTGAGCGCATATCTGTGATACTTCATCCCGAAAGTATAATCCATTCGCTGGTAGAGTTTACTGATGGGTCTCTCAAGGCTCAACTCAGCTCTCCGGATATGCGTATCCCTATCCAATATGCTCTCTGTTACCCAACAAGGAAATCTAACCTTGCTCTTCCCTCTTTGGACTGGGATAAGCTCGAATCACTCACCTTTCAACTGCCGGACTGGAAGCGCTTTCCTTGCTTGTGTCTGGCTACTGAGTGTGGTAAAAAAGGGGGCACCTACCCCGCGGTACTTTGTGCTGCCGACGAGGTAGCTGTGAACCTCTTTCTGCAACGAAAGATCGGTTTTATGGATATACCATTACTGGTGGAAAGTGTACTGGAGCAGCACCAGTGTATATCCCACCCCCTTCTTGAAGATATACTACATGCTGATGCATGGGCAAGGGAACAGTCTGTCAGGTTGGTTAGTGAAGGGAGATGTGGTAGAAACAGGTTAAGTTCGTCGTCATCTATGACTTCAGATAAAGAGCAGCGAGAAGGGTAAGGGAAAGGTAGTGGTGCTTCTGTGGATAAAGTTTGCTGTTTGCGTAGCCATTATTGCTATTGCGGGGAATAGAGTAGCCAAATACGGGGATGTTATTGCGGTGGAGACTGGATTAGGGAGAGTGTGGATTGGGGTAGTCTTACTGGCAGTGGTTACCTCTTTACCTGAATTGTTCACTGGTATAAGCGCTGTTGCTCTGGTGGAAGCCCCTGATTTAGCGATAGGTGACCTCTTCGGTTCTAATGCTGTTAATCTATTAATTATAGCTCTGCTGGATATTGCTTATCGTGGGAGTCCATTGCTAGGAGTAGCAAGTAGAGGACTTCGACTTACAGCTTGGCTGAGCATGGTGCTGGTAGTTTTTGCGGCAGCTTGTATCTTCATCAGTATCCACTTTTCTAACCTGGGTATAGGGTGGATTGGAATCTACACCCCAATTATTATACTTCTGTTCTTGTTTATGATAGGGATGATTTTTAACTATGAGCGTCACCATCCATCCGCTACTGTAGAGGTTAAGCTGGGAGATGAATCACTGTCTCTGCATCGGACTTACCTCTATTTTGCTGTAGCAGCATTATTTGTTATTGGAGCAGGAATATGGCTAGCATTTATTGGTGGGGAGATTGTGGAGATTACAGGGTGGGAGGAAAGTCTTGTAGGTACCCTCTTTATTGCCTTTACCACCTCCTTGCCTGAGATAGTGGTATCTTTTTCTGCTTTGCGCTCAGGCGCCATAGATTTGAGTATAGGTAATATAATAGGCAGCAACCTGTTTAATATGGCTATTATCGGGATAGTTGACCTCTTTTATTGGGAAGGACCAGTCCTCGCTGCAGTTTCAGGAGACCATATCTTCACTGCACTGATAGTACTAGTGATGACAGGGGTATTTATTGCCGGGCTTACTTTACAACCGCAGCGCAAGACCCCCCTTGGTATCAGTTGGTATGCTCTCGCCTTAATGGGAGTATTTATTGTTGGGACCTATGTTAATTTTTGGTGACTGCTTGCCTATTCTACTATATTACGGAAAGGGGGGTAGCGTGCCATGCCAATGATTATTACTAAAGAGCTGACAAAGGTATATGGTGAGGGAATCAAAGCAGTTGACTGCGTTACCTTTCAGGTTGAAAGGGGCGAAGTCTTTGGCTTCTTGGGACCGAATGGTGCTGGCAAGACAACTACTATCAAGATACTTGCCACCCTGCTCAAGGCTACCAGTGGTAGGGCAGAGGTAGCCGGCTATGATGTTACCAAATATCCCCGCAGGGTAAGAGACAGAATAGGATATGTGGCACAGGATGTAGGTATTGATGAGAATCTTACCGGTAGGGAAAACCTGAGTATGTATGGTCACCTGTACCGCTTAAAGCGCCACACGGTAAAGGGAAGGGTAGAGGAACTTCTTGCCCTGGTAGGTCTTGGAAGGGGAGGAGGACCGCATGGTATCAGCATATTCAGGGGGAATGCGTAAGAGGCTGGACATTGCCATGGGCCTCGTCCATCACCCTGAGGTACTCTTCTTGGACGAGCCGACGACTGGTCTTGACCCTCAAACAAGGGGGCACATTTGGGACTATATTCAAGGGCTTAGCAGGGAAATCGGTATGACCATTCTCCTCAGTACTCATTATATGGATGAGGCAGACCACCTGGCAGATAGAATTGCTATCATTGACTATGGGCAGATTGTTACCACCGGGACACCAACTCAACTCAAGGATAGTATCAGCGGGGATGTAGTTACCTTAACTATAGTGTTAAATGAATCTGCTCTCGACTCCCCTGCTGTAAATGAAAAGGTTGGGGGTGTTACCCGGCGGGCCTGTGACCTTCTGCAACATCAGCCCTTTGTAAAGCGATTGCAGCAGGAAGATGGTAATTTGAAGGTGTATGTGGATGGTGGTGACTCAGCTATCCCACAAATTATGCGTATTCTGGAGAGCCATCATATAGTAGTTGAAACTATATCTCTAGCCCGTCCCTCACTGGATGATGTCTTCCTGAAATATACCGGTAGAACTATCAGGCATGAAGAGGGCAAACCCTCTTCTCAGCACCAACCTCGGAGAAGAAAGCCGTAGGGTGTGGGTGGAGTGAAACGAAACCCACCTTGCAAACATGAAAGGGTGGTGGGTTACTGTTCCGACCATCTGTGCCTTAAACATAGTGAAGTTTGGTAACTACTCAGGTAGTTAGGCTGAAGGCTGAAGCAACCTAACAGTCTTCAGCCTTCAGCCTATCCACCTAGTTGGTAGGAGGCAAGATTGAACTATCTTTCTGATACCTGGTATCTTTTTGTGCGGCAAATCAGGCTCCAGCTCCGTATGCCAGTATGGATATTCATGAACCTGATACAGCCTATAATCTGGCTTGTGCTCTTCAGCCAGCTTTTTGAGAGCCTGGGTAACATGCCAGGATTTCCCACTGGCAGCTACCTGCAATTCTTCGCTCCCGGCGTAGTGGTGATGACAGCCCTCTTTGGGTCTGCCTGGTCAGGAATGGGGCTTATCCGTGAGATTGATACGGGTATATTAACCAAGATGCTGGCAACACCAGTATCCCGTGTCTCCATCATACTGAGCAAGGTGCTGGCTACCGTAGTTCCATTAGTCGTACAGGTACTAATTATCTTTTTGATAGCATGGATAATGGGTGCTAGCCCTGCTACTGGTGCTGGAGGAATACTACTCAGTATTTTCTTCGTAATCCTTATGGGATTGGGGCTTGCTGGCTTATCACACGCCCTGGCAATTCTGTTCCAAAAGGCAGAGCCTCTTATAGCAGTGGTCAGTTTCCTCACACTGCCTCTAATGTTTCTTTCCTCATCGATGATGCCGATTCAAATGCTCCCTGACTGGATAGATACTGCCAGAAGGTTTAACCCTATTGACTACACTGTCGAATCCGTCCGAACTCTGTTTATCAGCGGCTACGATTGGCATCTCCTGATAGTGAATATGGTCATCCTGGCTATATTTGCTGCGGTAATGATAATCTTAGCGACAATGATGTTCCGCATCAGGGAGAATATCTAAACCACCCTAAAGTCATTGCGAGGAGCGTAGCGACGAGGCAATCTCAGCGGTGGGGTGAGAGCGAGATTAGCTTTGCGTCTTCGCTTCGCTTGTAACGACAAGAGGGAAAGGGTGTATAATACCCACCAATGGAAGAGCATAAGGTGTCGGTAATAATCCCTACCTATAATGAATGTTATGGCATCTCTTCACTTATAGAGAGTGTGCTGGGGTTGGAGTGGGGGAACATGTTGCACAGTGTTGAATGTGAGGTGATAGTAGTAGATGACAGCAGTCCTGATGGGACAGGGGAGTTATGCTGCTCTCTGATGGGAATATATCCTGCTCTGAAGGTAGTGATTCGTGAGTGCGAGAGAGGGTTGGCGACTGCCATAAGGCGGGGCATAGAGGAATCGAGAGGGGATATTCTGGTTATAATGGATGCTGATATGAGTCATGACCCTGACATCATTCCTTCTCTGGTAGAAGAGGCGGTTAATGGAGTGGATATTGCCATAGCCTCTCGCTATATTGAAAGCGGTGAGATGAACTCTTCTCGTCACCTGGTATGGGGCAGCTGTGTATTGAACAGCTTTATAAGGACGCTGCTCAGGATACCGGTGAAGGATGTTACTGGTGGTTTCATAGCCCTGAGGAGGAACTTGCTTGATGGTCTAGATCTGGAGTCCATCTTTAAGGGGTATGGAGACTACTGTTTTGTGCTGCTGTACCAGGGGTGCAGGAAAGACTGGCGCATGAAAGAGATTGGATTTGCTTATCATCCGCGTCGAAAAGGAATGAGTAAGACGGGTTTCTTCCAGACTGGTTTCTCCTATGGACTCAGGGCGCTCAAGCTGAGGATGGGGTGGGAATAGTAGGTTTCTAATGAACCTTTCCGCCAAGCTTGCGTATATTATAGTAGAAGATAGGGAGACTATAGCTTGACGAGGCAATTTGAGTTAGGGGAGTTTGAAGCGCTTTCATCATCACAAGGGCATGGACCTCAAGACCGTTTATCTAATAGTGGGCGACACCTATATTTTGTAAGTGTTCACCCACTTGCTAATGTCACCCTGAGCATAGTGAAGGGTCTCTAAGATTCTGAGGGAGCGTAGCGACCGAAGAATGACATTAGGGTGAGTAGTTGCAGCTTTGTGTAAGGAGGTTGAACGAGTGCAATTCCTAGATTTCCTTAGTGGGAAATGCTATACTCCTATACAATATGTGAACGATGTACCTTGCAGAGAGTGCGGTAAGTAATTTCTTCCCGGAGATTATATGGCTGTAGATGAGAGGAAGATTGAGTTTGCAAATAGCCATCAACTGAATGTGGGTTATCTGAGGCGTTTCTACCTTGAGCATAAATCTGAAGTATTGAGGAAAGTGTTTAGGGTGGTGAAATTTGGGCTGGTGGGATTAAGTGGGGTAGGGGTAAACATTGGTATTCTATGGCTGTTCACCGATGTAGTGGGATTCTTTTATCTTCTCTCCGCTGTGATTGCCCATATATTGTCGGTGAGCAACAATTTTACCTGGAACCAACTTTGGACATTTAGGGATAGAAATCCAAAGCTTATTCCCTCGATTCTTTTTAAGGGCTGGCTAAAATTTCAGCTCTCATGTCTCGGAGTGGCGATTACTTATCTGAGCGTCCTAACTCTGTTGACACAGGTTGTTGGTTTACATTACATTATCTCTAGCCTGTGTGCGATTGTGGCGGCATTCCCGGTTAATTTCCTTCTCAGTACTCTATGGGTCTGGAAATCATCTCATAAGAGCGAGCAAACCCTGAATTGAGCCTAAGAGGTTGTCAGTGACGAAGAGAGTATTGATAACAGGGGTAACTGGTCAGGATGGAGCCTACTTGGCAAAATTCCTGTTGGGCAAGGGCTGTGATGTCTTTGGGGCTTACCGACGTTTATCCACCCCCAACTTCTGGAGGCTTATTAACCTTGACATATATGACGAGGTCAGACTACTGCCAGTAGATTTGACTGATACTACTTCACTACTGCAGGTAGTAACCCTCTCTCAGCCGGATGAAATCTATAATCTGGCGGCGCAGAGTTTTGTAGAGGCATCCTTTGACCAGCCGCTGGCTACGGCTGAGATTACGGGACTGGGAACCTCACGAATACTGGAGGTAGTGCGGCAGGTCAACCCTGGGGTTAAATTTTACCAGGCATCTACCAGTGAACTGTATGGGAATGGTAATGATGGTTCATCAAACGAAGTTACCCCTTTTGTGCCTGCCAGTCCTTATGCTGCTGCTAAACTCTATGCCTATCATATGACTAAAATTTACCGTCAGGCATACGGGATTTTTGCCTGCAATGGTATCCTGTTCAATCACGAATCACCCCTCAGGGGACTTGAATTTGTTACACGGAAAGTCTCTAATGCGGTGGCAAGGATTGCTCTGGGACTGGGGAAGGAGCTGGTGCTGGGTAACCTGGAGGCGAAGAGGGACTGGGGGTATGCCCCTGAGTATGTGGAATCGATGTGGCTGATGCTGCAGCAGGATAAACCAGGTGACTATGTTGTTGCTACTGGTGAGAGCCACTCTGTAGAGGAGCTTGTCCGCAGGGCATTTGAGTGTGTCAATCTGAATTGGGAGGAGTATACCCGAAGTAGTTCAAGGTTACTTCGTCCCCTGGAAGTTAACTCTCTGAGGGGAGACCCTTCTAAAGTAGGGGAACATCTGGGGTGGAAAGCGAAGGTGAAGTTTGACGAACTGGTACAGATTATGGTAGAGGCTGACCTTGAATGTTGGCGCAGGTGGCTCCGGGGAGAGCAGTTCTCCTGGGATGCTATCAATTATCCCTCCAAGGAATAATCCCCCTAAATCCCCCTTTAGAAAAAAGGGGGCTTCCATTCCCTTCCCCCTTTAGAAAAGGGGGAAGGGGGATTTGATGAAAGTGTAGGTAATGAGAATTCCCGTTGCCGAGCCCTCGATTGGTGAGGAGGAGGTAGCTAATGTAAAAGCAGCAGTCGAGTCTGGTTGGGTTAGCTCTATAGGAGAGTATATTCCCCAATTTGAGGAAGGGTTTGCTGCCTACTGCGGTATCAGGCATGGTGTTGCTGCTTCCAGTGGCACTACTGCCCTTCACCTTGCCCTGGCAGCTCTGGGAATTGGGAGTGGAGATGAGGTTCTTATCCCCTCGCTCACCTTTATAGCCACAGCAAATACAGTTACCTTCACTGGTGCTACTCCTGTTTGTATTGATTCTCACCCCGAATACTGGTGTATTGACCCGGAGAGGATAGAATCAAAGGTAACCAGCAAAACAAGGGCGATTATTCCAGTACACCTGTACGGGCACCCCTGCGATATGGAGCCAATTATTGAGGCGGCACAGGCTCACCATCTGTATGTTATTGAGGATGCTGCCGAGGCTCACGGGGCAGAATACCGGGGCAGGCGAGCGGGTTCCTTCAGTGATATAGCCTGTTTTTCCTTCTTTGGTAATAAGATTATTACTACAGGTGAGGGGGGGATGTGTCTCACTAATGATGCAGGATTAGCTCAGAGGATAAGGATTCTGCGGGACCATGGCACTACGCCGGGGAAGCCCTACTGGCACGATGTCGTTGGCTTCAACTACAGAATGACCAATTTGCAGGCAGCATTGGGTGTAGCTCAACTGGGGAAGATTGACCGATTTATTGAGATAAAGAGGCAGGTAGCAGGGTGGTATGGGGAGTATCTGGGAGAGCTATCGAGGCAGGGATTAGTACAACTGCCTCCTAAGATGCCCTGGGCGAGGAGTGTTTACTGGATGTATTCTATTCTGCTGGGGGAGGGATTTGCTCTCAGCAGGAACAAACTTATCGAGGAGTTGAGGGAAAGGGAGATAGAGACAAGGCCATTTTTCTATCCGGTGCACTTCATGCCTATGTATCGAACTGAAGAGAGATTCCCTATAGCTGAGGACTTGTCTCGCCGAGGTATAAGCCTTCCAAGCAGTGTTAAGTTAAGCCACGAGGATGTAATTAGAGTTTCTGAAGCTATCTCATCTTTGAGTAGGATGGGGTTGTGAAGGAGTAATATTAGCCTCCTTACCCTGGTAGGTATTATGGCAGGTTTCTTCTGCGTAAGGTGGTTCAGGAAGAAGATGGATTGACAGAGGAATTAAACCCAATGTAGACTTTACTGGTGTTGTGGGGTGTAGCTGAGTCCGGGGTAGAGACTTATCTCGACTAGAAGGAAGTTATAACAAAATGAAGGTCTCAATAATAGGAGCAGGAGTAGTTGGGAAAGCTACTGGCATGGGACTGCATAAATATGGGCATGATGTACTATTTTATGATGTTGATGAACAGAAGCTCAAAATACTTGCTGAGCAAGGGTACAGAGTGACTGAGACTCTTAAGAGTGCGAGGGGCTTCGACATCCACATGATTTGTGTTCCTAGTCTTTTAGTGGACGGCAAATTCGATATAATTCCCCTTGAAGCAGCTATCACAGAGTTGTCAGAGGTATTGGTTCAGCAAGATGCGTATCAGGCAGTGGTTGTCAGGAGCACTCTTTTACCGTTTACTACTGAAAGAAAGGTTATCCCCTTGCTGCAGAACTGCTGCCCTCTGAGATTAGGTAGAGATTACGGCATATGCTATAATCCAGAGTTCCTGAGGGAAGCATATGCTTTGGAGGACTTTCTTCAACCACCTGCGATTGTAATAGGGGAGGTTGATGAACGTAGCGGCAATATGTTAGCAGAGTTGTATGCCCCATTCCAGTCACCACAATTCCGGACCACATTAGGGAATGCTGAAGCAATCAAGTGCTTTTCTAATGTCTATAATGCGACAAAGGTTTCTTTTTTTAATATGCTATACCTCATTGCACAGAGGAGTGGTCTTGACCACGAGATAATATCACAAGCATTATCTAAGTGCTCCCTGGGTATTCGCAATGCTGAGTATTACACTAGAGGTGGCTGGGCTTTTGGGGGGGAATGCCTGCCTAAGGATTTAGCTGCTTCTATCACCTTCATTAAAGAGCAGGGCATCGACCCCAAACTCTTCGAGACAGTGGCTAAGATAAATGAGGAGATGAAGAAGATACCCTTGACGTCCAGTCATATGGGTCAGTTATGCTCTCTATAGTAGTGCCTACATACAAAGAGGCTGAAAATCTCTCCAGATTCACTACGGCTGTTAGAAGCTCACTAAATACTACAGAATATGAGTTGATAATAGTTGATGACAATAGCCCTGATGGTACGGGTGAAGTGGCTGAGGCACTGGCGTATAGATATGGCAATATAAAGGTTATCCATCGAGAAAGGAAATTGGGGGTAGCCTCGGCTATAGCTGAGGGGGTAAAGATTGCCAGCGGGGATGTGATTGGCACTCTCAATGTTGATATGCAGCATCCTCCCCAACTTTTGCCACTCATGTTAGAGCAAGCTAGAGGGCACGACATAGTTATCGCCAGCCGATATATTGATACTGGGCATAACAAAGGAAGTTTCTGGCGTGGGCTTGTGTCTAGGGGGGCAGGGACAATCGCTCATCTTCTCCTTCCCAGGATTAGGAGTGTTAAGGACACCATGTCTGGTTTTTTCCTCTTCAAGAAAGAGGTCATCACAGACACCCAGGTGCTATCCACAATACCTTCGGGTAATATATCTATCGGGGCTAAATTTCTCCTCCAGCTTCTGGTTAAGGGTCACTACGATAGCGTTGTTGAAGTTCCTTACACCTTTGAGAAACGCAAAGGTGAGAAGAGTAAGTTCAGTTTGAGGGATTACTTTGCCTATTTGAGCCATGTGTTCCATCTTATGATGGCATCAGGCGAGTTTGAGCGCATAGTCAAGTTCTGTATAGTTGGAGGCAGTGGTGTAGGCATAAATCTAGGCTTGCTTTTCTTACTAACTGATAAATTGGGTTTGCTATATCTTATCTCCGCAGTCCTTAGCTGGATGGGGGCAGTACTTTCTAACTTCGCCCTGAATGATCTCTGGACATTCAGGGACCTGAGGAAGCAAGGATTCTCTAACATCCCCGGGAGGGTGCTAAGATTTGGTGCTGTTAGATTGATTGGTTTGGCAATGAATTTAGCCATCCTCTACTGCCTGACCGAATTCCTCGGCATATATTACATACTCTCTGCCCTGGTAGCTATAATAATAGTGATGATATGGAACTATGTGGCGAGCTTGAACCTTGTCTGGAAGAAATAGAGGTCGTAATATTCATAAGTTACTGCAAAAATTCAAGGATAAACCTGTCTATGTAGTCTTCGTCCTCATGGCGCTTTATACTGCATATTTCTCCTACTACACTATCCTGAATCACTACTCCTTCCACACATATGCTTACGACCTTGGCATCTATATGCAGTCACTATGGACAACTCTACACGGTGATGGTTTATTCTATACTGCTCTGTGGGAGGGCTCACGCTGGGGCAGCCACTTTGAGCCAATCATGCTTTTTATCCTCCCGCTGTATGCTATTTTCCCCCGGGCTGAAACCTTGCTGATACTACAATCGCTTGTTCTGGCTTTGGGAGCACTTCCCATTTATTGGATAGCCAGGGATGAGCTGGGGGGAAAGGCTGGCGTTGCCTTCGCTGCACTATATCTCCTCTACCCTGCATTACATGGGGTTAATCACTTTGATTTTCACGGCAGTGCCTTAGCCATAACTCCTCTGCTATTTTCCTTCTATATGTTCAGGAACAAGCGATATAAATGGGGTATGGCACTTGCTGTGCTTGCCATGATGTGCAAGGAGAATGTGCCCCTGGTTGTAATATTTATGGGGCTTTATTGGCTCTGGGAAGAGAGGGAGAGTGTTAAGAGCTGCCTGAGAAGGAAAAGCTTTCCCAAGGAGCGGGAGATAATCTTCCCTTCGCTCCTGATTTTGGGTGGCATAGTATGGTTCTTGGTGGCAGTTCTGGTTATAATTCCTTACTTTAGCCCGGAGGGGAGCTTTGTCTACTCTCAGCGGTATGAGACACCCCTGCATAGCCTGTTTGTGGATGCAGATATGAAGGTGCTTTATCTATTCTACCTCTTAGCCCCTCTATGCTTTACATCTCTACTCCACCATGTCGTTTTAATCGGTCTCCCTATTCTGGCTCAAAATCTCTTCGCTAGTGGTTCAGGAATGTATGTTATTACTAACCAGCATTCCTCTATACTTATCCCGTGGCTCTTTATTGCCAGCATCTACGGGGTTAAGTGGCTGGTGGTAAAGCGCAGAGTTATCTACGCCAGGCTCCCCTATGTGTTACTCCCTGTGTTACTAATTGCCGTGCTGCTCTTAAGCTATAGCCCTATATCACTGATTCATGATATGCCCCAGGTAACTCCTCACGACGAGGCTCTGGACCAGGTAATTGAGCTTATCCCAGAGAATGCCTCAATATACACCCAGAATGATATCTTCCCTCATGTATGCCATAGGTTACATGCCTATTCTACCCTCACTACTGAGAGAACGAACTTCTTTGAATATTACCAGTTCCCGGTTTCACAGGAGGGCAAGCTATATCATTGGAAATATAGCGGCAGCTATGATTATATTCTGGTGGATTCAACAACTAGATTCTCTGCATTCAAACAGGCTGATGAGGAGAGCCTGAATAGACTGATGAGGGAATATGGGATATATGCCCAGGGTGATGGGATATATTTGTATAAGAGAGGATACGAAGGGGAACCCCTGGTGATTCTATGATTACCCTTCGTTGCATAAAATGGGACAGCCATATTTGAGAGCAAGGTTCCAAGGGGCATTGCCACACCTTGGCGGGCTAGTCCATAATCCTATATTTCAAGCTGTCTTGTTAGCTGTAGCATATGCAGCTATAGCATCCTTCGTTTCTATTTTACGCCATCAGTCCTACCAAACCTGTGCCCTGGACTTAGGGCTATTTGCCCAGACCTTGAAATCCACACTGCAAGGAGACATCCTTTACAGCTCTATAGATGGTATGTCTTCCTTTGGGTATCACTTCACACCAATTCTCCTGCTCCTTGTACCCATATTCTGGCTGGCACCGCATTGCGAGACACTGCTCATAGTGCAGAGTTTAGCTTTAGGTTTAGGTGGCTATCTGGTATATAACCTGGGACGGAGTCAGGGGCTAAATCATAAAGTGACACTGGCCATCGAGTTTTTATTCTTCATTAACCCCTTGGTTTATGGTGTAAATTTCTATGATTTCCATCCTGTGGTCTTTGCTGTACCTGCGTTGCTCATTATGATTACGGGACTGGTACAGAGGAGGTGGAGGCTCTTCACGCTGGGTCTTATCCTGGCACTGATGACCAAGGAGACCATTGCTCTTATCCTCCTTGTATTTGGGCTGGTCATGCTTATTGCCTGCTATTTGAGAAGTAAGAAGGTGGAAAAGGTATATTTAGTAGTCATCTTAGCATCTATAGCAACTTATGGCATAGCAGCAGTAGTAGCAAGAGCAGCTTCGGGACTAGATTGCCCTCCCTTACTAGCGTATGCCAGTATCAGGTACGCTTATATAGATGAGCCTATTGCTCAGGCAATCCCTGATGCCCTATGCGCCTTCTTTAGTGTATCGTCGCTATTCCTGATTTTTGCCTACTTCTTGCCCCTTGCCTTCTTGCCACTACTGTCCCCACTTTGGGTTGCACCTGCTCTTCTCATCCTGATTATGGGCATGCTATCCACGAATGTTAACCAGCATTGCCTGCGCCAATACCATACGGCAGCGATTCCGTTTCTATTTACAGCACTGATTATAGGTCTAGCTCAGATGAAAAAGGGAAGATTGATGCTGCTCCTGAGGAGAATATGGAGGCCTCTGCTAGCTGTTATGATTTTAGCTGCTGTCCTGGTAAATTTATATCCAACGAGTGTATTCAGAGATTCTTCGTTTTCGTCCTTACCAGCATCGGAGGTGGAGGCAATTGATAGCATGATCTCCCTTGTTCCTGATGATGCCACAGTAACAGCCCAGCGACGCATCCTCCCTCACCTCTGCTGCCGCACAGATGCCTATTTAGCCCCTTGTCTGCAGCCGGCAAATGAAGACTACGGAGATTTCGGAGTCCCCTATCGGGAAACAGAGTATGTAGTAATAGACTGGCAGCAAAGGCACCAATACCAGGGTGGTTGCTGGGAGGATGAGATAGTAAGCTATCTTGAGGGGAAATACGGGCTTCTGGCTCAAGCAGGTAGTGTAAGTCTCTATAAACTAGACTATGAAGGACCCCTCATTAACCTGCCATGAGCCCAGTGTCTATTGACAAGATAAACCTGCTGAATATACAATTAGTTTTGGTTAATCAGGTGGAAAAGCTAGACGAGATAAAGCGGCATTATATTGATGTTGAGAGATACGATTGGGTCACTGACCCTAAGCGCCTCAGTGGCGTATATCATCGGCGGCGGGAGAGTGAGACTGCAAAACTCGTCAAGAAGTATTTTACAGGATCCGCAGTATTGGATATTGGTTGCGGCACCGGGTTAATTACCCGCCATCTGGATTGCGAGCTCGCAGTAGGGTTGGACATCAATCGGTGGGCTATTGAAAGGGCTAAGCTCCACTCGCCGCAGGCTGAGTTTATTACTGGTGATGCTGAGACTCTTCCCTTAATGCCAGGTGTTTTTGATGTGGTTATCTGCACAGAAATCCTTGAGCACTTACCACAACCAGAAAGGATGATAGAAGAGATCTCTCGAGTTCTCAAAGTGGGGGGACTTTTGATAGGCTCAATTCCAAGCAGGAATCCCATTTGGAAGTTCCGTAGATTTCTACCTACTACAAGTCCGGTTCCAGAACCATTCCACCACTCATACTCATTTGGTGAACTACGGTCACTGTTGAGCGACTTCAAGATAATTGAGATTACTCCCAGAGCATTCCGATTGATATTAGCTTTCGTGGCGCGAAAGCCATAAGGTAAATGCAGCCTCAGAAACCTCTACCTGTAACACTCCTGAATTATCACTAATGCCAAACGTCATAACTTCAATACTGCGTAGAGTAAACCCAAAGAGAATCCTGTGCTCAGAGAAGGTAATTTCAGGAAAAGGGGTGTCGCTCAGTCTGGCATTTTGCTGAGAAGGTTTTTTACTATGGCAATGGACTCACTAAGTTTGTTCTTATCCTTACCACTGCCCTGCCCCAATTCAGCCTTACCCCCCCCCAACTCGTGAAATAACCTCCCGTACACATCGTGGATGCCGCTCACCACCCTTTGCTCTTCCTCTAAATTCTTGATGTTAACCTTGTAATCCTCTTCTGTTATCTCCTAGTGTTCAGCTTCAAGGTTCTTCTCCGGGCTAATTCTTCAGGAGAGATGAGGAACATCCAAACATGATAACCAGGTAGATAGGCTGAAGGCTGAAGACTGTTAGATTACTACATCGGGGTTTTAGCGATTTCCATACTTGAAGCTTGCCCCAAATCCCCTCTTTTGTATGAAGTCGGGGGGCAGTTTATCCCTGATTCTCTGGTTAGTATTTCCTGTATAATCAGGGATAATGCTTATGCCAAGATGCTGCTCACTATAAGAGGGTCATCAGAGAGGTTCTTAGCTTACGAGCCGAGTATAGACCTTAGTCGTGGACA
>JAUWOP010000019.1 GCA_030612045.1 Chloroflexota bacterium | reverse complement strand
TAAAGAAAAGTGAGCAATGATAGAGGCACGTTTCAATCCCGTCTCCAGGAAACACCTTCTTCATCACAGCCGTTCATGCGGTTGCACCGTCGAGCATCATGGGATGTTTCAATCCCGTCTCCTGGAACCAGGTTGATGAGCGGGGCGTATGAGGCGGCGTGAACACGCCGATTGGGTCTGTTTCAATCCCGTCTCCAGGAAACACCTTCTTCATCCATTAGCTTCAAAATTCAGCTTTGTTTGCGAGCATCCCCATTTTGAGCCCCTTTTTATCGGTCATTTTCGCTTCCCAACCCGGATGTCTCAGATTCAACTCAACCCTCTCATCATAGCTATTGCGAGCACCTCCAAGCTGACCCATCCCCAACACCGATGCTCGCAAATCGGGTCTAGCTTCATTTCCCCCTGGTGCAGATTCACGCTCCTCTTGCGAGCATCATTTTGGCTCTTTATTTGTAAGCTCTCACCCATTCTCAGGTCATTGCGAGCGAAGATAAAGACGCAAAGCTAACCATGGTCTTCTCAAATCCCCCTCAGTCCCCCTTTTCTAAAGGGGGATTTAGGGGGATTACTTCCATTTGTCAGCAGTATAGCACCACGCAGGGTGTTTTTACAACCATCAGCCAGTCCGCCATTTGGCGAAACAACGCATTGTGGTTGCAAATTGTTTTTGAACTACCTATAATGGGGCTAATTGGTCTTATCTTCCCGCACTATTGTGGTATCCGACCGGGACTGTCTTGCCGAATCAACTGAATCGGAGGTTGATTTTTTTGGGGAAAGAGATAACCTTCAATATCAAATTCATCACACCCCTTTTGCTTCATGGAGCAGATTCCCGCACTCCTGACGAACTAGGATTAGCCAAAGCACTTAGAGGAGCCTGGCGCTTCTGGTTTCGGGCAGTTGCTGGAGGGATGGTTGATAACATTTCACCTGGCAAACTCCATGAATATGAAAGCCAGGTGTTTGGCTCGGCAGACGAGCGATATGGAGCCAAGTTTAGGATGTTGGTGGAACGGATTCATGCCAAGCCTTCCTGTAATATCCCGCCAGGTTTCAATACTAGGTTCTTATTCGCAGGGTTCGACGCAGGCTCTGAATTTGCTATAAAGATAATGCCTCGCAAAGATGCCATGTCCCCTGACCAAAGGAATGCTCTCCTTTGCGCCATCTGGCTCTGGGGAAATCTGGGGGCACTGGGACAGCGAGCGAGGCGGGGGTTTGGTTCGCCGGTGATTGTGGAAAGGTCTGATAAATGTTTTGCGGGTCTGGCGCTCTCCCCGGAGAATACCTTCAAAAGCGACAAAGACCTTGAGCAGCACCTAATAGATGGTTTAAGAATCGTTTGGGACAAAATATCAGAGGATCCCGACATAAGGAATATCAAATCTATAAAGACTGACTCGCTACCGCAAAATACTAAAGATTGTTTTTTTCTCCGAAGCCTGGGGCAGGTCGCAGTGTCCGGCAACAAGATGGCAGACCTCAATTCAATACTTCAGAATGTTCACGGCGATAGTTCATGTGGAGAACTTGGCTACATAGGAAGGGGGCGATTAGCTTCCCCCGTGTTTGTGAGATTGCATCAGGTTGACAATCAATTTTACCCGGTGATGACCTGGTCGGAGCCTAAAGATCCCGCAGACGCGCGCAGTTGTGCTCGACGTTGGCTTAATGATCGTGGTTTTCAGAAATATCTTTCGGGGAAAACCGTGTAGGGACTATGAAATATCTTCTGCATGTATCTATCGGTCCTGTCCAGGAATTCATTGCTGAGGCAAGGAGGATTAATGATCTCCGTTTGGGGAGTGCACTTCTTTCCTGTATCACTCAGTACGCAATACTACCCTTCGACAAGAATGCTGAGATGCTGATTCCTGCCAGGGAGGTTATCGCAGAGAGCAGTAGTTCTGATTATCCCTGTATTCCCAATCGGTTTCTAGCTATTGTATCCGATGAGGAATCGCTTGACACGCTGGTAAAAGCTTCACAGGAAGGCTGCAGGGCTTTCTGGTCCAAAGTGAATGATGAGGTTAAGGCAACACTTACGGAGCAAGGGATATTTGATTCCAGGATGTCCACTGATATGTCTCTCTGGGAGCAGTGGGACTGCCAGGTCAAGGAGCTGTGGCAATATGTTTGGGTGGCGATACCAATATCGGATGCCAACATAGCCAACAACTACCAAACAAAAGTGAAAGAGGTGCAGAAGGCACTTGAGCAACGGAAAATCACCCGAACCTTCCTTCAATGGGAAGGAGCCAGCACTATAAAGTGCACTCAGTGTGGAAAGAGAGAGATTATTGGCACAAAAGAGTTCTGGGGAAAAGCCGGCGAGGGAACTGATGGGAGGATAAGAAGGGGAGATAGACTTTGTGCCGTCTGTCTCATAAAGCGCTTCATCAAGGGGGAAACTCTCGAGATGAAGGAGCCGAAGAAAGTCGAGTCTACGGCTGATATTGCAGTGGCACCTTACAAAGCTCTGCTCGGGAAAATTGGAGAGGATAGACAAGAATCTCTGTTGCAATGTGCCAATAGCCTTCTAGTTCTCCTCGGCAGGTCGAAGGTCAAAAGCATTGATCAAATACCAGGCATGCTCTTCTTCGAAGATCAACTGAAACCTACACGGCTAATCAGAGAGTTTTGTCGTTGGGATGAGGGGAATAAGAAAAGAGAGAATGAGATTGAAACGCCTGCTAAAGCGTTGTCTCAGGTGCTCAGTGACATCAATAAAAAGTATGGTATGAAGCTTTGCAAGTATTACGTTCTCTTTGGCATGGACGGCGATGACATGGGCAAGTTCATGTCTGAGGTAACTGGCAAAGAGCAGCAAGGACAGCGGAGCCATGCTCTGGGGAGGCTGGCACAGGAGATGCCGGAGAAAGTGAGGGAATGGAAGTGGATTCCCGTTTACTCCGGCGGTGATGACTTTCTTGCCATGGGGCCACTTGAAGACGCTGTGGATGTGGCACTTAAGGTGAGAACAAAGTTTGGGGAAATACTGGAGGGCAGAACTGCCAGTGCCGGTATGGTCATCACCCACTATCGTAATTCCCTAGGAAAGTCCCTTGAGATGCTGCGGGAGAATGTTGAGAAGGCTAAAGAAAACGATAAGAAAGATAGTCTGGCACTAACGGTCTGGGTTGGGTCTGGAACTGAATCAACCACAAGGCTCAAGTGGGACAAAACAGACGCAATTCTCCCGAAACTACTTCAGTGGTTTGAGGAAGATAAGTTGAGTACTGCCTTTGCTTACGAGCTTCCCGCGGAAATAGATGCCTTCTATAGAGGAGACAATCAAGGGGAGCTATCTTTTGATAAGGACATCTTCTGTATTGAGGTAGAGAGGCTTTTCGTACGGCATCTGAAGCACGAGAAAGACAAGAAGGATAAGGAGCTTCGCAAGGAAGCAGAAACAATCTTCGAGAAGATGGCTGCCGTCGCCAAACCACGCCGAGTCCCAGGCGCCTTTGACGCCAGGCAGAATTTTAGAGAACTCCTGCGGATTATTTCCTTTCTTGCCCGGCAACAAGCCCCTCGAAAGACCGATGCACAAGGATAATCGAATGTTCATCCATATTGATGCGGTAGATACATTGTTCTTCCGGGATAGCCGACCCTTCGATGCGGGGACGGATACCTTTGCCGAATCCACTCTGCCCTCACCCCTGGCGATATACGGGGCGATTGGAAACTACGTTCTTAGCCAGAACAAGACCGATGTGCCCGGTTTTCTGAGGGGCGAAATCGAGGATGGCACGCTGGGTAAATACAATAATAGCCTCCAGGATACACGGCTGAAGATAAAAGGCGTTTTTCTCACTAAAGGTGGCGAGATTTATCTGCCCGCGCCAGCGAATCTCTTTAAAAGGGACAATGAAGCATACTGGGTGGCAACACCCGGCTCAAAGCAAGACCTCAAATGGGATATTGATGACATGAATATGGTCAACCTTCGCCCTTTGGCTCTGCCTGAAGAGGACTGCAAGCCTGTTGAAGCATATGTTTGGCTTGCAGAGATGAAAGAAAAACTATTGCAAGCGGGTGAGGTAATCCAGATTGGGGAGTTTAAGAACGACATTTTCTTTATGACGGAGCAAAGGGTAGGACACAGGATAAGGCGAGATGCCTCTGTGGTGGAGGAGGGTTTTCTATATTCCGCAGGACACCTTCGTCCCAATGAAGAGCTTCGAGGTCGCCAATATGCCAAAGGTGGCCTCCTTGTTGTAGTTGAAGGGCTGGATGGATTTCAGGTTGATGGCATCATCTCTTTAGGTGGTGAGGGAAGAAAAGCCAAACTGAGTAGCGAAAAAACACCTCCCTTGACCTTTCAAGATATCCAGGCTGAGGTGCTATCCAAAGTGAAGCAAAACAGAAGGTTTTTTGTTTATCTTCTGACACCGTCTATCTTTGCCAACGGGTGGACCAGGGGAGAGTGGCCGGACGAATTTAAGGGAGCTACCCTGGTGGGGGCAACCGTCAATAAACCGGTTTACTTTAGCGGCTGGCAGAGAAGCACAGCATCTCAGGGAACTCCTCGTCCCATGAGAAAAGCGGTGCCTCAGGGCAGTGTGTACTTCTTTGAAGTAGCCAATGACTGGGACGATAAGAATTTTGAGATACTGTATGAGACTTACAATCTCAATGAGAGTCTGTCCGAGGAATATCCCAGCGCCGGTTTTGGAATTTCGCTCATAGGTGTATGGTAGGGTAGGAGGATAAAATGAAGCACTCTCTAATGTTTTTGACAGCGATCTCCCCTGTTCACAACGGGGCAGGGGAGGGCTTGGGAATGATTGACCGTCCAATCATACGGGAAAGAACCACCAAATTTCCTATTATCCAGGGGTCTACCTTGAAAGGTGTGCTCAGGGACGAATATCAATTGGGGATTGGGGAGCAAGGGGAAACGGTTGTAAACTGGTTGTTTGGTCCCCTGAAGGATGGAAGCGAACATGCCGGATGTGTTTCCTTTGGCGATGCCGCTATCTTAGCCTTTCCCATAAGATCACTGAAGGGGTCTTTCGTCTGGGCAACTTCACCGCTGATTCTATACCGGTTTGCACGAACAGTTGAAATTGCCGGATTGGGCGAGCAGTTCCCTAAGCTCAGTGCCCTGCTTGATGAGCAGCGTCTGCACTCAGACGCAAAGGATGTTTTCATAAACCCCGATGCCGAAAATACCCTGCTGATTCGCGGCAGGGACACGGCAAAGATAGTATTGGAGGAATTCCCCCTTGATACAACCTCTCTCGATGAACTCAAGGACTTTGCCTCAGAAGTTGGGCAATTCATCTTTGGTCCGCCGCAGTCTACCACGGAAATAAACAAATCTCCCTCAAAGAAGATACGTGTGGGAAGCTTTGAGGACCTGGGTAAAGTCCTGGGAGTGGGTGCGGAAGGGAGCTTCAAAGTAGAGTTCGAGAAAAAACTGGTGATTTTACCCCAGGATATGTTCAACTACTTTGTAATCTACGCCACCGAGGTAGTAGCCAACATTAAGATAGATGATGATACAGGAACAACCACGGATGGCAGTCTGAGATACACCGAGTATCTGCCTAGTGAGACCATACTTTACAGTTTAGCCAGCTTTGAGAAGCCCTTTGCCAAAGAGGCTTGCGAGCGGGAGAGTTTGAATTCAGCTAACAAAGTAAGGGATTACATGATACGAAACAAGCCCAAAGATACCATCCAGATTGGTGGGGATGAAACCAAGGGAAAGGGGTTCGTGAATATTCGTTTCGCAAGTGAGGGGGTAAAAGAAAGTGATTAGTCGCATCCCGCAAAGAAATCTCCAGCATGACCGCACCAGATATGCGTATGAAAGCATCAAAGCGGTGCCGGCACGGGTGCAGAAGGATTATCGTTCAGAGGTGATGAGCACTCCAGTGCGCATTCATGATGCGGGACTAATGCAAACACTTGCCTTCTATTGCTCAAAGATGAAGCTGGATGAAAGTGGGAAGGAAAAGAATCCTCACTTCAGTATGCTGGCATTGCATATCATGAAATGGATATTGAATGATGAAGCGGAGGGAAAAGGTAGGGAAGATGCCCTGAACCTCTTCAGTTCCCTGCTTGCCTGCTCGGATGAGGAAATGATTCTGCACACCCAGGAAGCCACAGAAGTTACCCAGTGGCTCAAGCGATTTGCTGATGCAATGCTGGAGAAGGAGTCGAGCAAAAATGAAGCGCCAGCGGCTCACCAGGAGTGATAACAGGGAAAGGATTGACGAGAGGGAAGGGATATTTGTCCCCGGCACAAGGTTCTTTGATAATGATTTTTTGTATCGGTGGCTTGAAGCTAATCTTCAAGGGGATGTAAATATCTCCCTTTTGTTTCACAAGTACCCAGGGTGGTTCAAGTCCTATGACCATCAGGGTGCCCTTGCAAAAATAAGCCTCTCGCATGACTTCGGAGTTCCAAAGGATAAACGAAATCTTGACAATGATAGGGATTGGAAAAATGACACCCATGATTATAAAAGGGAACACTTGGAACATATTCATGACCTGAGTTGCCACCTGCCAACGAACTATGATGAGCTGAAAAAGAGGCACTTTGGGGATCACTCCCGTGATGGATTTGTAAGGGAAACGAGAACGAGGCTTCTCATCGGTTTTGCGGGTACAGGTACGGTGTTTGAAAACTCATTGTCACTCCATCCTTTCTATGGCTTTCCGGTAATTCCAGGCTCTTCCATAAAAGGATTGGTCAGAAGCTATTGTCGCGATACAGGGGTAGACCCAGGAGAAATCCTGAATATCTTCGGCAATGAGTCGGAAAACGCCAACGAGGAGGCTGTTGAAGGTCAGGTGGTTTTCATGGATGCATGGCCTGAGGAGGGTGGTGGCAGAGGGCTCTTGGAACTGGATGTGATGACGCCCCACTATAGCAAGTATTATGGAGGAAATATCCTCCCGTCTGATAGCGATAATCCCATCCCGATTGTTTTCCTTGCCGTCCCTCCCTGTGTGAAGTTCAGGTTTTGTCTGCTGCCGGCGAGAAGGTGTCGGGATGCAAGTTTGGTAGGCAAGACAGAAGGGTATCTTGTCTCGGCACTCCAGGACTACGGCATCGGTGCCAAAACGGGATCGAGCTACGGATATTTCAAGAAAGTAAAGGGGATAGGCTAATGAAAAGGATAATCTATACCACTTGTGGCACCAGCCTTTTGATCTCAAGTTGCTGGGAAGGAAGAAGCCATATCTCCACCAAATCAACAGACCATGCCACTAAAGCCCAAATTGAGGCGCAGAACAGTAAGTTTATTGAAAAATACATGGATGACCCTGATGGTCTGGTGAAGAAATTTGATAAGGAATGCTGGAAGGATACAACGAGACTCCGACAACTACCGGCGGAGCTGGCATCTTTGCGGGTGATTGAAGAGTACTGCAAAAGGATAGATACCTTTGGTGGACCGTTAAATTCCAGTGACAAAATTATGCTGGTTCATGCTGATAATGAAGATGCCAAATTCTGCGCTAGTGTGATTGATAAGCTCTTGAAAGACAATGACATGAAGCTCATGGGGGATGTATCCACTGAAGATGAACCCTGGAAGATCAGTAAACTTGATGCCTCAGAGCCAAAAGAATTTGAACAGGCATTGCAGAAACTTTGGAATGAGGAAATGAGTCAAAGAATCCCTTCGTCCGGAGCTGAGCATCTCTGTTTCAACATCACAGGTGGTTACAAGCCCTTGATAGCACTCTTTGCCTGCTTTGGGTTTAGGAAAGGCAGAGGCAAGGCACACATTTTCTATTTGAATGAGGAATCCGGCGAGAATATTTTGATTATGGGATTTGATCATGAGAGACCATCGCCGATTTCTAGAGTGGCTTCAATGGAGGTCTCCACTTTTGATATCAGTGGCAAAAAAGTAGTTTCACAAAGCATACAACCTCTGGAGCTGGGTTCCTGAAGAAGAATTGACACCGCATAGGAAACATGAACGAGAGTGAATCAAGGAAGGCGATCTTCCAGGCAATAAGCAAAACGGAGAGTTTGGAGAGATTCAATGAAGTCTTGGCTGATTATCGTGCGAAGATCGACGAGACGCTAATTCATGCAGTAGTAGAACATGAGCCTCCGACTACAATACCTAACTCGACGGAACAAGCGTTCTTTATCAGGCACAAAGCATTATTGCTAAAAGAAGATGGTTGGACCGACAAGCGAAGGCGTGCCAGATGGCAGAACTACTGGCTCTCCTGTTGCCTCAGCAGCAAGTGCGATTACTTGTTTAGTATACTGGCAGAAGACCCTTTTGATGTCTATCCGGAAAAGATTGACAGGGAAAAAGACATCCTCCGACTTTTGAGAGATGAAGGTTTTTGGGAGAAAGGTGTCGCCTACCCTACAGGAAAGTCACACTATCTAAAGATTTCCCTGTCTTATCTCCTAAGAAGATACTCATATCGCAGGGCGTTCCATCTATGGTGCAAACACAGGCAGTTCGAGTTCAAATGGATATTTAGCTTCTTCAGCCTCACCCTCCCCCGCCTGTGGGGTGCGATCATTGTGGGTATGCTCTTTCTCATGAGTGGGCAAGAAGGGTGGGAGAAGCCCACTAAATTATACGAGGTATCACAAGCAACCTTTTGGGGATTAATCGCGCTCGCAATCATCATTGCATTTTTCTATTTGAGCTACGAGTGCAGGAAGGTTACTGAATACGGGCAAAGGGAGATTTCTCGCAGGTCAGGAATTATTATGGGTGTTGGCTTGGTTGAGAGTGCTTTCATCAGCTACATTTTTGTATGGCGTGTCTTGCTACCAATTCAGAGTGAGTACTATAACTTCGAGCTCAATCCCTGGGTCACCTGGGGTGCCTTCACTGTGGCAGCTTTTCTCATCGGCATCTTCTTGCAGTCCTTCTGGGAAGAGAAGACCATCGCCGAGCCCCTTTGAGGTGTGGGTGAGACTACTCACAGGATGAGTTATAGAGTTGGTGGGGAACCCAATAAACCCATTGCTGGAAGTACACCCCCCTGGTTCAAGCACTCTTCGTTTTCTTTTGTTACTGTGGTCATGTATTGAATCGTTAACGGCTGAGATTCTATATGCCATAAGGAAGCTTAATGGAATATGCGCGCCGCGGTTTACCCCACAAGCTTAATGGTCATGTGGAGAGGGCACATACCGAGGAGCTCTATGAGGTAACCGATAGCTCCCCTTTGATATTAGAGAACTCAATCAAGCTTTAGTTGAATAGGATAGGGTGTATAATACCATTCGACCTCATCAAGTATTGGCATACTTCACACCAAAGGAGTTTCTGGAATGCTATCAACAAAATCGGAGAAAGGAGGTGATGTGTCACTAATGTACTGAACGAGTACTAGTAATAGACTTAACCCCTCTAGCCGTGATATGATTTGGTGGTATTTTAGTTATCTCTATAGTGAGGATAGCTCAAATAAGATTGTAATTCAAAATTAATGAGTGTGAAAACTCAGTTACAAATCCTACAAAAGGCTGTCCTAAAGAGTCTTAAATAAGGGGAATTTATGAGACGGGTAGCATTGGTTTCGACATTTCCACCGACAATGTGCGGTATTGCTGAGTATACCCAATTTTTAGCCCAGGCTCTTATGGAGAGAGGCTCCGATGTTGTGATTCTTGCGGATAAAACTGACAAGCCGTCTACGCCCTATAAAGATGGCGGATTACCTGTAGTTCCTGCGTTTGACAAAGAAAGTGAGGATTACCCTTGGGAGCTTCTAGAAAAAGTTAAGGAGATTAATCCACAAATAATTCATGTTGAACACGAATACGGTATATACCATCGCGATAAATGCCTTCCCAACTTCTTTATGAGTGTTAAGGAGATGAAACTGCCAATTATAATTACCATGCATACTGTATTTCACTCAGCGCTAAAGGACAAAAACCTGCTCGACCTTCAAAGAGAAATTGTAGGATTGGCAGATGTGGTTGTGGTGCATACAGTATTTCAGGAGTTTGAGCTCATTTATCAGGGTGTAAAGCCTTCCAAGATATGGCGAATTCCTCATGGGACATTACGAATGGAGCCAACACCCAGGGAAATGGCAGTCAAGATGCTCGATTTGGATATTAGCCCTAAATCCTCTGTAGTTGCCACTTTAGGACTCATAAGGGAAGATAAAGGTCTTGAGGAACTGATAGCTGCCGCAAAGGAATTGATTGAAGAGGGGAAAGATTATTATTTTCTAGTTGCTGGAACGCCTCAGCAAGATTCAATGTTTGAATCTCATCTTAGCTATTACCAGAAGATAAGAAAATTGTCAGAACAGTTAGGTAATAGGTTTATATTTGTAACAAAATTTCTGAGCCATGAGGAAATAAGGGCTGTGCTCAGCCTTGCTGATGTATTTGTTGTGTGCTATCCTGCTGAAGTTTATATGCCTCATTACTCCTGCAGTGGGGCACTGCATTTACTTATAGGGGCTGGCAAGCCTATAGTTTATACCAGAACCCCCAGACTCGTTGAGATTTTTCACATAATGCCTGAACTTGATTACAGCCATGGTAACTCTAAGGAATTGGCACGGAGGATTGACTTGGCCATGCAAGATAGGGACTTGAGAGGTAGAGTTAGAGGGGAACTCGGTAGATTGGCAGAAGAGACAAGCTGGCTTAAAATAGCGTCTAAACATCAAGAACTTTACAAAATCCTTGCAGAGGGGAAATTTGGCTAAAGCTGTAGTAGCTAAGGTTATCAAATTCTTTAAGGATGGTTTGCTTCTGTGAAGATGGCGATGACGAGTAATGGGAATGTACTTCGTGGTATTTCAGCTGAGCCTTTTGGTATAGGATATAGAGAGACACAGCCAAGGATTCCTTTTGTTGATGAGGCAGAGAGGTGTTATAAAGAAACTATACGTCAGCCTTTAAGCCAAGCAAAGGAAATGGGAGAAACTGATGTCGTCGTGGGAATTCCTTTCTATAATGAGGTTGACACTCTCCCTCAGGTGCTGAAAATAGCAGCGGAGGGATTGGAGAGGCTGCATCCTAATGAAAGAAAATGCCTTGTTATAGCTGTTGGCTCTCCTGCTGGTAGAGAAGCATTAGAGGCTGCAAACGCTACCTATCTCGGCGATAATGTAAAGAAAATCATCTTTCTGCTCCAGGATGAGAAGATAAGTGGTAAGGGTTGGAGCCTCCGAGCCATTATGGAAGTAGCTCAAAATCTTGGTGCTGACCTTGCTATCCTGGAAGCTGACTTAGAAAGTCAGATTGAAAATGGGGAAATTATAGGTTTAGCCCCAGATTGGGTAGAATCTCTCCTCAAGCCTATCAGAGAAGGGGAAATGGATTTAGTCATATCCCGGTTCAATCGTCACTATTTTGAAACTCCAATTTCTGACCATTTAGCTTATCCCTTGATGGCTGCCATCTATGGTATCAGGAATTATCATGTTCGTGATGTTGTGAGAGGGGAATTAGGTATTTCTCATAGATTACTGAGTATTTATTTGAAATACCCTCATCTATGGAGTAACAACATCGGTAGATATGGGATAGACATCTGGTTAATTACCACTGCCCTTACGGAAGGTGCTCGAATTTGTGAAGCTAATCTTGGAGTGAAGCTTCACAAACCGTCTGCTGGAAAAACAGAGATAGTGTTACGACAGATAGTTCAGGTTCTTTTTGAACGGATTGTAGCTGATAGGGAGTGGTGGAAGAAGAGGGAGGGGGGTGTTTTACAAACCTTGTCAAGCTTTGGCATCAAGGAGTTTCATCAACCTCGAGAGGTGAGAATATCTCATCAGGACTTAATGGTAAAATTTAAGCAGGGTTTTAACAAATTCTGTACTCTATACGAGAAGATCTTTCCATTAGAAACCTGCCAGGAGCTAAGAAGGCTGGCAGGGAGTGATTTAAGAGAGTTCGATTTTTCCATCGAGCTCTGGACACAGGTGGTATATCATTCCCTCTTAGCTTTTGCTTTCAATAATGAGTTTGCCAAAGGCGACATCTTAAACTCCATCATCCCACTTTATAATGGACGAGAAGCAAGTTTTGTTTGGAATTTGCAAGTTTTGAGAGACAGATTGGGCTCTCTTGAGGAAGGTGAGGCAGAGCATTTTGTATCCCTGGAAGCTGAGAGGCAGGTTGAGGAGCAAGGGGACGAATTTTTCCGTCAGAGGTCTGATTTCACTGCTAAGTGGGAAAGGGAGGAAAGAGCGCTTAGACCCCCTGTTCCCAGGGTAACTTACCGTGAATTTATTCCAGGTGTGCCCTTGGTAGTGCCTTCGGAGATTACTTCATCCCAAGGAGATGTAGTTAGAGCCAACGATATCTATAAATTAATCTTTGACAGGTATAAGGAGGAATTTGAAGAGTTTGTTTATAAAAAGCTTAAAACCCCCCATGAGGCTGACTCCTGTGAGATAGCCCGGAGAATAAGAGATTTTCTCCGTCAAGTAGAAGGGGGGCTAAGTGAGGTTTTTCTATCAGGAAACCTCTCCATTGAAAAGGGAACAAGAGCACTAGTAGAATCATTATGGAATTATTTTCCTCACAAAGGCACATTTGCTTTGAACCACGAGGTGACCCTGTGGCTTTTAAGGGCGAATCCGCCATCAAACCTGCTAACTAAGATGAATTGCGAAGACCTCGATTCTTTACTACAAAAATATGAGCCAAATGACATTTTGGCTTTGGCTAGCTGGTCTGAGGAGAGGGAATATACGGAGAAAATTCAGGAATGGATAAAGGAGAATGTCCGCTCAGAGCACTTCAGCAATATGGATTTAAAGGCAGTGGTGGTAAATCATGAGAAATTTCCCTCTTTAGCGGAGATGAAGGAATCTTCGGAGCTTAACAGGCTCACAGGGAGGGTGATAGTAAGCAATTTGCGCAAGGGAATGGGTGGAGAGTTCCCAAAATTACGCTACTTTACCACTATTGCTAAGAATATCATTGAAGCAGAGAGGTTTGGTGAAGTATGGCAAAGTTTTGCTGAAGAGAGGAGGGAATTTGGCAGAATGGTGGTGAATTCCCTGATAGGGCACTGGGCAAGGACTCCTTTATCAGCTCACAATATCTTTGAAAATGGAAATCAACGAATGCTAGTAAATCGGGTAAGGGAAATGGCAAGAAGAATTGCCTTAGAGGCAGATGAAGATTCTGCCCGCCTTAATCTATCAAGACACCTTGAGGATTTGGCTGATTCTTATCATTTATTCTTAACCCTTCCAGATGGTAAATTTATTCCCTGTTCTGCCTGGACATGGGCGAGTTACAGTTTCAAAGGTGGAAAAGAAATTCCGACTCCACTTTCTCTCCATGTAGAAAGAGATTGGGTATCGAGAGAGTTTCTCGTGGAGTATTTCAGGGCTGGGGGTGGAAGTGAAGAGGAAGTGGATGAGAAGATTGTGGAGCTTATGGGGCAGGGCAGAGAATGGGAGAATCTGGTTCCAATTCTTTTCAAGACTGAAAAAGAGACAGATGAAGTGACTAAGCAGATCATGATTTCGGAGGAATATCCTCCGAGCAGGAGATTGGCTCGGTTTTCTGGGAATCCCATTCTCGAACCTATAAAGGAGCACTCCTGGGAGTCCAAGTATGTACTTAATGCCGGTGCGATAAGAATAAAAGAGAAGGTTTATATAGTTTATCGAGCTGTTGGTGAAGACGGTATTTCTCGCCTTGGACTAGCAGTAAGTGGAGACGGGTTTGAAATCCAGGAAAGGCTAAAAGAGCCAATCTTTGAGCCAAAGGGGGGAGGTGAAGAGAAAGGATGCGAAGACCCACGATTAACTTTGATTAATGGCAGCATTTACATGCTTTACACTGCTTACAGCAGCATAGTAGCTCAAATTGCCCTGGCTTCTATCAAGGTTGAGGATTTTTTAAATCGGAGATGGGAATCTTGGCAGAGGCATGGTTTAGTATTTCCTGATTTCTCTAACAAGGATGCCGCTCTCTTTCCCGAACGATTTAATGGGAAATATGCTATGCTCCATCGAGCTGAGCAGCATATTTGGATTTCCTTTTCCCCTCAATTGTGTTACTCTCAAGCTGAGGGGGAGCATACAATATTGGCGGGGCCAGGTGTAGGAATGGTGTGGGACAGTATGAAGATTGGTGCTGGAACTCAGCCAATTAAGACCAGGTATGGCTGGTTAATCATTTACCATGGTGTAGATAATGCCAACATTTATCGGCTTGGCTCAATACTTCTTGATATAGCTGACCCTACAAAGCTCGTCTACCGCTCTCCTAACTGTATTCTTGAACCTGAGGAAGTATACGAAGTTGGTGAGAAAGGCAAGAGTTGGGTGCCAAATGTAGTTTTTACCTGTGGAGCTGTTCCGAAGTTGGATAAAGAGATACTTGATGCAGAGGATGAAATCCTTGTCTATTATGGTGCAGCGGATACTGTGATTTGTGTTGCTACAGCGAAAGTTGGTGATCTTGTTCCCTCCATCTCTAGCTCCTGTGGAAAGGTTTTTTAGAAGCTAACAGTTAAGGTTTAGATAGGCTTCTACAATTGGATACTTTGCATAAATGTAGGGCAATGGGGTGTAGCTTGGTGGTTTTGTGTATTACTTCGCTAGAATATAGTGGGGCTATCAGAGGGTAAAGATGAGAAGTGCTACCTTTAGTCGTGAGACCAGTGAAACCAGTGTTAAGGTAGAGTTATCGCTTGACGGTAGTGGTAATTCCCGTATTACTACAGGGCTGAGGATGTTTGACCATCTCCTGGAGCAGGTGGCTAAACATGGGCTATTCGACCTTACAATCTCAGCACATGGGTTTGACCCTCATCACCTGGTGGAGGATGTGGCTATTTGCATGGGTAGAGCACTGAGTATAGCACTGGCAGATAAGAAAGGTATTGTTAGGATGGGATATGCCCTTGTTCCTATGGATGATGCTCTGGCAATGGTGGCAATAGATGTTGGAGGGAGAGGCTACGCGAGTATAGAAGCACATCTTACTTCAGAGCGTATTACCGACCTTCCTGCAGACATGGTGGCTCACTTCCTGCAAACTCTAGCAATAGAGGCAAGGCTCAACCTTCACGCTAAGGTGCTTGAGGGAACCAACGATCACCATAAGGTAGAGGCTCTATTCAAGGCACTAGCCAGGGCACTGGATAGTGCTACCAGGGTTGATGATCGGCGTGGTGACACCATGCCCAGTACTAAAGGGGTTATTGAGAGCTAAGCAAGCTCTTCTATGTCAAAGCGGAAATTCTCAATTACTGGGTTTGCTAGGAGTTTACGGCACATCTCCTCTACTTTTGTATTTGCTTGAGCATTATCTGCTTCGTCAACCCATATCTCAATATACTTGCCCATTCGTACTCTTTGCACCCCATCAAATCCCAAATTATGAAGGGCACCCTGCACGGTTAACCCTTGGGGGTCGTTTACTGTAGACTTCAGGGTAATAAATATTTTTGCCAGGTACATTTCAGTCCACCAGCTTCGTTTCATCATGAGTGTAGGCAGGAGCACAGCAGCAGAGGAATACCAGATTCTCATTGCCGGTATTAGCAATTGAATGCCATTTCCCTGGAAGTATGATGATACCGTCACCTTTCTTTACATTTTGCGATTCTATTTCAATAGTCATTCTTCCCTCTCCTCGTAAAATATAGTATATCTCTTCAGATTTGGTATGGTAATGGGTTGCAGTCTTTTTGCCAGGGGCAACAGTTGCCTCTGCTAAGCTCTGATTATTCAAAGAGGAATTCCGTGGTGCTAATATCTCTCTGACCTCAGAGGTATCCTTAGTGATAAAGGCTTCTACCTTATTTCGGTTAACTATCTCCAATATAAACCTCCTCGTATTATGGGGTTTATAGGATGCATTCCTTTTAATCTATGGACTAGGCAGAAGATAAACCCACACTACGAGTACAAATTCTCTACCAAACTTGAACTCTCTTGAGAGTATTAGTATAATAATGTGCTGGGTACTCTTTATAGTAATAGGGTGGGCTCGTAGCTCAGCGGTAGAGCGTCCGGCTCATAACCGGTTGGTCGTAGGTTCGAACCCTACCGGGCCCATTAGAAATTTTTGCTGGCTGCAACAACTCCTTATGCATCATTTGCTCTGTTCTACTCTCTATTTTATTACCCTCAGCAAATTTGTTCAACAGATGTCTATCAAAGTTGCTTGGCAACAGTTCATCTTATATCTGAAACTGAACGGACTCCAGATATAAAAATTGGAGTTGAGCCTGTTGCACAAACCCATCCCCTTACACCAGAGTGGGGTAGCGACACCATTAAGAAACCATATTGAGCATGATAATAGGAGTATCATGCTACTATGACGATTTATGACGACCATCTTGGCAGTCTAGTGGGGAAACTTATTTGAGCATCTCCTTTGTGCAACAGGCTCAGTTAATAAACAGTTTTGTCTATCCATCCTTGACTTAGCCTTTATGCCTACAGTATACTATCTCTAGCCTAGAAATAGAAAAGCAGAAAGGAGGGTGAAATCAGATTATGGATATCCTGTTAATCTGCCGGGATTCCTTGGCTAATTCCTTGATTAGTAATCTAGTTACGGCAATGGAAGCAAGGAAGGCTGGGGGTGATGTAGAGGTATTATTTACCTCCGAGGCACTGGTAACAGTTTGTGGTGAGGCAGTATACTATTGGCCCCCTCAGTTGAAGGACCAGTTTATGCGCTATACTATGGCTGACAATGCTCAAGCCGTGGGTCTCCCTACCAGAGGAGGAAAGGGTGATGCGCGACAAATAGATATAAGAGGAGTCATTGCTATGGCCGTCGAAGCAGGTGTACCTATGTTTGCTTGCCCTCCCTGGGTGGGACTTCTTGGTCTTAAAGGAAAGCTACCCAAGGGAATGGCCGAGATTGATATGCCTGCAATGATAGGTAAAATCAAAGAGGCAAAACAGGTAATCGGAGTCTTGTAGTGTGTTCAAGTATGACATAAGGTAAGATAACTCTGTTGAGTGTTGATTCCTAGGGTTTAATGACAAGGAGGTGAAGTAAGTAATGGCATGGTCAGAGTGGGAACAGGTAGTTGGGGATGGATTAGAATTTACTGAGATTCTCTATCATAAGAAAGAGCACCTTGATACTGGGGCTAAGGTTGCCAGGGTCACAATCAACCGTCCGAAACAGTTGAATTCCTTCACTGCACACACACAGGATGAGATGTTTCGTGCTTTCTACGAAGGTAGCCATGACCCCTTAGTGGCTGCGATAGTACTTACTGGTACTGGAGATAGAGCATTTTCTACCGGTGGTGATGTTGCTTGGGAACAGTGGGGGTTGAGAGAGCAGTTTTACTGGCGTTATCTGCCTAACCGCTTACCCCGTAACTCCCGTAGACCTGTAATTGCTGCTATCCGTGGGTACTGTATTGGTGGAGGGCATCATCTTGCCTATACCTGTGATTTTTCTGTATCTACTGAGACTGCTATCTTCGGACAGAATGGTCCGCGAGTATCCAGTCCAGCAGACGGTTATATCATCCCCTATTCAGTTTCGGTAGTGGGAGCTAAAAAGGCGAGAGAGTTATGGATGCTATGCCGCCGTTACACTGCACAGGAGGCACTAGAGATGGGGCTGGTCAATAGCGTAGTCCCGGATGATAAGCTGGATGAGGAAGTAGATAGGATTTGTGAGGATATCATAAAAGCCAGCCCTGGCTGCATTGAGATATTGAAGGGGTGTTTTGATGCGGAAATAGACCATCTACCCCAATCGGGTTTACAGTCTAGCTGGCAGTATCATAACTACTTTGATACTGAAGAGGGTAAGGAAGGCTCAATGGCATTCATGGAGAAAAGGAAACCAAACTATTGGGCGATTAGAAAGAAACAGATTGAGTCAGGGCAATTGTAGGAATTGTTACAGGTTCTGGGCATTTGCCTGGTTAATCCTCTAGTAATTGTGCCCTAAGCTTCTTCCCTGGCATTTGAGTTAAGCTAGATGTAACAAGAGGAGAGGTCTAAAATGTAGGGGAGGGAATATTTCCCTCCCCTACTCGTTTTGGTTCGTGCTTGACTTGTGGTGGTATTTTTGGTGTGCATGCTTTAGTTGAGAGTTGGTTACATGGGTATATATCTGGGTAGTACTAATGCTTTCGTGTCCCAGCATCTCTTGAACAGAGCGGATGTCGGCGCCTGCTATCAGTAAGTCGGTAGCAAAGGAGTGCCGAAGGGTATGAGGTGTTGCCTTTATAGGCAGGAGAATTCTCCTGGCATATTTATCCACAATTCGCTGTATTGATCTGACCGTGAGGCGCATTCTCTCTCCCCCTTGAGATTTATCTAGTGCACCACTGTAGCGGATGAATAGTGAACGAAAGGAATCGTCGCGACTTTTCAGGTACTG
This sequence comes from Chloroflexota bacterium, assembly GCA_030612045.1. Classification (GTDB taxonomy): domain Bacteria; phylum Chloroflexota; class Dehalococcoidia; order UBA2247; family JAUWOP01; genus JAUWOP01. The sequence continues at coordinate 9,975 of JAUWOP010000019.1, read as the reverse complement.
CTCCAGCCACCCAGCAGCAGTATTGGATATATATGCTACTCTGGGCTTGTTTCCCTTGCCAACGATACCAAACTCCTGCCGCGAAATATTAATCTGGTCACGGTTCAGTCCCACCAGTTCTGATACTCTCAGCCCGGTACTGAAGAGCAACTCTAATATTGCTTTATCTCTTAAACCTATCTCATCTGACACATCGGGACTATTTAAGAGCCTTTCCACTTGCTCTGCATCAAGAAATTTAACCGAACGAGTCTTCCCTTTGGGAAGCTCAATCTTATCTGAAGATAGTGTTGCGATGTCTCGTTGTGCTGAAAGATAACGTAAAAAGGCTCGTAGAGTGATTATATGATAGCTCTGGGTAACCCGCTTCAGGAACTGCCCATGGCGGTCTTTGAGCCGTGCTAAATATAGTCTATACTGTCTCACCATCTCCAACTTTATATCTTTGGGCTCAGTCTCAGGAGCAGTCTCAGAAATCCAATCAGAGAAACGATAGAGGTAGTGTCTGTAGGAACGAATGGTCAGAGGAGAGTAATCCTTTCCGACCTCAAGATATTCCAGAAATTCATCAATAAGACGTTTAAGCTCCAATTCCCCTCCTTGTACTCCCAGGGTCTAACCTGAAAAAACATTTAATGGGGGAATCAACTCCCCCTTTTCGAACCTCAAAGCTAATTTCACCAAAATAGTGCCTGTTTATCCTCGTAGGTATTTCCCCCCCCGTCTTTCTTGAAACACACCTCATTTTACTCAAATAAAGGGCATTAAGTTATCGTAAATCTTTATACCCTTACTACTGAAGCTACCTTGTGTCGCACAAGCTTACTTGTGCGACACAAGGTAGCTTCAACTCTAACCCCGTAAGATCTAAGACTAAAGCAGGGGTTACAATTCTACTCTGGTACAGTTAAGACCTGAGTGTGGAAGCAATCTTGCAACTGAATCTCTCTGTGGGTCATAGTTTAACCGTCTTGAAGGGTAATAGTCAATATCTTCAGTGGTTCTCACATGGTGCTTGTTTCTGGATGCAGATAGCTTCCATGTCTGGGTACATGCTATTAAATCTACTTCTGGCAGAAGATAGCATTCTTGGTCTTCTTGATAGTGGATGAATAGCATATTTTGTGAGAAATACAAACAAATCATCAAATACTATCAAGCAATTAAAGAGTAGTAAATCACCTGTGTTATGCTTGTAATTTCTGTTATTTTAAGGGCTTGGCAGCAGTTTTAAGGACTATCTTAAAATTTCCCTTGGTAAAGGATTGCTTGGATTACTTGCCTTTGTTTGTTTCTCTTGCATAAAATTACCTCTTATGCTATAATATCTCTGTAAGATTAGAGGGCTTTTCTAACTATTCTATGTTGGGAAATTTGTTTAGCAGCTTAAGGCAATCCTTCTCGAAAGCAGGAAGACTCCTAGAGTCTCGAGGGTTTGAACCTTCTGTTTGTTGTCTATGTGTATATGTCTAGCTATAAACTGTAAAAGAAAGTGTTTGTTAATACTTGTGAAATCTCCTGATATGTAAGCCTATAAGCTAGGAGGAATAAGGTGAGTGGGAGTCTATTTGAAGATGAGGTAATAGAACTTATTATACGAGTAGAAGCGGAGGAGAAGGAAGCTGCACAGAGACTAGAAGATTTGAAGAGAGAGCGGGGTGCTCTCCAACAGGTACTTAAATCATATAGAGCTAGACATATCCTGCCCCCCTTACTACCCTTAGAGGAAGAGCCATTGCAAACTAATAGCTTTAAAGATAAGAGTTATAGGGAGATACTCGTATACTTAGCTTCCAAGAACAGGGGTTATCTAAAGGGTAAAGAGGCAATTCGGCAAATGAAACAAGCTGGCATTTTCCCTAAACCTGACCATGCTGGTGGTATCATATACTCAGTTCTTAATAGATGCAAGGAATTTACTAAGATTAAGCCGGGGATATATAAGCTCGTGACAGAGGTCACTGAAGAGGATTCTGATGTCAGAGACTAGTCTATGGCAGTGTACTTACGAGGATAAAGTAGCAAATGATAGAGGAGAGGTAGTAGTCATAGCTGCATGAGAAACTGACATTACTCTTCTCAGGCAAGAGAGTAAGCTTGAATCTTATGGGTTTATTAGGTAGAGACTCTGTCCCACAGGTCACAGCGCCCACCCCAGCGGGCAAGTATCTTGCCATTGAGTGAGATTTGAGCAATCTCGCACCGATTGGGACACGATTTGCATTCAAAAGAGGAAACACGATAGTCGAAATTGCTTACCTCAAAGCCACGGAACTTCGTGCCATTATTCCTTTCTATCACTTCCTCACGGGCTAGTAGTGCTGCTCCTATTGCGCCTGTTACCTCATGATGAGGAGGAACAATAATCTTGGTTTCCAGAATTTCCTCAAAAGCTCGGATAATACCGCGATTGAAAGCAACCCCTCCTTGGAATACTACTGGATGAAGGACTTCCTTTCCTAGGGCAATATTGTTGAGATAGTTGCGTGCCATTGCCTGACAGAGTCCATAGAGAATATCCTCCGTGGCGTGACCCATTTGTTGCTTATGTATCATGTCCGACTCGGCAAATACAGTACATCTTCCTGCAATCCTTACTGGGTTATGGCTCTGTAGGGCTCGCTCTCCGAATTCTTCAATTTCTATACTGAGACGCAATGCTTGGTGGTCCAAGAAGCTACCTGTGCCAGCAGCACAGACGGTATTCATACCGAAATCAACTGCAATGCCATCACGGATTATTATAATTTTGCTATCTTGTCCTCCAATTTCAATCACGGTTTGGACATCAGGAACATAATGTAGGGCAGCTATTGCCTGGCAAGTAATCTCGTTCTTGATTATATCAGCACCAAGCACTATACCAGCAAGATAGCGGGCACTTCCTGTAGTTCCAATACCACGGATATTAGCACCGGTGGGAATCTCTCCCTTAACACAGTTTAGCCCCTCTTGAATCATTTTTATTGGCTTACCCTGTGTCCGTAGATAGAGTGAGAAGATAAGCTGGGCATCACCATCCAGCAAGACGAACTTGGTGGTTACCGAACCAACATCTACGCCAAGATAAACATCCATAGCCTTAGTCTTCTCCCTCTACCCCCCTCATTCGAGGGGGGAAAAACTAGACAATCATCTCCTTCTTCTCCCTTTTAATGAAGAAATTAGGTGAGGACAAATTGCCTCTCTATTATTATGGAGTCCCTCGCCTCTTCTGACAATGGCGATGCTCTAACAGGTCAACAAAAGCCTCCAGTCGAGTCAGCATTCCTACCTTACCCATCTGCTCATCGCAAGCGATGCTAAGTACCGGAATGTGTTCCTTGGTGGAGGACATAATGTTCTGAGCGACGGTCTCAGGCATACATGTAAAGGGAAATAGATGAATCATGCCATCGTACTCCTGGGAATAGAGCACCTTCTCACCCACTGATTCCCAGCCATCTCCCCCAACATCTCGCCTAAGATAAGGATATGCTGCCTTACGCACTGCCCGCCATTCGTTAATGCCTAAAGGATTAAGATAGAAATTATACTTTGCCCACTGATAATAAGAGAGTTTGCGTCTTACTTCTACTCCCAGTTTACCTAGCTCCACCTCAATATCCATATTAGCAAAGGGTTCTAACACCACATAGATTTCTCCAGCTATACCTACTGTGATGGGGTCAGCATCTGGGTCCTGGGGAATCCCTTTTAGCTTCTCAATATAATCCTTTTTTATGCGCTTCAAGGAACTCATGCTGTCAGCATCATCTATCGCATGCGTTGCTTCTAAGAATAGTCGGTTCGCACTTCCCCTCTCCAGTTCCCGGGGGCGCACCCTCTGTACTAGTCGCTCGATTTCATCCAAGTCTCTAAATTTACTCATTCCAAAATGATAGGCACGCAAAATCCTTAGCCAGGAAGCTCCATCACAAATTCTCTTAAATAATTTCAGTATCCCAATGAACTTGAAGTTCTCTGAAAGAGTAAATTTCATTACCTCAGCATCGTAGCCCAGGTCATGCAGTATTGGTTCCTGTATCCTGGTGTAGTAACCCAGACGGCAGATACCAAAACCTCGTGCCTGAACTAGTAAGTCTGCTCCCTCCTCACATGCCTCGATTAGATTCCCCAGTGTTAGTTTGAAGGGGAGGCATGCTCCCTCGGGAGAATATTTTGTTCCCAGGTTTAGAGAACGCTTACTATTTGGGGGTGGCACAACACAATCAACACCTAGCTCACGAAAGAGAGTCCTAAGGGGTATGTATATATTACCGCCGTGAGGAAAACCTACTTTCATACAGGGAATCCAACCCGCCTTTTCCTTTGTATCATATCCAGAAAGGCTTCTAGCCGTGTGAGAAGTCCTATCTCCGATGTATGCTCATCCAATGTAAGTGTCATAAAGGGCTTCCCTACATGCTTGGCATAGCGTTGCACCAGGCTTATCATCAAGGAATCAGGCCCACAGCCAAAAGCAATCAGAGCTATTACTCCATCAACCTCAGCATCTAAATAGTATCCCCCTGCTCCTACTACCTCACCTTCATAGGTCCAATACGCCTCTCCCCCCAATTTAATAATGGCAGCATCAATCTCCTGCCTCTCTACCATCTCAGGGGTTACGACCTTACTTCCCAGCCTTTGCAGGTGGTGAATGAGGCGATAATTAACGAACTTATCATAAAGAAGATAGGGATGCCCAATAAGGGCAATGGTCTTATCTCCTTCTTCTATCAACTCTTCATCACTTTCAAGCTCGGGGAAAATCTCCTTTAATACCTGGATAGGAGTTCGTCTCTGAGTCCACATTCGGTTCTGGAAGTCTAGGTGAGCTGCCCGAGCAGCCTCAGTAGCCCTTTTTATCTTCAAGGGGTTCCAAGTAAAATGACGACCTAATTTATAAATAGCCTGAGAAAGCTCCCTTTTACCCTTATCCACATCAATATCTACATCAAGAATGGGGGGGGCTTCGGGCACTACTGCCCTAGTCATATCGGGCAGACCGAGAAACTTAGAGCAGTTATGAACCTTCGGCTCCATGGTACGAATAGCAGGCACAAACATATAATCACACTTATCTATCAACGAAATGGCATGCCCTACGAAGATTTTTACAGGGAGACAGGTTTCAGCTACTACCCGAGATGCCCCCAAGCGAAGGGTATCTTTATTGGTAGGAGGAGATAATATAACTTGCGCCCCCAATTGCTCAAAGAAGGCCCTCCACATAGGGTAGTATTGGTAATAGAGTAAGGCACGTGGAATACCTATTTGAGGCATTTGCGTATCCTCCCTATTCCGTCACATGCAAGCCCTTTGCCTCTATTTCTTCCAATTTCCATACCTTACCCTCTTGAGCATCCACATAATAGTCCTGCATCTCTCCACAGTCAAAGCACTTGGCAGTTATCCTCCCTTTGTAAGAACTAGATACCGTTCCTACGATTAGTCCTCCTCCTTGCTCAAAACATGTCGGGCAGGGACCAACCAGATGGATATTACCCCCACTGCATTCTAACCAACGCATTACCATTCTTATCCCTCCTTTTTGATAGTCATCAGAGTATAAACCAAAGCTACCTTGGTGACAAGCTCTACTTACTCCTTAGGTATAATTTGTCCCTCTTCAATCATTAAAATAGCCGAGAGCTAATAGTCAGAGCCAGAAACCAGTAATTATTCGCTATTCAACTAGCTTGTTAAGCTCTGCCATTGCCTCGGGGTCAGCAAGAAGGTCAATAGCAGTAAGAGCCAGTGCTTTAGCCCCATCTATCATGCCTTGGTGTCCTGCTTCTGAAGCAGCTGCCAATGCAAATTCGGGAGAGTGCCCCCCTATCTCTTGAGGAACTATTGCTACAGAAGCCTCGATACTGGGCACTATCTGACTTACATTTCCTGTGTCTGTACTACCAACATTTTGTCCTGGCTCAAGGTGTGTGCACCTCCGTCCTATCATCTCCATATTACTTGAAAAGAGCTCTACTAACTTAACGTTATTTCTCATGGAAGTATAGGTTACCTCCCCCCACTTATGTTCCAGACGAGCTCCTGTGGCTATTGCAGAGGCAACAAAACAATCTAATACTCTCTCTCTTAGTTGCTCAAGGTATTCTAAGTCTCTGGCCCGCACGAGAAAAGTCCCACTACTGTAGGAAGGCACAATGTTAGCTGCTTCACCACCAGCAGTAATAATTCCATGAATTCGACTTTCATCCTGCGTATGCTGGCGTAACGAATTAATGTTATTGAATGACAAGAGCAAAGCCTCCAGTGCATTGATACCTTGGTCAGGATTAGCAGAGGCGTGGACTGATTTACCGAAAAACTCTACATTCAGGGATGCACATGCCAGAGTTGATATAGCTGCCACATCTTTTGAGCCCGGGTGAATCATTAGAGTAGCATCTATCCCCTCAAACCCTCCCCTCTCTAACATAATGACCTTACCACCATAGAGTTCTTCAGCTGGTGTACCAATAACCATAATCTGTCCCCCAACTTGGTCTACTGCATTCTTGGTGGCAATTCCCGCCCCTACAGCGGCAGCAGCAATAATATTATGACCACAAGCATGTCCCAATCCTGGGAGGGCATCATACTCAGCAAGGAAAGCAACTACCGGATTCCCCTTACCATACTTAGCACTGAAGGCAGTTGGTAACCCTGTAATGCCTCTCTCTACCCTAAAGCCTTCCTCATCAAGGTACTCTGTTAACCATTCTAGGGCTTTTATCTCCTCAAAGCCAAGCTCAGGATGAGCATGAATCTTAAGGCTGAGCCCAATAAGCTTGGTGCGATGAGCCTCTACTGTTTCCAGTGCTCTTGCCTTGAGTTCTTGCTTCTTCATACTACTTTATTATACCTTATTACTATACGATATTTCTATTTTGATTTTGACGGTTCGTCTGCTTCCAAGGTGCAATATTCTTGTTCAGGTAGATGGGTGACATCCAGTAGTATTTCTCTTTAGCCGTTAGGCACCTGAACTCTTCTACCTTACTCCCCTCTAAAAATCCTCTCACCTGCTCTATTATTTGTAGCCTTTCATCGTTCATAATCAGTCGCATGTCCCAATCATAAACGAGCTGTCTGAACTCTTCAGGCTCATCTTGTATTGGAAGAGACTGTAGCTCAATTGGGAGAGCGTTTGACTGGCAGTCAAAAGGTAAGGGGTTCGAATTCCCTCAGCTCCACCAAAGGTATCAATAGATAGAACTTCTACTTGTTCCCTTTGCTCTTTCCTTTTGTGGCAACGGCAGATTACAGTATGCTGTAATCTACTTTTTGTTAACCACAATTCACCTTATGAACAAGCCTAGGAAGACCCTTCTCTCAGTGAAGCCAGCCTCTCATCTCCCTAATTTCCTAAGGGGATGCCCATGGTATAATCTCATCCTCTTTACTATCCTTAACCCCCGAGTGCCTCATGCATAGATGCTGCTGCCCTCTTGCCAGCTCCCATAGCACTGATTACAGTGGCTGACCCAGTAACTATATCACCACCTGCCCAAACACTATCTTTTACCGTCTTTCCTGTTGTTTCACTCGCTACCACAGTCCCCCCCTTAGTAGTATCCAGACCTTCAGTAGTAGCAGTAATCAAAGGATTAGGGGTAGTGCCCAAAGCGATAACTGCTATATCAACATCAATCATAAATTCACTACCTGCCTTGACGATGGGGCGGCGTCTACCGCTGGCATCAGGTTCTCCCAACTCCATCTCGACACACTCCATCTGGGTCACCCAACCATCCTTATTACCCAAAAAACGCACTGGATTAGTCAGGAACTTGAAGATTACTCCTTCTTCCTCCGCATTTTCCGCCTCTTCCTGACGGGCTGGCAGCTCTGCACGGGAACGGCGGTAGACGATATGCACCTCCTCAAAACCGAGCCTTAGTGCACATCGTGCTGAGTCCATAGCCACATTACCACCACCAATAACTGCAATCCTCTTTCCTATCTGAACGGGGGTATCATACTCAGGGAAAAGATATGCCTTCATTAGATTAATTCGAGTGAGAAATTCGTTAGCAGAATAGATGCTATTGAGATTTTCACCTGGGATGTTCAGGAACATAGGAAGTCCTGCTCCTGTTCCGAGAAAAACGGCGTCGTACCCCTGCTCTTTCATGAGTTCGTCAACTGTGACCACCTTACCAACTACAGAGTCTAGCTTTATATCAACCCCTAATGACTTTACATACTCCACCTCTGACTGAACAATGTGCTTGGGCAACCTGAACTCCGGTATGCCATACATCAGCACTCCGCCAGCTATATGTAGTGCTTCAAAGATGGTAACCTGATACCCCATTTTTGCCATATCAGCCGCAGCAGTAAGTCCAGCGGGACCTGAACCTATTACAGCTATTCTCTTACCATTAGTGGGTGGCAGTATTACCGCAGGTTTTGATGTTGCCGGCTGATTTAACTCCCAATTGGCGACATAGCGTTCCAGACGACCAATAGCTATGGGAGCTCCCTTTTTACTCAAAGTGCATGCTGATTCACATTGTGTTTCTTGTGGGCAGACTCGTCCGCAGATAGCAGGTAAGCTATTCTTACTCTTAAGCACCTCTACTGCCTGTAGCATGTCTCCTTCCCGTAATGCCTTTATAAATTCAGGAATTGGTACCTCCACAGGACAGCCATCAATACAGGGATGCTTAGGACACTGAATACACCGATTGGCTTCGGCTAGAGCCTGCTCGGGGGTGTATCCCAAGGCTACTTCGTTGAAGTTTTTCGCCCGTACTTGTGGTTCCTGTTTAGGCATCGGTTGCCGATTCAGATCCAGCTTAGGCATTAGTTTCTCTCCCTTCTCTTTGCTCCCACAACTCCAGAGAGCGTTTCTCTGCTTCCAGGTAGATGTGCTGCCGGGCAAGAAGTAAATCCCAATCCACCTGATGTCCGTCAAAATCAGGTCCGTCAACACAGGTAAACTTGGTTTTCTCACCTATCTCAACACGACAGCAACCACACATTCCCGTCCCATCCACCATAATAGGGTTAAGGCTGACAACCGTCTTAACTCCGTAAGGATTGGTAGTCTTGGCACAAAACTTCATCATCACCACTGGTCCTACTGCCATTACCATATCTACCTTCTGACCACTATCCAGAATCTCTTTGAGGGGTTCTGTCACCACTCCCTTACGACCATATGAACCATCATCAGTAGTTACTGTTAACTCGTTACTAACAGAGCGCAACCTTTCCTCCCAGAAGAGTAGATTCCAACTCCGCGCTCCCATAATAGAGATAACCTTGTTGCCTGCCTCCTTGAATGCCCTGGCGATAGGCACTATAGGGGCTACACCAACACCACCACCAACACAAACAACTGTCCCCAGCCTTTCAATGTGGGTAGGTAGACCCAGGGGACCAACAAAATTAAGGATATAGTCACCCTTCTTCAAGATAGCCATTTTCCTTGTTGTTGTCCCCACCTCCATAAACACAATAGTTAAGCTACCCTCTTCTCTATCCCAATCAGCCACAGTGAGAGGAATACGCTCCCCTTTTTCATCAACCCTTACAATAACAAATTGTCCTGCCTGTGCCTTAGCTGCTACTGCTGGCGCCTCTACTCTAAACAGATGAATTCCAGGTACCAAATCCTCACGGTGCAAAATCTTATACATCTGACCCCCATATTACAAGAACTTTAGTATGACTGAGGAAGCCCTCTCTAATAACTGCACACCTCAGAGTCGCTCTGCCGTCAGACCACTATCCCCTCATACCGAAAATAGTTTATCATAGCAGAAAGGAAGCTTCAATACTGTGTGCTCTAACGTGTTGTAACTCTATGATAATGTCCTCTATATAACTCAATAGGAATGTCCTCTTTCCGAGAAAAGGAGTTAAATAAGAGGCAACTCAGTAGGAGGTGTCTTGATGGAAGGAGGACTTCTGGTGATGAGCCAGAGAGAGCGCTCCCGCCTGGTTATGATGTCCAGGGTAAGGGAGAAAGCGATGACT
>JAUWOP010000035.1 GCA_030612045.1 Chloroflexota bacterium | reverse complement strand
TGTCCTCTTTCCGAGAAAAGGAGTTAAATAAGAGGCAACTCAGTAGGAGGTGTCTTGATGGAAGGAGGACTTCTGGTGATGAGCCAGAGAGAGCGCTCCCGCCTGGTTATGATGTCCAGGGTAAGGGAGAAAGCGATGACTATAAAGGATAATCCCCCTAAATCCCCCTTTAGAAAAGGGGGATTTGATAATAAGGGGGTAAGCTACCGGAAAAATCAACGCATATACAAACGATATACACAGGTAGTTAGACTGAAGGCTGAAGTAATCTAACAGTCTTCAGCCTATCCACCTAGTTAGAGTGATATCCCTGTACCGAGAACGATACTGGGATTTTGGGCCTGCCCTGGTGTCAGAGAAGCTGCTTGAGAAGGATAGGTATCAGATTGACCACGAGACGGTGAGGCGATGGCTTTCAGCAGCGGGGTTATGGGATTTGAGGTGTGAAGGAATCCTTTCCCTCTGCCCTCAAAAGCAGGGTTATGGGAAAGGCAAAGGAAGCGACCCAAGCACCGTAAGCAACGAGAGAGGAAGTAATCCCCCTTAGTCCCCCTTTAGAAAAGGGGGACTAAGGGGGATTTGGAGAGCTGGTACAGATGGATGGCAGTCACCATAGTTGGTTTGAGGTCCAAGAGGGTACCATCAACGGTGTGAATCAATCAGAGGTCATTTCTAATGAGTCAAGAAAGGAGGACACTTCTAAAGAGTCTTGACATTGGAAGAGACTCTAGCTTGACTTGCACTGTAATTTAAGGGTATAGTGAGTTAAAGAAGGTAATCGTTAAGGTTCCAAGAGGTGTTTGTGGAAAGAAAAGAAAAGGGAGCAGTTATACAGGAATTTAGAATTCACGAGAGGGATACAGGGTCTTCTGACGTTCAGATTGCTTGGCTTACCGAGAGAATAAATCGTCTTGCTGAACATTTTAGAGAGCACCATCATGACTATAACTCGCAGCGAGGGATTCTCAAGCTAGTAGGACGGCGTCGCAGACTACTGGCATACTTAAGTCGGGAGGAGCCAAGCCGCTATCGTTACTTGATAGAGAGACTCGGTCTGAGAAAATAAACAAGGAAAGTCGTTTTTGGTTGATGTAAGTGGAGGTTTATAGGAATTATGTCGTATATAGTTGAGGAGATAGTGGGGGGGAGGACTCTTAGTTTGGAGGTGGGACAACTTGCAGGATTAGCAAGAAGTGCTGTTACAGTCCGTTATAGTGATACTACAGTTCTGGTTACAGTATGCTCTACAAGACCACCGTGGCCCAAGGGCAATTTCCTTCCCTTAACGGTAGATTATGAAGAGAGGCTTTATGCTGCAGGCAAAATTCCCGGGGGGTTTTTGAGGCGTGAGGGACGCCCTACTCAAGAAGCAGTCCTTGCTGCTCGTCGTATTGACCGTCCCATCCGTCCCTTATTCCCTAAAGGCTTCTATGACGAGATACAGGTTATAGCTACAGTACTTTCTACAGATCAGGAAAATACACCTGAGGTAAGTGCTATAGTGGGTGCTTCAGCAGCGCTTCATCTATCAGGACTTCCTTTTGATGGTCCGATAGGGGCTGTCAGGGTAGGATATATGAATGGCGAATATGTAGTAAATCCTACCTTTAGTGAACTTCAGGATAGCCTTATCGATCTCATAGTGGTAAGTAAGAAGGATTCGATTGTGATGGTAGAGGCCTGCAGTAAAGAGTCCCCTGAGGATATAATTTTGGAGGGAATCAAAGTCGGGATGGAGGCTAATCTGAGAATCATTGAGATGCAAGAGCGGCTACAAGATTTGTGTGGCAATCCTCCAGAGGAACTTATCCCCTCCATTGTTGAGGCTAATCCTGAGGTAGCATCAGCCGTTGCAGATATCATAGGCGACAGAATAGTTATAGCCCTTGGTAAGAATAAGCCTCTGAGAGAGGAAGAGTTCCGCGATTTGAAGGAAGAGTTACTGGCAAAATTGGCTGACACCTATCCTGTAGAGGATGTTATGCATAACTTTGATTCACAAGTGAAAGCAGAGGTACGATTTAACATCCTGAAGAAGGGACTTCGCCCCGACGGACGCTTACTGGGTGAAATCCGTCCTATCACTTGTGAAGTGGGGCTTCTCCCCAGAGCACATGGTTCAGGGTTGTTCCAGAGGGGACAGACACAAGTCTTGACTATTACTACAGTGGGTTCACTGCAGGAAGAACAGCCGTTAGATGGGCTTACTCTAGAAGAACACAAACGATTCATGCACCATTATAATTTCCCCCCATTCTCTACAGGTGAGGTGAAGCGTCTGGGGAGTCCAGGACGTCGTGAGATTGGGCATGGTGCCTTAGTAGAGCGAGCTATGCTTCCTGTAATCCCTCCCAAGGAGGAATTTCCTTATGCTATCCGTCTGGTATCTGAAGTTCTTAGTTCCAATGGTAGCTCCTCTATGGCTTCAGTGTGTGGTTCTACCCTGTCATTGATGGATGCTGGGGTACCCATCTTGGCTCCTATAGCAGGTGTTGCCATGGGAGTAATTGTTGGTGAAGAAGGGGAATATGCTATCCTCACCGATATCGCAGGCTTAGAAGATGCTTATGGTAATATGGACTTCAAGGTAGCTGGAACTGCAAAGGGCATAACGGCTATTCAACTGGATATAAAGCTCAAGGGTATAAGTGAGAATATTATTAGGGAAGCGCTATATCAAGCTAGAGAAGCTCGTCTCTATATCCTTACCAAAATGCAAGAGGTGATAGCCTCTAGCCGCCCCGAGCTTAGCAGGTATGCACCACGGATAACGAAGATGACCATCGACCCCAGCAAGATTGGAGCTGTCATTGGTCCTGGTGGTAAGATGATAAGGTCAATCATTGAAGAAACTAAAGCTACCATTAAAGTTGAGAATGATGGCACCATCTACATCGGGTCAAGTAGTGATGAGGCAGCTCAAAGAGCAGTAGACAGAATTAAGGCATTGACTAAAGAGATAGAAGTCGGTGCTGTATATACGGGGAAGGTAACCCAATTAGCTAACTTCGGTGCTTTCGTGGAGATTCTTCCCGGTAAGGATGGACTGGTCCACATTAGTGAGCTAGCCGACTACCGTGTGCCCAAGGTGGAGGATGTGGTTAAGATAGGTGATGAAATCATGGTTAAGGTTATCGGAATCGACCATATGGGTAAGGTAAGTCTATCACACCGAGCTGTTTTAGAGGGATCTTCTGATAAGCGCGAGTATCATAGAACAAATAACGATAACGTGGGGGGGAGAGGCCCCCACATCAATCCTACCCCACACCAGGGGTATAATAATGCACGTTTTACCCCACGGGGAAATCAAGGTAGACCAAGCTCAGGCTAAAGGTATCCCCCTCACACACAAATGATAAGAGTAGTAGTACATGGTGCCCTAGGGCGAATGGGGCAGGAATCGCTTAAAGCCCTCTGTAGTGACTCTCAGCTTGAGCCTGTAGGAGGGGTGGATATAGCTGCTTGTGAGGAGAGGCTGTCATTGCCGGGTGGCTCCAAGACTATTCCTCTCTCTCCTGATATTGAATCCCTTTTAACTACCTGCAAGCCAGATGTGTTACTGGATTTTAGTGTGGCGGAAGCTGCTATGCCCGCAGTAAGAATCGCGGTACAACACAAGGTTAATTTGGTTATCGGGACTACAGGACTCACCGATAATAACTTAAGAGAAATTGACCAGGTAGCAAGAAGTAGTGGCGTAGGAGCCATAGTAGCCCCTAATTTTTCCTTGGGTATGATAGTGGCTCTTCACCTGGCTGAGATAGCCGCAAAATACTTTGATTTTGCAGAGATTATCGAGATGCACCACGAGCGCAAGCTAGATGCCCCCTCAGGGACTGCTTTGGCTACGGCAAAGGCTATGCTGGAGTCCAGGGGGAGTAATTTCAGTTACGCCCATACTGGAGTAGAGAATCTTGCTGGGACCAGAGGTGGCTCAACCGGAGGCATAACCATACATAGTGTAAGGCTACCTGGTCTCATGGCTCATCAGGAGATTATCCTGGGAGCACCTGGACAAACCTTGACGATAAGACATGATACCATTAGTAGAGAGTGCTACATGCCTGGTGTAGTAATGGCTATTAAGAAGGTAGGTGAGTCCACAGGTTTGGTCTATGGTTTAGAATCTTTGCTTGGGTTATAGATTTAGAGGAGAACTACCCTTGAAAAGGCTGAATGTAGCTATCGTAGGAGCAACAGGTTTAGTAGGGCAGAAGTTCATCCAGGTATTGGAGCAACGCCAATTCCCTATAGAGACTATCCGCCTCTGCGCCTCAGATAGGTCTGCAGGACGGAAGCTCCTCTTTAATCATTCTGAAATTGTGGTTGAGGAAACAGCTCCTGAATCCTTCAAAAACATAGACATAGCCCTTTTTTCTGCTGGGTCAGAGGTGAGTCATTACTTTTCACCTGTTGCGGCTCAGGCAGGAGCGGTAGTCATTGACAATAGTGCTGCGTTTAGAATGGACCCCGATGTTCCCTTAGTAGTCCCCGAGATAAATCCTGATGATATAAAGAGCCATAAGGGAATTATTGCTAATCCTAATTGCTCTACTATCCAGATGGTAGTGGCTCTATATCCACTGCATGTAGTTAATCCCATAAGGTGCATCTCTGTGGCTACCTATCAAGCTACTTCAGGTATCGGCTCTGGCGGCATAGAAGAACTAGAGCTGCAAAGCAGGCTTGCTATCGAGGGCAAGAGTGTTACTCCCTCCATTTTCCCACATCAGATAGCCTTTAACTTAATCCCCCAGATTGATGTCTTTCTGGAAAACGGCTATACAAAGGAGGAGTGGAAGATGGTGGAGGAGACCAGAAAAATAATGCATGCCCCCGACATGGCAATTTCAGCTACCTGCGTGCGGGTACCAGTATTTATTGGGCATAGTGAAGCAGTTCAGGTAGAGTTTGAATCCCCAATGTCACCTGAAGAGGCAAGAGAGATTCTGCTTCATGCCCCAGGGGTAAAGGTGATAGACAACCCACAAGAGGGATTATATCCCCAGCCCTTGCACGCAGCAGATACTGATGATGTCTTTGTGGGAAGGATTCGTCGGGGAGGTTCCTCTCCTGGTACAAATAGTACGAAAAATGGATTGCTTCTCTGGATAGTGGCAGATAACCTACGCAAAGGTGCTGCTCTTAATGCAGTCCAAATTGCAGAAACTATGATTCAGAGAGGCTGGATATAGAAATGAGTGTAAGTGTTACCAAGAAAGAGCTGGGACGCCTGCTGACTGCAATGGTTACTCCCTTTGATGCAGAGAGTGGAGAAGTTGATTACCAGCAGGCGAAGGAACTGGCAATTGCCTTAATTCGTTCTGGCAGCCAGGGAGTAGTAGTTTCAGGAACTACAGGGGAATCTCCCACCCTGAGCCATGAAGAGAAGCTGCAACTCTTTGCTGAAGTTAAGGCTGCCATTGGCTCTTCGGGCTCAGTTATCGCCGGCACCGGAAGCAACAATACTACCGAGAGCATAGCATTAACCAACAAGGCGGAGAAGATAGGAGTTGATGCTGTCTTACTTGTAGTTCCCTATTATAATAAACCAACTCAAGAGGGCTTATATCAGCATTTTGCAGCGATTGCCGGAAATACCACCTTGCCCTGCCTGTTGTATAATGTGCCGGGGCGAACTAGCGTCAACCTTGCAGCGGATACCGTTATCCGATTGAGCTACATTGAAAATATCGTAGGCATAAAGGAAGCTAGCGGTGACATGAAACAGGTGGCTAATATCCGCAGGGGTACTGAGAGTAATTTTCTGATTTACAGTGGCAACGATAGTGATACCTTACCAGTATTGTCGCTAGGGGGTTATGGTGTTATCAGCGTAGCTTCTCACCTTGTAGGAATTCAAATCAGGGAGATGATAGAGCAGTTCATCGGTGGGAACACTGCGGAAAAGGGTAATAATATAGTAAGGGCATATGAGATAAACTGTAATCTGTCACCTTTATTTGATATATTATTCGTAATCCCCAATCCTGTACCGATAAAGTGTGCCCTTAACCTCATCGGCTTTCCCGCAGGTAAGCCGCGATTACCCCTTATTGAGCCGGATGAGAAAACTCGCAAGCTAATAGGAAGTGTCCTGCAAGGTTACCATATCGATTTACTATAACTGTTCACCTATATGTATAAGGGCAGTTTATCCCTGATTCTCTGGTTAGTATTTCCTGTATAATCAGAGATAATACTCCCGACCTCCTACATTTTCAGGGAAATGTAGGAGGTCGGGAAGTGGGGGACTCATTGGCAGCAGAATAGATATTATTGGTGGCTTCAGGTTTCATTCTTCTGGGGCATCTTCAGCATAGAAGCAAATAAGATGCCTAGTGCCCAGCAAATGGCGCAGGCTATGAAAGCTAGAAGATAGCTCTCATCTGCTAGCTCATATAAGAATCCTCCTAGAACTGGTCCTATGGCACAACCAATAACGCCTATAGCAGTAACAGTTCCAACAAGAGACCCCAGGGATTTCATTCCAAAGTAGTAGCTAATAGTACCAGGGATAAGGGGGGTTCTGGCGCCCTGGAAAAAGCCAAAGACTACCACGAATATCCACAGCATCAGTGGGTCTCTTGTTCCTACGAGCCAGAGCATCATCACGGCACATACGCTACTACAGACAATGAGCCCTCGCTTCCATCCTACTACATTAGGAGTAATACTACCCCACCCTATCCTGCCGGCAATACTTATGCCCCCTATGAGTCCCAGGGCGAGGGCAGCAATCTCCCTATTAAGCTGCAAGGGAGAGCCACTAGCGAAGGGAACAAAATGGGTAGTGAGCAAGACTACAGGTAGAAAGGAGAAAAGGCAATACCCACACAGCGCCAGGAAGGTCCGAGTTCTCAGCGCCTCTCTTGCTGTCCATACTTGTGTCTCCTGTAACTGGGGCTTATCCTTTTTTGTAATACTTGCGCTTGCTCCGTGGTTACCCGGTGATGAATCCTGGGGGGATAATCTTTCTGCCCCATAGGGCTTCAGCCCCTTCTTTTCAGGGCTAGCGCTCACCAGCAAGGCGGCTAAGAGAAGGAGAGCACCCGCAATGATTCCTAGAATCAAGTATGCTGTATGCCATCCATAGCTATTGATGAGGCGCTCACCCAGCGGAACGAAAATAAGGGGTCCCGCTCCCATTCCAGAGGCTACAACGCCCAAAACCAGCCCGCGTTTTTCGATAAACCACTTCTGTATTACGCTTGAAGGGAGTGCTCCTACTTGAGCGCCAGCAGTGAGTGCGGCTATACCATAAAAGAGGTAAAACTGGGTTAGACTGCCGGCTTGACTCGCTAAAACTAAACCACCACCAGCGAATAAGGCAGCCAGAATGAGGGGGAGCCGAGGTCCATATTTATCAGTCATCCAGCCAATAGCCAGTTGGGAAAATATCAGTACTACCATGTGAATTGTCGGGGCTAAACTAACTGCGAAACGGCTGCACTTAAATTCCTCTTCTAGTGGATCGATAAACACACTGAAGGAGTAGAATACCCCGTAGCTTAAAACAGCAATAAAGCATGCTGCCAGAACTACCCAACCGTAGTAGAGTCTAGATATGGTAGTATCTCCTTTACAGCTCTATCATTAAGGTAACGGAAATTGTCTACCATGATACCAGTGAATTTGCTGGTAGTCAATAAAGCATCCATTCTCCTGTAGCAGCTTTGCTCTCAGCAGGAGCTATCGATGTAGCTACGGTCATAGAGGAGGCGATTGATTAGTATGGAGGAGGTTGACACTGTATTGGGTTTTTCCTTCAGGTCGCATCTCAAGTCAGCGGTTAACCTGCGAATCAGAATCAGCACCAAGACCCCTATAAAGGTAAGGGTAACTGCACCGGGCACTTCGCCAAATATCCTGGTAAAGATAGCTGCTAAGATAAAGGTAAGCAGTGTTCCCAATGGGACTACCCTGGTGGGAGTTACTGAGGAATGCAGCTTTCGTATGGCAACACCCAAGAAAAGGGGAACAAGGCAAATCAGGGTTGCCCAGGGAACAAGAGGAGTTATAACAAAACCAGCAAGTGCACCACCACCTGCAGTATTTCCCCTCCCACCGTAGAACTTGAGAAATATGGGCCATATTTGCCCACAGGCAGCAGCAATCCCGGCAAGGCAGAGGAACTCCAGTCTGACATCGAGAAGGAAGTAACCAATCACTACAGGAAGCACCCCTTTGGAGAAGTCTACTATCCCACCAATTGCTCCCAGTGTGCTCCCTGCTGCTTGTGATAGGTTGGCAGCACCTACATTCCTGCTACCCTGCTCCCGCAGGTTTATACCCTTCACTCTGGCTGTAATCCAGATAAAAGGGAAAGACCCATAGAGATAAGCGCCTAGTATCAGCCCTATTTCAGTCCACATTATAGTGCTTCATGAAAGAGATAGATGCTGGAATATTACTCCTCCTTAGTCTTCTCTATAACCTCTATATCCAGTATCCGTGTTTCTGGATATTGCCCCCCTTCATCCTTCTCTAGATATTTTACCATATCCCATATAGTAAGTAGAGCGTTTGTTACACCTACAAGAGACTCCATCTCTACACCTGTCTTGTAGAATGCTCTTACCTCACAGAGGCAGACTATTGACTCCTCCTTTACCTCAAAGTTGATTCCGATGAAATCAATCGGGATGGAATGGCAAAGTGGGATTAAAGCAGGGGTGCTTTTTGCCGCATTTATGCCTGCAATCCTTGCAGTATTAAGCACATCTCCTTTCTTTACTGTCCCTCCCCTTATTACTCCTATTGTCTCTTTTCGCAGCTTAATCTTCCCCCTTGCTCTGGCAATCCTACTCACCGTTTTCTTACCACTGATGTCAATCACCTTATCTCCTCCAGTTGAACAGAAGGCAAGCCCTTTATGCTGTCTATCAAGAATTCACAGGCATCAAAGGCTGCCTGACGATGCTTTGCCGCTACTGCGATGAGAGTAATATTCTCGGTAACCTTAAGATTACCCTTGCGCAGAATGATGAAGACCTTCTCCACACTAAATCTCTTTATTGCCTGTTTCTCTAGCCTCTCCAGTTCCCTTTCTGCTATCTCTTTCTGACACCTGATATTCACTTCCTTAATCCCACCCCTCACCACACCAATAAAATAGACTATAGCTCCTATGCCTTCAGACTTTATCTCCCTCAGGACATCATCAGTGGAGAAATCCTTTTCTCTAATTTCAATCATCTATTACCGCCAGTATGGTTTCCGATTTCTTATTACCTCGGCAAAAGCCCCTTTGAGCCTGTCATCATCCTCTTTGTTCCTTATCAAGCCAATTATATCCACCAGGCCGTCACCACTTAACAAGCAAGGCTTGAGCCTGCCATCAGAGGTTACCCTAATTCGGGAGCAATTACGACAGAACTCTGTATTATGCATTGGTTTAACAATCTCGACAGAGGCTATCTTTCCGTTGAAGGGTATCAGATATTTTTTTCTGTTATGTAGTTCTCTCTTCTCAATTTTAATTGCCTTCTGCTGTAGCTCACTTTCAATAGGGGTTAAATCAAAGTGATATGTCCGATAGAAGTCTGAATCTACTTCATCCTTGGCAGCCTCCAGCTCAATTAGTTGGAGCACTGCTCTATTTTGGCAGGAGAATTCAAGTATCTGAGCAATATCTCCACTATTTAGCCCCTTCAAGACTACGGTGTTAATCTTCACCACCAGGTCTGCTGCCACAGCAGCTTGAAGCCCCGCTATAGTTTTCGGTAGAAGGTCTTTGCCTGTGATTCTCTGATAGCTGAGGGGGTTTAGTGATGGCACACTTATATTAACCCTGGCTAAGCCAGCATTTTTGAGCTTCTCCGCATACCTACTGAGCAGGACTCCGTTTGTCGTCAGGGAAGTTTCCTTCATATACCCCGATATTCTCTTCACAACCTCCACAATATCCTCTCTGAGAAGGGGTTCTCCACCAGTAATTTTCACCTTTCTGATATCTATAGCGCTTGCCACCCTGATGATATGCTCCATCTCCTCACAACTCATCTCGCTTCTGGCTTTTTCCTGCCCCTCATTATGACAATATATGCAGCTCAGCATACACCTTTGGGTCACAGATAAGCGCAAACTGGTGATTTCCCGCCCATAGGAGTCCTTCATCCTTCAGCTCCTTTATTAACTAAAGAAGCCAATGCCTATATTTGAAGCATTGGCTCACTAGCGTGTAAACTAACATTGTAGCATCTCCCTTCCAAAATAAGGGAGGCTCAGCGGTTTCCCTCTAAACCCTATTGACCACATGC
This sequence comes from Chloroflexota bacterium, assembly GCA_030612045.1. Taxonomy (GTDB): domain Bacteria; phylum Chloroflexota; class Dehalococcoidia; order UBA2247; family JAUWOP01; genus JAUWOP01. Next base: position 8,416 of record JAUWOP010000035.1, on the reverse strand, counting down.
CATAAATTTCCCCTCAGGCATTGAGACTCGGAAATGCATTCACCTATCCTCATTATAAATGATAATGCTCTAGGAGTCCAAGTTGTTCCTGTGGAATACCTGTGTTATATTGTAAACACTTATAAGTGTTGACCTGGCAAGAAGGAATGTTATATAATAGCGGAATGTGGCAACCGCCTGCCGTCCACCAGGCATTCATGTTTGTGAATGGGCAGGTTTTATCCTAAAGGAGAAGACTACCTAAGATGAAGAGGATTTATATCAGGGAAGAGGTCTGCATTGGTTGTCATCTCTGTGAAGTGTATTGTCAGGCTGAGCACTCACAATCAAGGGATTTAATCAAGACATTCAAAAGGGAATCTCCCCGCCCTTTGCCACGTTTGCGAATTGAGGAAGAAGGGGCTGTTTCCTTTGCGGTGCAGTGCCGCCATTGTGTTGAACCTCCCTGTGTTTATGCATGCCTTACCGGGGCACTCCAGAGGAACCCTGAGAGTGGTATTGTCACTGTTGATTTGGAGAGATGTATTGGTTGCTGGACATGCATATTGGCTTGCCCCTTTGGTGTTATAAAGCAGGATATCTGTCAGGAAAAGATAATCAAGTGTGACCTTTGCCCGGGGGAAGATATACCTGTATGTGTCGCTAACTGTCCCAATGAGGCACTGATATACACAGAAGCTACAGGTAATATTCTAGGTTGCTCTTAAAACTATGATGAGTAATGACAAAATGGTTGTGATAGTTGATTATGGTGCTGGTAATCTGCGTAGTGTGGTCAATGCTATCAACAAACTGGGCTACCAGCCGAGTATAACCAGTAATCCCGCTGAGGTGCTTAACGCCCGAGCAGTCATTCTACCTGGTGTTGGTGCTGCTGCTGATACTGTAGAAAGCTTGAGAGCACTGGGTATGGTTGACCCGATTCGTCAAGTTATTGCTGAGGGCAGGCCCTTCTTCGGTGTGTGTATAGGGCTACAGGTTTTGTTTACTGGTACTGAAGAAGGAGGTTGGCATGAGTGCCTTGGTATTATTCCAGGACGGGTACGGAAGCTCCCCGTGGGGCTAAAGGTTCCCCAGATGGGGTGGAATCAGGTGAAGCAAAAGGTTTCTCATCCTATATTTTCGGGTATACCTGATGGAGCCAACTTCTACTTTGTTCATAGTTACTATGTAGAGCCAGATGATAAATCACTGGTTGCTGGTGAGACTGAGTATGGTATTCCTATATGTAGTGTAGTCGCCAAGGGGAACTTGGTGGCAACTCAATTTCATCCCGAAAAGAGTGGGGAGTTGGGGCTTAAGATGTATTCTAACTTTATGAAGATGGTACTTACGGGAGAACAGGTTTAGGTTGAAATGATAGGGTTCACCGACAGGGTAAGGCTTCGCCCTCTCACTGTAGGGGTAAAGGGACCGATGCTTTACCTTTCATCTGAGGAGTCAGCTATTCGCTTAGTCTGCCCTGACTTAGACCATACATGGATTCCAGTGGGCGGCGAGCCAGTTATAGGGAGTCTGAATCATCAGCTATTAACTGATAGCTACCAGCCCATGAGGTGTAAGGGGATTCCTTCTTTCACGGAAGCTGTCAACTAGACTGAGGATTGAGAACCGGAAACCGAGGACTAAACTGATGTTAACTAAGAGAATTATCCCTTGCCTTGATGTTACTGACGGGAGAGTGGTTAAGGGCACAAGCTTTACCGAACTCCGCGATGCTGGTGACCCTGTAGAGCTTGCTGCCTTCTATTACAAGGAGGGCGCTGATGAGCTTGTCTTCTTGGATATTGGTGCTACGCCTGAGGGACGTAACATCATGGTGGATGTGGTTGAGCGTGTCTCAGAGCAGGTTTTCATACCACTCACTGTTGGTGGAGGGCTACGCAGTATTGATGATATGCGACGGATGCTTAAGGCAGGAGCCGACAAGATAACCATCAATACTGCAGCAGTGCTCAACCCTGAGCTTATTAGCGAAGGGGCAAAAAGATTCGGTTCTCAGTGTATTGTTGTAGCTATTGATGCTAGGCGAGAAGCACAAGCGTTGCAAGAAAAGACTGATGATGTGCCTAAATGGGAGGTCTTGACTCATGGGGGACGAGAGCCAACAGGGATTGATGCTATCCAGTGGGCGAAGGAAGCTGTTGAGCTTGGTGCCGGAGAATTGCTCCTTACCAGTTGGGATGCTGATGGTCATCAGACTGGATATGACCTGGAGTTGACCCGCATTACTAGCGAGGCAGTAACTGTGCCTGTTATTGCCAGCGGTGGCGCAGGTAATTTGGAGCATCTCTGCCAGGCTCTGGTCAGTGGTAAGGCTGATGCTGTCCTGGCTGCCAGTATCTTCCATTATCGAACCTACTCAATCCGCCAGGCGAAAGACTACCTGGCTGAAAGAGGAATTGCTGTAAGAAGGTAGTGAGCAAAGAGGAGAATTAGGTGAAGACTTATCTGCCACCAAACTTTTTAATAGATAGGGACCAGGAGCGGTGCATCCAGTGTCAGGTGTGTGTCAATCAGTGTGCCTTTGGTGTTCACTACTATGATGCTGAGGATGATGAGGTGAGAAGCCATGAAGAGAACTGCGTTGGTTGTCATCGTTGCATGATTTTCTGTCCTACTCATGCCTTGACCATCAGGAAGCATCCTCTGGACTATAGAGAGAACTACAACTGGCGACCTGAAGTCATCAAGGATATTATCAGGCAGGCGGAGAGCGGTGGTATGATTCTTACCGGAACAGGCAATGACAAGGGTTATCGTATCTACTGGGACCACATGCTCCTGAACGCCAGTCAGGTAACTAATCCCTCTATTGACCCATTGCGTGAGCCAATGGAACTTACCACTTACCTGGGGCGAAAGCCAGATAAGGTGGAGGTTGACGGGGATTCACATCATCGATAAGGATTGATGCTGGTGGAGTTTTCCACAAAGAGCTTAATGCCAAACTCAAGGATGCGATATCGAACGGAAATGCTACTAATAATGGAACCACCATGATTGAGCTTCGTGATGTCCATGGACAAAGATATATTGGCACTGACCTTGACCGACCGGTTCAGATTGATGTTTATGGCACGCCAGGCAACGATCTGGGGGCATTTATGGATGGACCAACGATTATCGTTCATGGCAACGCTCAGGATGGTTGTGGAAATACCATGAATGCTGGTGAGATAGTCATCCATGGTCATGCCGGAGATATTATTGGTTTGTCAGCCCGGGGAGGGAAGATTTTTGTTCGGGAAGATGTGGGCTATAGAGCGGGAATTCACATGAAGGAGTATAATGAAAAGAAACCGGTGATGGTGATAGGTGGCACAGCTCAGGACTTCCTGGGAGAATATATGGGGGGTGGAATCCTGATTCTGCTCGGTCTCAATTTGAGGGACGGAGAACAACACAAGGCTAATTTTATAGGGACCGGGATGCATGGGGGTGTCATATATTTGAGGGGGGATGTCGAGGACTTTCAACTGGGTAAAGAAGTGGGTGTTGCCGAGGTAGAAGAGGAAGACTACCAGATTCTTCAGAAGTTTGTTGGTGAGTTTGCCTCCCATTTTGGTTATGATGCTGAGGAGATATTAAAACATAAGTTTGTCAAACTGTTCCCTCTTTGGCTTAGACCTTATGGTAGGCTTTATACCTATTAAAGAGGAGTTGAATTATGTGTGGTATTGCTGGCATACTGAGCAGGGAGGGAGAAGATGTAGTTCCATTACTGCGAGATATGTTGGGAAGTATTATACACCGTGGTCCAGATGGAGCTGGGGTGGTAGCGTCCGGTAAGGTTTGTTATGCTAACACAGTAGCTGCGATAGATTGGGATTCTATGCAGGGTAGCTCGGCTATGGGGCATACGAGGCTGGCAGTAGTCGGTGGGGCTCAGGGTCAGCAACCCTTTGTTAGCAATGATGGGCAAATTACCCTTCTACATAATGGGGAAATCTACAACTACAAAGCCTTACGAGGTCCCCTGGAGAAACATTATCACTTCACTACTCGGACAGACAGTGAGGTACTGGTTCACCTTCTTTCTGAGTACTATAATGGTAACTTGGTGGATGCTTTTAATAAAGTTATTCCTCAACTGGATGGAGTCTATGCTATAGCTGCCACTGATGGCAAGGACATCATCATCGCTCGTGACCTCATTGGGGTAAAACAGCTATATTGGGGAGGGGATGAGAAGTTCTTTGCTTTTGCCTCAGAGAAGAAGGCACTATGGAGTATTGGGTTGAGGGAAAATGTCTATCGTGTGCTCCCCGGTGAGATTATCCGTCTATCCCCCTCTGGGTTGGAGCAGACCCGCCGCACACCAGAGTTTCTGCACCCTGAAGAACCTACTATTCATGAGCTTGAGGATGCAATCAGAAATTATCAGGTGGCTCTACAGGAAGCAGTGAAGAAGCGTATCCCAGAGTTAGAGCAAGTGGGGGTAATTTTCTCCGGTGGTGTAGACAGTGTATTGATAGCTGTAATCGCCAAGGAGCTGGGTGCTAACCTGACTGGCTATGTAGCAGGCGTGGAAGGTGCCTCTGATGTAGATTTTGCCATAAGAGCAGCGGATGAAATTGGCATCCCGCTGCGAATAAATCATCTGGATGACCAGACTCTACTAGAGTTCATTCCCAAGGTCATCACCTCTATTGAGGATCGCAGTCTGGGGCAAGTAGAGGTTGCTATTCCTATTATGGCATCAGTGGAGTTGGCGCATGAGGATGGGCAGATTGTCCTGTTTACTGGTCAGGGAGCTGATGAGCTGTTTGGTGGCTATCCCTGGTACTGCCGCGTCATCGAGCTAGATGGATATGGTGAGTTCGAATTCCGTATGTGGGATGACCTCAAGCAACTCTATAAGGAGACCCTGGAGCGGGAAGATAAAATCACCATGACTTATGGTATTGAGCTTCGTGTACCTTATTTAGACCCACAGGTAATCAAGACGGCTTTTGCCATTGATCCCCATCTCAAATTACGGCCAAGTGGTGTAGATGCTACGGAAAAGGATATTTTGGGGAAATACATACACCGTGTTCTGGCATCTGCTGTTGGTGTTCCTGAGGAAATAGCATGGCGGCCTAAGGAAGCTGCACAACATGGTGCTGGAATTCATGGTAGGTTCTTGACGCTAGCTGAGAAACAGGGGTTTAGGGAATCGATAACAGAGCAACTGGGGTATCACATGAAGGAAGAACTAGAGGAGAATCTTGGTAGTTCTCAACGGTATGGGTTCAAATATGATACTCCGGGACACTGGGCAACACAGGATCATGTCCAGCTATGGCTGGATAACCTGGCATATGAGCATGGTCTATTGAGTCCGATAGAACAGAAGCACCTTGAACCATACCTCAGACAGGCTGCTCGCTTGATTCAGCAGTAGCTCAGGATGGAAGCATATTAGTCCGCAGAAGTTCCCTGCTAATATTTCCATGTTTACCAAAGGGGAATTTACCTATCCTGTAGAGGTGATGAAGGGTGCCTTCAGAGCTAGCCTTTGTGTTGATAGCTTGATAGCCATCATGACTGAGAGGGTAGGTAGGTAGGTAGACCTTGTTCAGAGTATTCATTATAGCCGATGATACCGAACAGGTAAGGAAGTTGGGGTCAGGACTTGCCCAGAGGGGCATTACCTGCTCGATTGCTTCCTATGACGAAGAGGAAGTAGTAGAGCAAGTTACAGGGCAATCCCTGGACCTGGTGCTTATAGCTATAGATGGTTTACCAGTCACTTCAGGGATATGGCAGCTACCCCAAAAGATAAAACAGGAAAGGTCTCTGCCTATCATTGCTCTCCTCTCCAGAGAGATGCTCGGCAGTCTCGACCCCGGTGCAGGTATAGACGATTTCGTAGTCGAGCCATGGGAGCCACCCGAGGTTGCATTGAGAGTGAAGCGAATCCTCCGACAAACAAGGAATATAGATGATGAGGACTTAATTAAGCGTGGTGACCTGGTTATAGATGCAGCCAAATGCGAGGTGTCTGTCTGTGGTAGGCTAGCCACACTAACCTTCAAGGAATATGAGTTGCTCCGATTTCTGGCAAGTAATGAAGGGAAGGTTTTTACCCGAGACGCATTACTTAATGAGATATGGGGTTATGACTACTACGGTGGTGATAGAACAGTAGACGTTCATATAAGGAGACTCAGAACTAAGATTGAAGCAGGGGAGTACTCCTTTATTGAGACAGTGAGGAATATAGGCTACAAGTTTAGAGTTGATAGTCATGGAAAGGAAGCATAAGTCAATGTGTGGAATTGTTGCTATCTATGGAGATAATGTCAGCCGTTGGGCATCACATCTGGATACCATGCTGGATAAATTGTCCCACCGCGGACCAGATGATGAGGGCACCTATGTAGACAGTAATGTTGCCCTAGGGCAGAGGAGACTCTCGATAGTAGATGTAGCTGGTGGCAAGCAGCCAATCTTTAGTGAAGATGAGCAAAAATGTGTTATATGTAATGGTGAGATTTATAACCACCGTGCCCTGAGGGATGAGCTCTCTCAGCACTACTTTTGTACCGATTCTGATACTGAGGTGATAGTTCATTTATTCGAAGAGATGGGAGAGGAAATGGTCTCAAGGCTGGATGGAATGTTTGCCTTCGTCCTCTATGACGGGGAGGATATCTTTGTTGCCAGGGACCCACTGGGGATAAAACCTCTCTACCAGGGAGAAAAGGATGGCTGCCTCTTCTTTGCCTCTGAGATTAAGGCGCTGGAGGGGGTGGTAGATAGCATTCAGGAGTTTCCTCCCGGGCATTACTATTCCTCAAGCGTAAGTGTTACGAAAAAGGGAGGGCTGGTTCAATACTATCAACTCCCAGAGATTGAGCACTGGGAAGACGATACAGGCAGGATAACCGAGGAGCTACATCAAAGATTGAGTGTAGCAGTACAAAAGCGCTGGATGTCTGATGTCCCATTAGGTTGCTTTCTAAGTGGTGGCATTGATAGCAGTTTAATATGTGCTGTGTCAAAGCAACATTTTGAGCACTTAGATACCTTCTCTGTAGGGGTAGAGGGTGCTACTGACCTGGAATACGCCAGGAAGGTTGCCAATTTTCTGGGTACTGACCACCATGAATATGTCTATAGTCGAGATGAAGTAATGAAGGTGCTGCCCGATGTAATCTATCACCTTGAATCCTTTGACCCTCCACTGGTGAGAAGCGCCATTCCAACCTACTTTGTCTCACAGTTAGCTAAGGACTATGTTAAGGTTATACTTACTGGGGAAGGCTCAGATGAAGTCTTTGCTGGTTATCATTATATTGAGCGATTTACTAATGAGGCAGAGGTTTATAAGGAATCAGTTAGGATTCTTACAGGGCTGCATAATTTGAATCTCCAGAGGGTAGACCGTGCTACTATGGAGTGGTCTATAGAGGGTAGGGTGCCCTTTCTTGATATAGACTTCGTAGAGTATGCGATGTCTATCGACCCTGCGTTGAAAATGGTGAAGAAAGAGAAGAACAAGATGGAGAAGTGGCTCCTGAGGCAGGCATTTACTGGCTATTTGCCTGATGAGGTTCTGTGGAGGACCAAGATGGAATTTGCTGCTGGCTGTGGCTCAGAACGGCTGCTCATGGAGGTTGCTGAGGATGAAATTTCAGATAGCGAATTTGATAAGGCAAGAAGGAAATTTGAGCAGATTGGGATTTCATCTAAGGAAGAGCTTTACTACTTTAGAATATTCAGGAGCTTCTTTGATACCGAGGGGGAAGTTGAAGCTATAGGAAGATGGAAGGGCGGGTTCTCCTCCGGTAGCTCTAGCTAATCTGAGACCTAAAAGGAGTCCTTCCTTCATCCTCACTGTTTAGTTCTGTTTCCGCAGAGCTTGCGTAGGCAGGGGGATAACCCGTAGAGGGGCGGGTTTGAAACCCGTCCCTACATGCTGACGGGTGAACGCTTACGACTGAGGAAATCCTCCTTTTTTGTAACATAGATTTAATCTGGCTGTAATCTGTTTGGAATGCATGGCTGATATTCTTCTACTCAACGAAGTGCGAGCGTTGTAAGAAAGGAGGGCAAATATGTTTAGTAGAAGTCGAGTATTATAGTGGGTAGAAAGGCGTGGGTGTTATGAGAAAGGAGACCTGACCAGGTTTATTAGGGGTAGGGTATCAGGATGGCTAAAAAGGGGAGGAGCAGCACACCTGGATTAGCCTCACTCTTCGGACTAGTAGTCAGCGGGAAGGCACAGGGTGCTGAACCCGCCGGGGTGAGGGCTTTGTCTGAGAACCATGGCACCTCGATGAACTTGGTCAATCTTGTTTGGAATAAGGATGGGGTAGAAGGGTGATTTTAAGGGAAATAAATCCAGTAAAGGAGAGACACGAGAGAATATGGAAGGTAAGATTGAGGAATTTTTAGGGTATCTACAAAAGAAGAGGAAACTTTC
>JAUWOP010000020.1 GCA_030612045.1 Chloroflexota bacterium | reverse complement strand
CTCATTTGACTGGCGACTGCTTCCAGACTTTCAAAAGTAATGCCGGGACGCAGGCAGTTCTCAGCTTCGGACAACAATTTCAGCTTTTCTACGCTTGTTGGGGACATTGTCACCCCTAACCTTGCTCATTCTTTGCTGGGGATGAAAACATCCCCCCTTGAGCCAGTTAGAATTTTCATAGTAGCGTGGGGGCTTGTCCCCCACCCCTGCCGGGGATAAACCTCGGCGCTACAATGGCTAATCGTAAGAAGAGACTATCCTATTCTAAAGTTTCCAGAAGCACTAAAAGTATTGGAAGAGACTTTGTCTTGACAAGAGAAAAGGTGAGTGATATGCTAATGCTGGTTTAGTTCAGGGACAGGAAAGTAGCGCTTTGGGGAAACAGATAGGTATTATCTATCATCCTAAGGCTGAGGAAGCGAGGCTCTTTTCCGATGAATTGATGAGAACTATCTCCTCAGGGGGGGTGTCGGTTTGGTTCTGTTCTTCTTTGGATGAAGAGCAGATGGGGACGTTGATTCCTGATGTTGACTTGGTCATTACTGTAGGGGGCGATGGTACTATCCTGAAAGTAGCTCGGTTCGCTGTACATTATGAGATACCTATTGTGGGAATTAATATGGGTGGAATAGGATTTTTGACCGAGCTAGAGGTTAATGAGGTAGGTGAAAAATTACCCTCCCTATTAGAGGGGAATGGTTGGGTGGATAAGCGTGCTACGATAGAGGCGGAGATTCTCTCCTCAGGTGACGAGAAGAAGGGGGGGGGTTCCGCCTGTTCTCTATTCTATGCTTTAAATGATGTAGTGGTAGGACGGGGTGCTGTATGTCGGCTAGTTTACGTAAAGGCTTATATTGATGGGGAATACCTGACAACCTACAGGGCAGATGGGGTGCTTGTCTGTAGCGCAACAGGTAGTACTGGTTACAATCTGGCAGCAGGTGGCCCTATACTCTATCCACAATCGAAGGAATTGGTACTTAACCCAATCTCACCCTATTTATCTCTACCTGTTGCTCTAGTATTATCACCTTCTTCCATAATTGAGTTAGAGGTTTCTACAAATCATCAAGCCATTCTTAGTATTGATGGTCAAACAGGGTTGGATTTAGATAGTGGGAGTAGAATAAGAATAAAGCATAGCCCTTATTCAGCTCGCTTTTTGAGGGGATATCCTGTATCTGCTTTCTATAGCAGGTTAGAACAAAGGTTGAGGAGAAGAGTTGAAGGCAGAAAAAGCAACGATTGGAGATGTGCCTCGTATACACGTGCTGGTTAATCATTTTGCTGAAAAGGGTGAGATGCTGCCCCGCGCTCTGAGCGAAATTTATGAGAGTTTGAGGGACTACTTTGTGGTGAGGGAGAAGGGGGGGGTGGTGGCATGTGCTTCACTACATATCTACTGGTCGGATATGGCTGAGGCACGAGCTGTTGCAGTAGCTGAGGAATATCAGGAAAGAGGATATGGCACATTGCTGGTGAATTCCTGTATGGAAGAGGCGAGAGGTTTGGGTATACCTACTGTCTTTTGTCTTACCTATAGACCAGGTTTTTTTGAGAGATTTGGCTTCCGACGGTTAGATAAAATGGAGCTTCCCCGTAAGATATGGTCAGACTGTTACCGTTGCCCTAAGTTTCCCAACTGTGATGAAATAGCCCTGACCTGTGAGGTACTAGAACAAGCAGAGAATTGAGCTGAAGGGAGATGTAGTGTGCGAGTAGAACTTTCGGTTAAGCAGGTGCAAGGTGATTTTGTGAAGAAGGTGGAGGAGATTAGTGGGCAGAATCTCCTTTCTTGCTATCAGTGTGGTAAGTGCTCAGCAGGCTGTCCTATGGCTTTTGCTATGGATATTCTCCCTAATCAGATTATTCGGCTGGCACAGTTGGGGCTGGAAGAGGAAATAGCTAAATCTAATACCATCTGGATATGTGCCTCCTGTTATACCTGTGCGGTGCGGTGCCCTCGGGGAGTAGACCTGGCTCGGGTTATGGAGGCCCTGCGGCTGCTCACCCTGAGGAAGAACATTAATTATGTGCAGCCAATAGAGATTCCACCTGAGACTCTGGAGGGAATGCCTCAGGTAGCATTAGTCAGTAGTTTTAGAAAGCTTACTTCCTAGTGTAAGCGTTACAGAAAAGGTGTAAGATGAATCTATGGTATTATCCCGGGTGTACTCTAAAGACCAGGGCTAAGAATGCTGAGGATTCTGCAATTGTCTCTATGGCAGCCCTGGGGATTGATATGGTTGAACTTCCACGGTGGAACTGCTGTGGGACGGTGCATTCCCTGGCTGGTGACGACTTGATACATCATATAGCGCCGGTGAGAGACCTTATTCGGGTGAAGGAGCAAGGGGGTAGTAAAGTAGCTACAATATGCTCCTTCTGTTACAACACTCTGCGGCGGGCTGATATCCTGATGCGGGGAGATGCTGAGAAGAGGGGCACTATCAATAGCTTTATGGATGAGGAGCCTGATTATAATGGGGAGGTAGATGTAGTTCACCTTCTCCAAGTGCTGCGGGATGATATTGGATGGAAAGCTATCTCAGAAAAGGTTAAGCTTCCCCTCGAAGGTTTGAAGGTGGCTTCCTATTACGGATGTACCCTGCTGCGGCCTGCAGAGGTTGCCATAGACAATGTGGAAAAGCCCACTGTAATGCAGGATTTACTCCGGGCACTGGGAGCCACTGTAATAGAGTTTCCTTTTGCTACAGAATGTTGCGGCTCCTATCAGATAGTAGGTAATGTAGGCTTTGCCCTGGAAGCTGCCAAGAATATATTAACCTCTGCCCTGCGGCGTGGGGCTGAGGCTGTGGTACTTACTTGCCCCATGTGTGATTATAATCTGGGACTAGCCCATCGGGAATTGAAGAGGCAAAGAGGTGACCTCCCGGATATTCCCACATTATACTTTTCTCAGCTCCTGGCTATTGCTCTGGGGTTAGATACTGAGGTATGCCACTTCAATTTAAATTATATAGACCCACAGCCACTCCTGCAAAGCAAAGGCCTGATTGTTGAAGGAGTAAAGGTTGGAGAATAGAAGTAACAGTAATGAATAGAATTGGAGTATTCATCTGCCACTGTAGGCTAGTAGTTGGTAACTCGCTAGATGTTGAACAGGTAGTGGAGGAAATTAGGAAGTATCCTGATGTAGTCTATGTAGCTGTTCACGAGGATATGTGTGTTAACTTGGAGGCAGCAGGGGTAGGTGAGATTATAAAAGATAACAATTTGGATGGAGTAGTAGCAACTACTTGCTCACTCTCAGTTCATCAGGATACTCTGAGAGAGGAGGTGCTCTCTGCAGGGCTGTCTCAGCATCAGCTAGAAGCAATTGACCTTATGGAGCAATGCGGCTGGCCTAATGCGTATTCCAGGGGAGAGACTACTGCTGCGGTAATTGAGGCAATTAAATCAGCCATAGAGATCCTGCAACAGGCTAAGCCTGTATTCTGGGAGAATGCCCCTATAATCAAGAAGGTTCTGGTGATTGGAGGTGGAATAGCAGGTATTCAGGCGTCCCTGGATATTGCTGATGGTGGATATGAGGTATTTCTGATAGAGGATAGCCCCAGTATTGGGGGGCAGATGATTAAGTACTCCGAGACCTTCCCTACATTGGATTGCCCCCAGTGTATTGAGACTCCAAAGATGGTAGAGTGTGGACAACATCCCAATATAAGACTTATGGCTTATTCAGAGGTTGAAGAGGTCTCAGGAGAGATAGGACACTTTAAGGTTAAGGTTAGGAGGAAATCGCCTCTGGTGGACTGGGATTTATGCAATGGCTGTGAGGAATGTAGTGCATCTTGTCCTGTTAGCATGTACACCTACTATGAGCGAGGTGTAGCCAAGTCACCAGCTATCTTTAAAGCTTTTCCGCAGGCTGTGCCCAGCAGGGTTCTCATAGATAAAAGGGGAACCGCTCCTTGCCGTGATGCTTGCCCCCTTCATATGAATGCTCAGGCTTATGTAGCGTTTATCTCTAAGGGTAAATTTGCTGATGCCTTGCGTATCATTAGAGAAAATAATCCTTTTCCTGGGATATGCGGCCGTGTTTGCACTCACCCTTGTGAGACACATTGCACCAGAGGGAAAATAGATGAGGCAGTGAGGATTCGAGACCTTAAAAGGGTGGCTGCTGACTATGAATTGAAGCACATGGGTGAGGAAGGTACTGCGCCCCTTGCTCCCATTGTCGAGGAGAAGGAAGAGAAGGTAGCGATTGTTGGTGCTGGACCAGCAGGGCTTATGGCTGCTTATGAGCTTCGCAGAAAGGGTTACAAGGTTACAATTTTGGAAGCTTTACCTCTTGCTGGTGGAATGATGAGGGTAGGAATACCTGAGTATCGGCTCCCCCGGGATATTCTTGAAGGGGAAATCGGCATGATTGAGAAAATGGGGGTGGAAATAAAGCTCAACACCTCCATCGGTAAAGATATAACATTAGCTGATTTGAAGAGGGATTTTGGTGCAGTATTTATCGCTACTGGTACCCACCTTAGTACGAAGTTAGGAGTTCCGGGTGAGGACGCAGAGGGGGTATATCCAGGTGTTGAGTTCCTTCGTAAGGTCAATTTGGGTGAAAAGGTTAAGATTGGTGATAAGGTAGCTGTGGTAGGAGGAGGTAATGTCGCTATTGATGCTGCCAGAACTGCTTTTCGCCTTGGGGCAGGGGAGATTACCATCGTATACCGTCGGACAAGAGCTGAGATGCCGGCGGCTGAAGAAGAGATAGAGGGTGCTGAAGAAGAAGGGATAAAGATTCACTACCTTGCTGCTCCCTCCAAAATTGTAGTTGATGGTAGCAAGGTGAAAGGGATGGAATGTATCAGGATGAAGCTGGGACTACCAGATAAAAGTGGTAGAAGGAGTCCTATTCCAATTGAAGGCTCTGAGTTCCTTCTTGAGGTAGATACAGTAATTCCTGCTATCGGGCAAGCTGCTGATGTTTCTTTCGTAAGTGAAGATACCGGGATTAAGATTGGTCGAGGTAATAGGTTCACTTGTGACCCGGTAACCCTCCAGACAAGTGTGGAAGGCATCTTTGCTGGTGGTGATGCAGTATTAGGACCAGCTACAGTAATTGAGGCATTGGCGGCGGGGAAGAAGGCAGCCATTTCTATTGATAGGTATTTTAAGAGTGAAGATTTAACAATTGACCGTGAAAAAGAGGGACCTCAGAAGAATGAGCTTGAGGTTGATATAAGCAGATTTCAAAAGGGAGGATTCCAGAAAGAAAACAGGGTAAGTATGCCTGCGATACCAGTGAATGCTCGAGAGGGGAACTTTCAGGAGGTAGAATTAGGGCTAGGTGAAGAAGAAGCTATGGAAGAAGCAAGCCGCTGTATCTCCTGCCCTGGTTGCTGTGAGTGTTTCTCATGTGTGGCAGCTTGTCAGAAAGAGGCAGTAAATCATGAGCTTAAGGATCGGTTTGAGGATATTGAGGTAGGTGCGATTATTGTGGCTACTGGTTTTGAGCTTATGTCGCCGAGTGATATTCCAGAGTTTGATGATGACCTGGATATTCTGGATGGGATTCAGTTTGAGAGGATACTCTGTCCTGGAGGTCCTACCGCTGGAGTGGTGATGAGGCTCTCTGATAGTAGAGAGCCTAAAGAGGTAGTCTTTGTTTCATGCTGTGGCTCCCGTGACCCTGAGCATGGTGTGCCTTACTGCTCCCGTGTCTGCTGCATGTACCTGGTCAAGATGGCGTTGTTGTATAAACATGCGGTGGAGGATGGGCAGGCTTATATCTTCTACATAGATATCCGGACCACCGGAAAGGGATATGAGGATTTTGTGCAGCGCGCTGTGGAAGAGGATGGGGTGGTTTATCTAAGGGGGAAGGTATCAAAGATATACCGAGAAGGAGACAAGCTTAAGGTATTAGGAGCAGATACCCTGACTGGGAAACGGGTGGAAATCTCCTGTGACATGGTGGTTTTGGGTATGGCGATGCTGCCTCACCCCAAAACAGCCGCATTGGCGCAAAAGCTGGGTATCCTTATTGATGGGAATGGTTTTATTAAGGAGTCCCATCTTAAGCTTCGTCCCTTAGAGACCTCTGCTCCTGGTATCTATGTTGCTGGATGTGCTCAAGGCCCCAAAGATATTCCCGATTCTGTTGCTCAGGGGAGTGGAGCGGCCAGTAAGGTTTTATCTCTCTTCTCCAAGACAGAGTTAAAATTGGAAAGGGTGGCAGTAGGTTAAATGATTAGGAGACAGGATGGTACCAGAAGAATAGGGGTATTCGTGTGCCATTGTGGCTTGAATATTGCTGCATCGGTAGATGTAGAGAAGGTAGTAGAAGAGATAAGTCATTATCCCGGTGTGGTGGCAACAGAGCATTACATGTATATGTGCTCTGACCCAGGGCAGGACCTGGTAAGAAAGACCATTCAAGAGAAGAAACTTGATGCTATAGTCATGTCTAACTGCTCTCCATATTTGCATGAGCGAACCTACCGTACTCTGGCTGCCTCCGAGGGCTTAAACCCCTACTTCTGTGAGGTAGCTAACATTAGAGAGGCTTGTAGCTGGCCCCATCTTAAGGATAGAGAAGGGGCTACTAAAAAGGCGATTGCCATTATTAAGGCTACAGTGGAGAAGGTGCGCATAAATATGGAGCTCTTCCCACCAGTTATCCCGCTGACCCGGAGAGCCTTAATAGTGGGTGCTGGAATAGCAGGTATGACTTCTGCCCTGGAGATAGCCGATGCTGGCTATGAGGTAGTCCTGGTAGACAGGGCTCCCTATATCGGGGGACATGTCAGTCAGTTGTCAGGAACCTTCCCTACATTGGACCGTGTTGGGTGTGTGACAGCTCCCTTGCTTGCCAGGGTAGTGACTCATCCTAAGATAAAGCTCTATACCTACTCCGAGATAGAGGATATCGAAGGATACATAGGTAGTTTTGACATAAGGATTAGAAAGAAGGCTTCTTTTGTTGATGAGACACGGTGCAATAGTTGTGGACGCTGTTTAGAGGTATGTCCTGTCTCGGTGCCCTCTGAGTTTGACCGTGGGCTTTCGCAACGGGGCGCTATATATCGGTCTTTCCCTGAAGCAGTACCTTCTCGCCTGCTGATTGATGCCACCTCATGTGTGCATCTTGCTACGGGGAATTCCTGTAGAGCCTGCGAAGAAGTATGCCCTGCACAGGCTATTGAGTTTACCCAAGAGGATGTTATCGCTGAGGAGAGAATAGGGGCAATTATTGTAGCTACAGGTTACGACTTGTTCCCCAGGGAGCGGATCGGTGAATATGAGATTGACCCCGATGTTATCGATGGGATTCAGTTTGAGCGGCTTCTATCTCCCACAGGTCCTACTAAAGGGGAAATCAGGAGACCTTCCGATGGTAAGGTGCCACAGCAGGTGGTATTTATCCAGTGTGTGGGTTCTCGTGACCCCGAGCATGGTGTAATCTACTGCTCTCGAGTATGTTGTATGTATACGGCAAAGCAAGCAGTGTTGTATAAGAGAGCAGTTCCTGAAGGGCAAGCGTATGTCTTCTACATGGATATTCGCTCCGATTCTAAGGAGTTCGAGGAGTTCGTGTGCTCGGCAGTAGAGGAAGAGAGGATAATGTACCTTAGGGGGAGAGTCTCTAAGGTATTTCGTGATGGGGACAAGATTAAGGTTTGGGGGGCCGATACCCTCACTGGTAAGATGGTGGAAATCTCTGCTGATTTGGTAGTCCTCGCTCTGGGAATGACACCCAGTCCTGGAATTGTGGACCTGGCTCACAAACTGAATGTTATCTTTGACCTGTTTGGTTTCATCACCGAGGCACATCCTAAGCTGAGACCCGTAGAGACCCTGACAGCAGGTGTTTATCTGGCAGGTGCCTGTCAGTGGCCCAAGGACATCCCGGATACTATTTCCTCTGCCAGTGGGGCAGCAAGTAAGATTCTTTCCCTCTTTTCTCGTGAGGAGTTGCTCCGTGATCCCCTTATATCCTTTGTGGATGAGGAGATCTGCCGTGGCTGTGGTCAGTGTGTTTCTGTGTGTGTTTATAAGGCTATTACCCTTGACCCTAAGAAGAAGGTGGCAACGGTCAATGAGGCAGTGTGTGAGGGGTGTGGCGCTTGCGCCGCTACCTGCCCCTCAGGGGCTATAAGACATAAAAATTCGACCCGGAGTCAGTTCTTTGAAATGATTGATATAGCAGCAGCGGAGTATGTGTAAAAGGGGGTATGGTGAACCTCTTGAAGCCAAGCAGGTTTGGATGCGGAAGAATTTAGAAAGCTCCTCTGAGGTTAGAAGCTAAAATGCCAGATAAGACAGGTGCAGTTTCTATGTGCCTACGGGTGAGACAGACTTAGTTTTGATTTGGGATCCCTCATGGAGTTGGGAGGATGTAGCACGATACTTTGAAGTTGAGTAACCAGTGCAATGAAGCGAAAGAAGACAAGTAGGCTTGTAGGCTGACTTGAAGGAACATTGGTAAATATCTTGAAGCAAGCAGGTTTGGATATGGAAGAATTTAGGTAACCGTTTACCGGGTGTCATTGCGAGCGGAGCGAAGACGCAAAGCTAATCTCATAGTTGCTCTCCCTCCCCACCGAGATTGCTTCGGTACTACGTGCCTCGCAATGACAGATGTGGGGGTCAGCCTATTTTCGAAGCAGTAGCATAGGAGTGGGTGAACATTTATGAATTTAGGAAGCTCATCTGAGGTTAGAAGCTAAAGTGTCAGATAAGACAGGTGCAGTTTTAGTAATCGGTGCCGGGATAGGAGGGATAAAGGCCTCCCTTGACCTGGCAGAAGTAGGGTTTAAGGTCTACCTCATAGACCGCGCCCCCGCTATGGGGGGTACCTTGGCGCAACTGGATAAGTGGTTTCCCGATAACCACTGTGGAATGTGCAAGGTGTTACCTATCTTTTCCCGTGATGACTCTTCGCAGTTTTGTCTGCGTCGTGGCTTTATCCATCAGAATGTGGAAACCTTGCCCCTTACTCAGGTAGTAGGTCTGGAGGGGGAAGCAGGTAACTTCAGGGTTACCTTAAGCTCTGTTCCTGCAGGGGTAGACCAGGACTTGTGTATCGGATGTGGGCTGTGTGCCCAGGTTTGCCCTGTTGAGGTTCCCGATGAGTTTAACGAGGGGTTGGTAAATCGCAAGGCTATTTACTTGCCCCGTCCTACTATACCATCCAACTCTTACACTATTGACTGGAAAAACTGCACCAGGTGTGGAGCCTGTGTAGAGAAGTGTCCTCTCCATGCTATAGACTTAGGCAGTGAAACTAAAACTACTACACTGGAGGTGGGAGCTATTGTCCTCTCCTCAGGATTTGAGGAGTTTGACCCACATGTCGCCGGACAGTATGGATACGGACGCTATCCCAATGTAGTGACCAGTATTGACCTGGAGAGAATAATAAGTCCCTGTGGTCCTTTCGAGGGGCAGTTAGCTCGTCCCTCCGATAAGGCTATCCCAACGTCAATAGCCTTTCTGCAGTGTGTGGGGTCGAGGGAAGTGAAGAGGAACTATTGCTCGGCTGCCTGCTGTATGTATGCCCTAAAAGAGGCT
Organism: Chloroflexota bacterium; assembly: GCA_030612045.1. Lineage (GTDB taxonomy): Bacteria > Chloroflexota > Dehalococcoidia > UBA2247 > JAUWOP01 > JAUWOP01. Next base: position 18,553 of record JAUWOP010000020.1, on the reverse strand, counting down.
ACGCTAATCAAGGAAAGTAACCCCCAGGTGGAGATAGAAATATTCTTCATGGACATGCGCACCTTTGGTAAGGGCTACTATCGCTATTATGAACGGGCACGGGATGAGTTAGGGGTGAAATTCACCCGTTGCCGTGTCCCCGTAGTAAAGCAAGACTTCCAGACGAAGAATCTCATCCTCACTGTTATGGATGAGAGCAGGAATATGGTGGAACGCCAGTTTGACATGGTGGTTCTATCTGTAGGACAAACACCGGCCGCTGAGTTTAGCTCATTGTGTCAAACTCTGGGAGTGAGGCAGAATCAGTGGGGCTTCTGTAGTCCTAGCGTAAGCGTTAGGAAAAACGTAAGCGTTACGGAAAATGGATTTTCAGTGGCAGAGACCAGTCGTGAGGGTATCTATGTTTGTGGCTCCGCTGCCGCACCCAAGGATATTGCGGATACCATGATTGAGGCTGATGCCGCTGCCTGTCTGGTTTCTAAGTTGTTATCACAGGAGCGTCAACAGCCCATTGAGGCAGTAAGTCAGACGGAAACCCCTGAAATGGCTGACGAGGAACCCCGGCTGGCCATTTTCCTCTGCACCTGTGGTGGTGAGCTTACCACTGGTCTGGATATAAGTGCTATAGCTGAATCCTGTAGAGAGTTACCCGATGTAGTTCTGGTAGAGGAAATACCCTATCTGTGTCAGAGAGATACCCTGGAGAAGGTGAAGGAGAGCATACGCGAAAGCAACGCTAATCGAGCAGTGCTGGGGGTATGTGCTCCTTTTGTCTACCGCAGGTTATCACAGCAACTGGCTGAGGATACCGGATTGCCCTCTTTCTTTGTCCGCACGGTAAATCTTCGAGAGGAAATTGCTTGGGTTCACGAGAACAACCGAGAGGCAGCTACCGAGAAGGGAAAGCGTATGGTACGAATGGCAGCTGAGAGCCTTCGCTGGCAGTCAGCTTCCCCTTTGTCTAGTATTGCCCCTCAAGGTAGCACTCTGGTTATTGGGGGTGGTCTTGCTGGTATGGTCTCTGCTCTGGCTCTCGCTGAGCAGGGTTTCGAGGTTCATCTCGTGGAGAGAAGTGCTGAGCTTGGTGGTAACCTGAGAGAAATCTTCTTTACCCTCCAGGGGGGTGACCCACAGAAGCTTCTGCAGGAATTGACGGAGCAGGTAACTTCAAATTCTCTAATTCATATTCATAAAGAGACAAATGTTGCTGGTATAAGTGGCTGTGCTGGTGACTTTGTAGCTAATCTGGTGTCAGTCAGCAAGGGAGTTCCACCTGAATCCCCTTCTACAGGAGAGATAATCCCCCTAAATCCCCCTTTAGAAAAGGGGGACAAAGGGGAATTTGATGACGAAGATAGTGTAAATAGTGAAGGCAACATAGGTATTACAGAGGGTGAGAATAGTGGAAACGGTGAAAAAGGCGTAAGCGTTACGAAAAGCGTAAGTGTTACTGAAATGGTGAGTATCCCCATAGGGGCTGTCATTGTAGCTACTGGTGGTGAGGGCTCAAAACCTGCAGAATATCTATATGGTGAGAGGCAGGATGTAGTAACCCAGACTGAGCTAGAGGAAAGGATTACCTCTGGTGATGTAGATGTCAGCAAGCTAAAGTCAGTGGTGATGATTCAGTGCGTGGGGTCACGAAATAAGGAAAGACACTACTGCAGCCGTATCTGCTGTTCACAGGCGTTAACAAATGCCCTGATGTTAAAGGAAAGAAACCCTGGCATCGAGGTAGTGATTCTATACAGAGATATGATGAGCTATGGGTTTGAAGAAGAATATTACACCAAAGCAAGAGATAATGGGGTAACCTTTGTAAGATACGAGCTGGACCGCAAGCCTGAGGTGAAGGTTGAAGGAGATAGGCTGGAGATAGAGGTGGAGGAACTGGTGTTGGGTGGCAGGCTGACCATTCAGCCGGACTTGCTGGTATTGAGTGTAGCAATAGTGCCACATCAGCAGCCTGAATTATCTCAGATGTTAGAGCTTCCCATAGATGAGGATGGATTCTTCCAGGAGGCGGAACCAAAATTCCGTCCTGTGGATTTCGTCAAGGATGGTATCTTTGTCTGTGGTCTAGCACATTCCCCTCGTAACATAGAAGAAACGATAGCTCAGGCTCGAGCCGCAGCATTGAGAGCCACCCTGATTCTCTCCAAAACACAATTGCAATCGGGCAGGATGGTCTCTGAAGTCCGTGAGCGATGGTGTGTTGGTTGTGAGATATGCGTTGGTGTTTGCCCCTTCGGAGCCCGAGTGAAGGATGAGAATAAGGGTATTGTGGTAGTGAGAGAAGCACTATGCCAGGGATGTGGTGCCTGTGTGACTGCCTGCCCCAGTGGCGCAGCAAGACTGCGTGGGTTCAGTGATAAGCAGGTATTCTCTATGCTGGATGCAGTAGCCTTCCCGTGATAGGGTTTGACCGACGTCGGTTAACCTGCCCATTAGACAAGAGGTATCGGCGGCTAGAGTAGGAGAGGATAGTATGGATAATGTAGAGAAGGATTTTGAACCTGTCTTTGTAGGTTTTTTCTGTAATTGGTGTACAGCTACTGCTTCTGATGTAGCTGGTACAAGCAGGATGCAATACCCTGTTAATGTTCGTCCCATACGCACTATGTGCAGCAGCTCGGTAGACCCGTTATATGTGCTCCGTGCCCTCCTTGGTGGAGCAGATGGAGTTATGATAGGTGGGTGTACCCCTGGTGATTGCCACTATGTTTCAGGTAATCTCAAGGAGAGAAGGCGAATAGTAGTATTGAAGACAATCCTTAATACTCTAGACCTGGAAGACAAGAGAATCTGGCTGAGATGGATTAGCGCTGCCGAGGGACGGAAGTATGCTAATACTATGATTGAGATTACTGGCAAATTGAAGGCGATGGGTCATAATCCTATAAAAGACTACTGGTCCATCTGATGAGGTTGAAGACCGAAGGCTGAAGACTGAAGTAGTCTAACAGTCTTCAGCCTAACTGCCTTAAAGGGGGAGAAGGCTATGGCTAAAAGTGTTGCGCTGGAAATTGGAGAGGAAGGGCTAAGAGAGGCACTCAATGGCCTCCTGAAGAAGTTATTGGCAATGGGAGTGGTAGATGCCTTACTTGTTCCCCTTAAAGTTCCTGCGGGCAATAGTGTGGTGCAAGCTCTGGTAACCCAAGTGGATATGCTTAAGGATGCCTACCCTCTAGCTCCGGTGATGCCAGTTAATTCCGCTCGTATTATCTCCAGTATGACCAGGCTCTCTTCTAGTGAGAAGAAGATCGGAGTGGTGATTAGACCTTGTGAGTTGCGAGCACTAGTAGAGTTGGTAAAACTTAAGCAAGCCTCAACGCAAAATATGTTGCTGATTGGGATAGACTGTTTTGGCACTATGTCCGTGAATGAATATGATAAATTTGCTCAGGAGCACATTCCCTCTACTGCTGGATTCCTCAAACTGATAGGAGAGAATAGTATCGTTAGGGAAGCCTGCCAGGTGTGTGAGTATTTCTCCCCCCTAACTGCAGATATTACTATTGGCTTAATAGGCATGGACTTGAGTAAGGAGATACTTATTCTGGCGAATACCGCAGAGGGAGAAGAAGTGCTACAGGCTCTAGGGATGGAGGGTGAAGCAGATAGCGGAGTATCTAGCCGGAGAGATGAGGCTATCTCCCAGTTGTCTGCTGAGAGGGAGAAAAAGAGAGATGAATTCTTTGAGCGAACTAATGCTCAAGTCTACGGGCTAGAGAAGCTCTTAACTACCCTCTCACTCTGTATCGGATGTCACAATTGCCGTGATGTCTGCCCTATGTGCTACTGTAAGGAGTGTTTCATTGATTCTCCTACCTTTGAGTGGGGGGCAGACAAGTATCTGGAGTGGGCAACGAAGAAAGGTGCCCTGCGTATGCCTACGGATACCTTATTGTTTCATCTTACGCGTTTACAACATATGGTAACTTCCTGTGTAGGTTGTGGTATGTGCCAGGAAGCTTGTCCTAATGACTTACCAGTATTTGGTCTCTTCCGTATGGTGGGTTCTAAGGTTCAGAAGGTCTTTGATTATGTGCCAGGACGCAGTGTAGAGGATGAGTTACCATTGGTTATTTACAAAGAAAGAGAGCTTGAGTGGCTTACTAATTACTAGGGCGAATGGGTAGCCTGGAGCATCCGCTCCTAATCCACCCAAGATAAGGGATAGAATGCAACTTACTAGCGTAAGCGTTACGAAAAATGAGTCTCGTCAGTTAAAAAGTGACCCTCTCTTCAGGGAGGAGGTTGAAGCCTTGAGTGGGGTGAACATCAGCCGGTGCTATCAGTGCTTTACCTGCACTCTGGGGTGTCCGGTAGCCTATGCCATGGATTATCGTCCTAATCAGATAATCCGCTTGTGTCAACTTGGACTCAAAGATGCTGTTCTAGGAAGTTCTACCATTTGGATATGTGCCTCGTGTGAGAGTTGCGTTACCCGATGCCCTAACGAGATTGATATACCTCATCTCATGGACACTCTACACCAGATAGCATTGCGTGAGGGAGTACCGCCAAAGGAGCCGGCGGTGCCGATATTCCATAGAGCCTTTGTAGAGCCTATCAGGCGCTTTGGTCGGCAGTATGAAATTATGATGACTGTTCTCTTTATACTTAAAGCGAGGAAATTTTCATTCAAAGACCTGCGTACTAATGCATCCCTGGGACTTAATATGATGAAGAGAAGGAAGCTAAAATTGACTCCTCCATTGATTAAAAACCTGGCAGCCATAGAGGAAATATTCGAGAAAGCTGAGTCTGGAGAGCAGAAGTGAAGTATGCTTTTTATCCGGGGTGCACTCAAGAATCTACAGCCGAGGAGTTCGGGTCATCAAGCAAGGCAGTTTGTCAGAAACTGGGGATAGAACTGAAAGAGATCCCCGATTGGAATTGCTGTGGTGCCTCATCGGGGCACTTCTTAAACGATGAACTAACTCATGCTCTGCCTGGAAGGAATTTGGCTATTGCCGAGAAGCAAGGGCTGGATACTCTGGTTGTTTGTGCTGCCTGCTATTTGAGGCTCAGAAGCACGCAACGGGAGGCAAAGGAGTCCCCGGAATTCCGCAAGAGGCTAGCTGAATTGATTGATATGCCCTACGAGGCAAAATATGAGGTAAAGCACCTTTTGGATGTCGTTGTGAATGACTTAGGGCTGGAGGAAGTGAGTAACAGGGTCAAAAAGCCACTCAAGGGGCTCAAGTTAGCGGCATACTACGGATGCTATTTAGTCCGTCCTCCAAAGATTGTAGCCTTTGATGACCCTGAGAATCCTACTACCATGGACAGGCTGCTGGAGTCTCTAGGGGCAGAGGTTGTAGATTGGGGAGGCAAAGTGGATTGTTGTGGGGGGAGTCTTGTCCTCAGCCGCACAGAGATAGTATTGAAGCTAACCGGGGACTTGATTAAAGGTGCCCGTGATGCTGGAGCAGAGGCGATGGTTGTTGCCTGCCCGATGTGCCACTCTAATTTGGATACTAGGCAGAGCGGCAAAGATCGGCTCCCAATTCTCTATTTTACCGAGCTTATGGGGCTAGCCTTCGGGATTCCAAAAACCGATTCATGGTTTAAGAAGCATTTGGTGAGCCCCTTTAATTTGTTAAAATCGCATGACTTAATCTAGGTTCGGCTGGAGCTGATGCTCTAACCTGCCCTGGTTTCAGTAATATAGTTCCTGAGGAGGATAGGAAATGGCTGGTGCAGAGAAAAGAAAAGGTGGTAACCCCGGAGTGGCTACTTTAGAGAAGGAGACACCCCCGAGGGTAAAGGTCAAGTTAATTCCCATTTTCGTTATGGGTAAGAGATATATGGTGCCTGAGGGCCTCACTATAATGAAAGCCATGGAATATGCTGGCTATAAGTTTATCCGTGGCTGTGGTTGTCGTGGGGGGGTATGCGGGGCTTGCGGCACTGTATATCGAAAGCCAGGCGATTACAAGATATATACCGGGCTTGCCTGCCAGACCGTAATTGAGCCTGATATGTACCTTACGCAGATGCCTTTTTATCCTGCTAACCGTGCCAGTTTCAATCTTGAGAATCTGACCTCGGCTCCGGAGGAGATAAACAAGCTTTATCCAGAGTTATTTCGCTGTGTCGCTTGTAATGCTTGCACCAAAGTTTGCCCTATGAATATTGAGGTTATGGATACTGTCTCATATCTGAAGCAAGGGAATATAGCTAAAGCGGTCGAGCTTTCTTTTGATTGTATTCAATGTGGGCTCTGTGCCAGCCGCTGCTTTGCAGAAATGCCACAGTACCATATATTTCAGCTAGCCCGAAGGATTTATGGGGCTAAAATCTCCCCCAGGTCGAAACATCTAATAGAAGCAGATGAAACTATCGAGTCAGGGAAATATGAAGAGCCCTTGAGGAAGCTTATGAGCGCAGATGAAAAGGAGCTGAGAAAACTTTATCAGGAGAGAGAAACGGAGCCATTGGAAACAGGGGATGACTGGCAGCCGAAGAAGACAGAGTATCTATCTATAAGCTAGGGGGTAATGATGCCGTATCCGGAAGGACTTCAAAAGTACATTAAGAAGGTTGAGGAAACCAGACCAGAGCGAGTAGAGCGGAGAAGGAGGGGTGAGGAATTTCCTGCCTTATCACCAGAAGGAAGAGAGGAGATGTTGCAATATCACCCCGACTATAAGGAGGAGGGGCGTAGAGAACTCAAAGTGGGGACTAATAAAGGTTACAAAATTCCCCATGAGTTTGCAGATCTTTTGGAAGCTAAGAGTAGGATTGACCCTGATGTTGTGAATCTTTCCGCTATCGACTACGAAACCGATGTTTTGGTTATTGGTGGTGGCGGAGCGGGGACAGCAGCCGCCCTGTTGGCTCAAGAACAGGGGGCTAAGGTTATTTTAGCTACCAAGCTTCGCCATGGTGATGCCAATACTATGATGGCTGAAGGGGGTATTCAGGCCGCTTCCAAAGGGTGGAAGGACTCTCCATACTACCATTATTTGGATGTGCTTGGCGGAGGCCATTTCCAGAACAGCCCTGAACTCGTATACACCCTGGTTACACAGGCGCCAGGAGTTTTGAGGTGGCTCGAAGGCTTGGGTGTCGCTTTTTCCAAAGACAAGAATGGGAAATTGGAGTCTATGCATGGGGGAGGAACTTGCAGGAAAAGAATGCATTACTGCTCCGATATAACTGGATCTGAAATCATGCGCACTATCCGGGATGAGGTCAGAAACCGTTCTCAGGATATAGAGGTAATCGAGTTTTCGCCTGCTGTGGAGCTTGTATTAAACGAGCACGGGCATTGTGCCGGCGCGGTGTTATATAATATGGAAACCGAGGAGTACTTCATAGTAAAAGCCAGGGCAGTGGTCCTAGCCACCGGAGGGTGCGGCAGGTTGCATGTCCAGGGATTCCCCACTACTAATCATTATGGAGCTACTGCCGATGGCATAGTTCTCGGCTACAGAGTGGGGGTGGGGGTCTGCTTCCTTCATACCGTGCAGTATCATCCTACATGCGCTATATTCCCTGAGCAGATAGAGGGCTTATTGCTGACGGAGAAATTCAGGGGGGCAGGGGCAGATGTTTTGAATGTTGATGGTGAAAAGTTTGTTTTTGAGCGTGAGCCTCGAGATGTGGAATCAGGCGCTTTTATTAAGGAATGTTTGGCTAAAGGAAAAGGAGTGCCTACACCCACAGGTAAGCTAGGGATTTGGGTTGATTCGCCCATGATTGATTTGCTATCTGGTGAAGGTACAGTACGAAGAGAATTTATGGGTAAATGGAAGGTATTCAACCGGCAAGGAATAGACATTTCCAAAGAGCCAATGTTGGTTTATCCTGGTCTCCATTATCAGAATGGAGGGCTGGTGTATAATGCCAACTGCGAGACTTCCGTTCCCGGTCTCTTTATTGCAGGGGAGGTTTCCGGCGGCGTCCACGGGGCGAACCGTCTCATGGGTAATTCCCTGCTTGATGTTCATCTCTTTGGCCGAATTGCGGGGAGAAGTGCTAGCCTCTATGCCCAGGAAAGTTACCAGGAGGGGAAGCTGACCTTAGAGCATGTTAAGGCATATCATAAGGAATTAGATGATGCAGGGATTACTACTGATAGAGTAGCACCTATGCTTCTTCCTGATTATACAGAGCCTGCGGTGAGGGAACGCCAGCTTACTGCCTCCTATCTAGGAACACTAAGGTAACGGGTTATGTGAGTGATAGGTTAACCTCCCAGCTTTGAATCTCGAGTGATCTCATGACTTATCTTCATCCAACCTCTCCCTCTATTTAAGGGAGAGGTTTTTCTTCCCTTTTTATGGCGCTTGAATCGTACCTCTAGTGGTAAATTAGTTACCAAAAAGTTATATATAGTTAGTTTCGGAGTCCGAAGGAATTACCAAGATGAGTGATAGTGATAAGGAAGGCATGAAAAACTATTTCAGTAATTACGCTGAGGAAATCAGCAGAATCGAACCAAGCTGTTTCTATCATCCTCTCTTGGAGAAGCTTATTAAGGAGATACCGTTCAAAAGAGAAAGTAAAGTGATTGATATTGGTTGCGGTACCGGCTGGGCTTCGCGAAAAATAAGAGGAATAGTTACTAATGGCGAAGTGGTAGGAATTGATTTTACCGAAGGTATGATTAAAAAGGCGCAGGAACTGGTGCTACAAGATAATTCGTATGATTACGAAAACTTGGAGTATAAAATTGCTAATGCTGAAAGTATCCCATACCCAGATAATTATTTTGATTATGCCATAGCTTTTATGCTACTCTCTATCTGCACTACCCCTGGTGGGGTTCTAGAAGAAATAGAAAGAGTCCTGAAGTCAGGTGGAAGACTTTATACTGCAGATGTATGTGCAAAAAATTACCCTGAAGGCACATTGCAAAGTAGGCTGGTAAAAGCCTGGAACCTTTCATTTTCTCCTTGTAAACCAAATCACTACTCAGCAGATGAGTATAGAGAGCTTTTTGGAGAGAGATTTATAAACATCTATCAGAGGAAGGTGGATGCATCTATAATACTGTTTACAGTGGGGACTAAAAAATAGACTGTCTTCCTGCTGATAGTGCCTAATCCCCCATATCTCCATCTATCTTAGTCTGTTGTGACATTATGTATTATTCAGAGAGAGTATAGTAACCTGCGATTAGAGATGAGTACTGAGAAGAGATTAAATACCAGGTATATCTATCAAGGTCGGGCTATAGGGTTCCGGACTGATGAAATAGAGAAATCAAGTGGTAGGATAACTACCAGAGAAGTCATAGAGCATGGTAATAGTGTAGCCATAGTAGCTATTGATAATAGACCATCCGGAGACCTTATTCGAGGTGAAGAGAAGAATATCCTGCTGGTGCGTCAGTATCGTTATGCTGTAGGGAAAGAACTCCTGGAGATTCCTGCTGGTGGTATTGAGTTGGGAGAAACTCCCGCTGAGGCGGTATGCCGCGAATTACAAGAGGAAACAGGCTACTTCCCTCAGAGGGTAGAAGAACTAGGTGGTTTTTATTCCGCTCCTGGCTACTGTACCGAGTATCTTTATCTCTACCTTGCTACCGACCTCTTGCCCAGTCGCCTCGAAGCTGAGGATACTGAAAGTATTGAGATAGTCAGAGTATCCCTACCTCATGCTATCAATCTTGTCCTCTCTGGAGATATTTGTGATGCTAAGAGTATTGCCGGTATTCTGGCATTTATCCAGCGTGCAGGTTTCTCAATCTAGCCATACAGTACTGTTCCTTAACACTGCATCCTTAATTCTCTGTTGTAATATTGGCCCGTGGTCGAGGAGAAAACTACTGGATGAATCACTTAATCCCTGTCTCCTGAGTTCCTCAATTACATTCTGACATGTCTCCTCTATGAGATGATTTTTCTTCCCATAGAGGACATAGAGGCTCTCTCCTCGTTCCTCTTTATGAGTAGTAACCATCTTCAGCAAAATTCCGTAGGTAAAGTCACCTAATATTGGGAGATTTTTTACCGCCTTATGCCTCCACTTGTAGAATGGGGTATATTCCTTATTCAACAAGAATACTAGTGAAATTATATCCTGGCAAAACTGAGATTCTGCATGCAAAGCAGCAACATATTCCCCTCTCTCAACAGCACGCATAAAATTATACTGACCCTGCTGAGCTGCTGTCATGCACCGTGCAGCTATCTTCTTCAACCTTACATCCTCCGGATAAAAGTCCTTCAGTTTACTTCTGAATCGACTAAATTCACCCAATGGGTCACAGAACACCTTCCCATTTGTGCAGGCAGCCAAATAATGCTCCAGAAGTGGACGCCACTCGTTTATGCCAACTGGAGGGTGGTCAAGTCCAGTAAAATCCTTATAGAATTGCCCTATTTCAAACACGCCGACCCTGCCTCCTCCCCATTTACTCACTTCCCTGGGACCAAACTCCTTCCATCCCTGAGGAAGTTTCTCTACCTCTGCCTGTAGTGATCGTCCGATTGCTTTGTAGTCCTCTTTATTCAGCCAAAGGCAGAATGAAGGTCCCCAATCATGGTCTCTGGAACACTCATCATCAAACCCGAAGCACTCTGACCCTGACCCTACCAGTCCTGCCGCTATCCTATCCTTATACTCAGGAAATTTCTGCTCTATCATAGGAGCACCAACTTCCCTGAAATATTCTTCACAAATCCTCATTCCAGTTCCCTCAGCCATTTTATCTCCTCCCTCTGTAGTTTACCTCAAAACACAAGCGTTCACCCAACCTATTTCATTGTGAGCATCTTCTTTTTGTCATTGCGAGCGAAGCGAAGCAATCTCATCGTCATTCCCCCACCGAGATTAGCTTGCGTCTTCGTCACTGCGTACCTCCTAAGGAACTCAGAGTTCCTTTCTGATATAACCCACCCAGCGCAGCGGTGGGTCGGATGCTCGCAATGACACATTATGGGGACGCTTCTCGCAATGGCATCTAGTGAACGGTTGCCTCAAAACTTCTAATGGCGTCCCTGAAATAATAGCTTAACTTGAAACTAAGGGTTGAAAAGAACTATAACTCCTACGATATTACGAAATAGAAGAATAGGTAAGCTGCAGAAATTTAAAAACACCCCTACTTAACATGAGGGTAACAAAGGGTAAGGTGAATGTCAAATGGCACTGTCGTAGAATAAGAGACATATGGTATCATAAGTAAAGTCCCTTTTTTGAGTTAAATATTTCCTAACCGTTCACCCGCATGTTATTCTGAGGAACACTTCGGCGCTGTCATTTCGACCGAAGGGAGAAATCTAGAGGCACTCAGTGTAAACCATGTAGTGAGCAAAACGAATCTATCCGTGACTGAAGAATCTAGAGATTCTTCGCGGAGCCCGTGCTGAGGAACGAAGTGCCCAGAATGACATATGAGGAGTGGGTGAACTCTCACAGTATTTCATAAAGTCGAAAAATAGGATAGATAAATAGATGAACATCCCTCTGACTATTGCTGTCGTTGCTATCACATTAGGCATCATAGTCTTCTGCCATGAGCTAGGTCACTTTATCGTAGCTAAACTCTCCAAGATAAAGGTGGAGGAGTTTGGCATGGGTCTTCCTCCTCGGCTTTTTGGCATCAAGCGAGGAGATACCACCTACACTATTAATGCCATCCCGCTGGGTGCCTTCGTTAAGACCGCTGGTGAGGACAACCCCGAAGTACCTGATGGACTAGCGGGTAAAAGCCCCTGGATAAGACTGGGGGTCTATGTAGCAGGACCGGCTGCCAACATCATACTGGCGTTCATCTTGATTGCCGTCAGCCTCATGATTCCTATGCAGGTGATTACTGGTAGCGAGAGTGGTGTTCAAGTTGTGCAGGTGGTAGATGGTGGTCCAGCACAGTTAGCAGGCATTCAGGAAGATGACATCATCTACAAAATTGATGACAGGAGAATTGAGACCTATACAGATATGCAGGAATCTATTACACCAGACAAAGAGATTTCTGTCTTCGTGGAGAGAGAGGGCAGCCGCGACTTACCTGCAATAACATTGACTCCTGGACCCGAGGGGACGATAGGCATCTACTATACCTGGCCCAAACCCTACATCACGGAGATGCACAGTTGCTCCCTGGGGCAATCTCTCCTGATAAGCGGGAAATTTATGATAAGCTTTCCTGGTCTATTAAAGGATTCATTGTCGCTTGCCAAGGAGGACCCTGGGAGTGCATTGGTAGGTCCTGTGGGTGTAGCACAGCTAACTGGTGAAATGCTGAGTTCTGGTGTCAGTGCCCTTATCTTCCTTGCTGCCCTCATCAGTATCGGGATTGGGATATTCAATCTTATCCCTATTCCGCCGTTGGATGGGGGAGGCATGCTGGTAGCCATCATCGAAGGAATCCGCCGTGGCAGGCGTCTCTCCCCCCGTGGTATCCGTCTCGCCTATACGATAGGTACCGCACTTATCATCACCATGGGGGTAGTAATAACCTACCATGATATTCTTCGCCTAATTCGAGGGGAGACCTTCTTCCCTTGAGCCAGATGGGGGCACCGTGAAGTCTGTTGAAAATATTACGACAAGCTGATACATTGCGGTGAGCATCAAGATTATTTTACTAGCTCGAGTGCTATCTTGAATTCGTTGGTTCCCGCCCTCTGTAGTAACTCGAATATCACCATCTCAGTAGAGGTAATGATGCCACCATTCTGGCGTATCCTTTCCAGACCGATATGCCAGTCCTCAATAGTACGAGAGGAAACGGCATCACTGACCACATGGACATTGAAGTCAGGTAGGGCATGTAGTGCTGTCTGAGCTATGCAAATATGAGTTTCAACTCCGGTGAGGAGTAAAGTCTTCTTCCCTGTGCAACGTACAAGCTCTGTGAAATCATCGTTTAAGAAGCAATCAAATTCAATCTTGGTAATGGGATATAAACCTGCTACCACATCACCGATTTCTGGAACAGTAGAGCCAAGCTTCTGCTGTTCAGTGAGAATAATCGGGAGTCCGATAGTATGCGAGAACTTGAGAAGCTTGACTATGTTGTTAATCACCTTCTCTTTATTGGCTATCACAGGTATTAATCTCTCCTGAACATCAACAATAACCAGAAGGCAATCTTCCCTTACGAGCAATGCCTGAGTCACTAGTAATCTCCTTTGACAGCTACCAGTTAATAGCCATTAGTAGAGAAAAACCCTGGGGAACCAGGCCTACTTGATTTCTACTGTAGCACCGGCTGTCTCCAGCTTTTCCTTTATGGAATTTGCTTCTTCCTTGGAAATGCTCTCCTTTACTGGCTTTGGAGCGCTTTCTACAAGCTCTTTTGCTTCCTTCAAGCCAAGAGGTGTAACCTCGCGTACTGCCTTAATGACATTGATTTTATTTGCCCCGATCTCCTTCAAGATAACAGTAAATTCTGTCTGCTCTTCTACCTCCTCTTGAGCTTCTTCGGGTGCAACTGCCGCTGTAGTACCCGCTGCTGCTGCTACTGGAGCAGCAGTAACCCCAAACTCCTTCTCCAGAGTTTTCACCAAATCTGAGAGTTCTAATACCGTCATACTTTTGATAGCCTCGATGATCTCTTCCTTGGTCATAATTCAATTTCCTCCTTCTAATTGACTTTTTCTGGCCTCCAGTACACCTAAGAATCCCCTCAGACTACTGCCGAGGAGGAATACTAAGGATGATATTGGCGCTTGCATTTCCTGCATTAGCTTAGAGAGTAATATCTCTCTGGGAGGTAATAGAGAAAGCTCCGTGACCTCTCTACTTGTGAGAATATGGTTACCTAGCATCGCACCCTTAATACCGAGGGTGGATTTAGATGCTCGGATATAGGCGAGTAATGACTTAGCCAATTCAGTAGCATTACCATAGCCAAAAGTGATTGCTGTAGGTCCTTGAAGAAGTTTATCTAAATCCTTCTTGCCTACTCGCTCTGCAGCAAGGTGTGTCAGGGTGTTCTTAACCACTCTATAATCAGCGTCAGATTCCTGGAGCTTGCGCCGTAGCTGAGACATTTCTACCACAGAAAGCCCTCGATAGTCAGTCAAAATGGCTATGGTACACCTCGAGAGATGCTCTTCAATCTGATTGATGATTTCACTCTTACTCAGCATATTTCCTCCCCCTATCAGGATAAACAAAAAATCCCTTTTACCTTACAGGCAAAAGGGACCCCCTCCGGATAACAAGTCATTCCTAAGCTACAACAAGCCTCGTATGTCCCCGACTCTTTAGCAGAGCCAGATAACCTTCACGACTACCTTGTGAGCTTCCCTGAACTTTAATTATGGAGCTTACCTTTTCTTTGCCTGGGCAGGCGGCTAAACTTTAAGTCTACAATACACCTGCTGTCACTGACAGTATATGATAACTCCACCTCCCTATCTTGTATTTTAACACAACAGGAACAAAAACTCCACCTCAGCTCAGCTCCTTCGATAAATGATACCACAGTTTGCAAATGAAGCCTATAACATCAGAGTGATTACTCCGCCGAGGAAGATTGCTGTTGTTGCGCGCGGTCTCTGAACCAGCGATGAATCTCATCTAGTGCTGGTGGACTAATAGTAAATACCTCTATATCCTGTGGAAATTGAACCCCATGCCTTTCCCGAATGAATAACAAACCTGCTTCCCCTTCTTGCAGAGTAGTATCTATTTGGTGAGCGATTTTCTCCCATCTCTTTCTGAGAGCTTCCATATAAAGTTCATAAACTTGCATGGCTGCCTTCTCAGTATAGAAGTCAACCGCCAGACACCTTTCCCAGTCCATGCTCTCACCAGTGAGTGCCATGTCCTCTACTACCTCAAACACCGCTTCTTGTTCACACCTGAGTTTCGCAATTTCACCACTTCTCTTATTTAAGGTATCAGTAGCCTTAATACCTTCTTCCCCTTGGGTAAAGATACCCTCATGGTATATCCTGTTAACTTTACCTAACTTAAGTTCTAGTTTATCTAATTGCTCATTCACTTGGCCCCAGTATCGCTGGAATTTCTCCTGATATTCCTCTGGACCATCCTCCCACGGATTTACCAGTGGAACAAGGTAAATCTTCCTTTTCGCCTTGAAGGCATACACTTCTGGCTTTTCTATTTTCCCCAGTTCTTCACTCATGGTAGCTTCCCTTCACCCAAGATAGCTCACTTCTCTCTTACTTTGAGTGTCTCCTCAACATAATCTACAACATCTTGAATAGTCTGCATCTTCTCAACCACCTCATCAGGTACTTCTAGTTTTGAGCTGGGGTCACTAAATTTCTCCTCTATTGCCATCATCAACTCCATCAAATCAAGGGAATCTAGATTGAGGTCCTCTGCAAAGGATGTAGTGGCACTTATCTCCTCTCCATCCATACCTACTTGCTCCTCTACAACCTTTTTTACCTTCTCGTAGACTGTTACCATTATCTCTTCTCTCCTTATGATATATAACGATGTAATATAGTCAAGTTTATCTGGAATTTAGTTAGCCTCTACCCTGGTCATTTGATTGCGTTGTGGTCACGTGGGTATATACTGAGCCCAGAACACCATTTATGAACTTGGGGGAGTTATCACTACCGAAGTATTTTGCCAGCTCTATTGCCTCATTGATGGCAACCTTGGGAGGCACCTTCTGTGACATAATTTCATAGATTCCTATCCGCAGGATATTACGGTCTACTATAGCAATCTGACCAAGCGGCCACTGGGGAGCGAATTTGCAAATGGCATCATCAATCTGTCCCCTCATTTCTACTACTCCCTGAACTAGCTCTCTGGCAAAAGAAAGGGCTTCCTCATTAGGGTGTAATTCCTCCATTAACCATTCTACACTATGTTCTACTTCATGGCATGTACAGTCACTAGCAAAGAGTAGCTGGAGAGCTATTTCTCTTGCCTTTCGCCGTTGACCTTTCATAAAAAGTGATATCCGTATATTTTCAAGGTACTCATTTATATACTGAGTTGGCCCACTCTCAATAGCCTCTAGTTTCCCAGCGATTTTTTAACCTGGGCTGTTTTATTAATTCTCTTGATTAAGCCTGACAGAACCTGACCCGGTCCAATTTCGATGAATATAGATGCTCCAGCATTAATCATATATTCCACGGAACTCTGCCACTGTATACAGTAACGTAGCTGAGTGATGAGCTCCTTTCGCACTGCCGTTGCTGTAGTTAGCGGTTCACCCGTAGTATTAGCAATTATAGGCACGACAGGGTCATGAAAATCAAGTTGTGCTATATAATCAGACATTGCTTCTACAGTCGGCTGCATTAGAGTTGAATGGAAAGCTCCGCTGACCTGAAGCGGAATGACACGCCTTGCTCCTCTCCTTTTAGCCACTTCTTCTGCTGTGATGAGCTTCTCGGCAGGCCCGCTTATTACTATTTGCTCTGGGGAATTATAATTAGCAATCTGCATCCCACTTTCCTGGCATACCTCTTCAACAGATGCCTTGTCAAGTCCGATGATGGCAAGCATTCCACCAGGAGATTCCTGCCCTGCTTTATGCATGACTTGACCTCTTTTGTAGGCTAACTTGATAGCATTACTGAAGCTCAATACCTTTGCTGGCACTAGAGCAGTGTATTCTCCAAGGCTATGTCCTGCCAGAAAGGTAGGTGGATAGGCCACATCAGTCACATCCCCTTTCCAGAGTGTTTCATCAGCTCTGAGATAGGCAATACTTGTAGCCAGTATAGCTGGCTGAGCATTTATGGTTTGACGCAGCTCCTCTTCAGTACCCTCAAAGCAGAGACGTGACAAGAAGAATCCAAGCGCTTCATCTGCTTCATCAAATACATCTCTAGCTTTCCGTGAACTCTTATAGAGGTCGTAACCCATCCCCACCCACTGTGCCCCCTGTCCAGGAAAGACATAAGCGGTCTTTCGCATGGTATCTACTTACTCTTACCTCCTGTTAAGACTTCCCCAGCATAGTATGGAGATATTCAATAATCTCCTCAGCTTGTGAGATTATCTCCTGGATGACGGCTGTGACAGGCTTTATTTCCTTTATTAACCCTGCTATCTCTCCCGCCATCAGAGAACCATTTTCTATATCTCCTCCTATAATACCATCATAAAGCCTTCCTACTCCGAATTCCTCCAATGCCTTGGGGGGGACTCCTTCCTTTTCCATTGCCTGAAATTGGCGGGTCAGCCTATTCTTAAGGCAGCGCATGGGGTGTCCCAGAGATTTCCCCGTAACTGTTGTATCTCTATCATGAGCCCGCAGTATTTGCATCTTGAAGTCGGGGTGGGCAATACATTCTGTGGTGCAAATAAATCGTGTTCCCATTTGAATGCCTTGGGCTCCAAGAGATAAGGCAGCAGCTAGTCCTCGTCCATCAGCAATCCCTCCCGCCGCAATCACAGGTACAGAAGCAGTATCTACTATCTGTGGGATTAGTGGCAGTGTAGCAGTATCCCCCACATGTCCTCCTGACTCCCTACCCTCTGCTATCACAGCATCAATCTTAAGACGCTCCAGCCGCTTCAGTAGGGCGAGGGTGGAAACTACCGGTATCACCTTTATTCCCGCTTCTTGCAGACTGGGAATATAGCGGCCCGGGTTACCTCCGCCGGTGGTGACCACTGGCACTCGGCATTTGATAACTAGCTCAATTATCTGCTCCAGGAAGGGGGACATCAACATGAGATTTACTCCGAAGGGCTTATCTGTTTCATTTCTAGTGAGATAGATTTGCTCTTCGACCCATTCAGGAGGAGACCCCCCACAACCAATAATCCCCAGCCCTCCAGCATTAGATACAGCCGAGACAAGTTCGTATGTTCCTAAATATGCCATCCCACCTTGAAGTATAGGGTATTTAATATTGAGAAGTTTACACAGAGGAGTGGTTAGCAATTTTCAGTTCCTTATACGATGCTTAAGAATCTCCCTTTTACTTTTATCAGGCTTTCTTCTTAGCACTCTTAATCTGTATTACTGTCTTATCATTGTAGCTACCACAATTGGGACACACACAATGACATATCTTTAGTTTATGACACTGCGGGCAGCGCTCCATAGTAGGTAGCTTAAGACGCAAGTGGCTTCTTCTTTTACCCTGACGGGCTTGGGAATATTTCCTTTTTGGTAGGGGTGCCATAAGATTATACCTCTCTAGACCATCCTGCAAAAATTTAGCAGTTTTTATGAGGCTCTACAGTAAATAATTACAACCTCAGTAAGATGGGTTAAGAGTGTATTGTAAGTAGAGTATTCAGCAAAGTCAAGTGTTAGTCTCCTCCAATGTCAAGACTCTTTAGAAGTGTCCTCCCTTCTGGAAACTTTAGAATAGGATAGCCTCTTCTTACGATTAGCCATTGTAGCGCCGAGGTTTATCCTCGGCAGGGGTGGGGGACAAGCCCCCACGCTACTATGAAAATTCTAACTGGCTCAAAGGGGGATGTTTTCATCCCCAGCAAAGAATGAGCAAGGTTAGGGATGACAATGTCCCCAACAAGTGTAGAAAAGCTGAAATTGTTGTCCGAAGCTGAGAACTGCCTGCGTCCCGGCATTACTTTTGAAAGTCTGGAAGCAGTCGCCAGTCAAATGGGTGATAATGAATTTGCAGAAAGGATGGTGAAGGCTCGTTCCAATCTCTTT
>JAUWOP010000018.1 GCA_030612045.1 Chloroflexota bacterium | reverse complement strand
GAGATTGGAACGAGCTTTCACCATCCTTTCTGCGAATTGATTGTCGCTCATTTGACTGGCGACTGCTTCCAGACTTTCAAAAGTAATGCCGGGACGCAGGCAGTTCTCAGCTTCGGACAACAATTTCAGCTTTTCTACGCTTGTTGGGGGCATTGTCACCCCTAACCTTGCTCATTCTTTGCTGGGGATGAAAACATTCCCCCTTGGGCCAGTTAGAATTTTCATAGTAGCGTGGGGGCTTGTCCCCCACCCCTGCCGAGGATAAACCTCGGCGCTACAATAGCTAATCATAAGAAGAGACTATCCTATTCTAAAGTTTCCAGGAGCACTAAAAGTATTGGAAGAGAGTGCAAGGCTTTTTGGGGGTTAAGTTATGGTATAATCCCTTAAGGGATATACTGAGAGCAGAATATGAATATTTGGCTATTTTATGGCATAGGTGTTACAAAAAAAGGTAATCGTTCGCCTACTCTTTATATGTCACCCTGAGCCACATGTTGAGATTCCGAGCGAAGCGAGGAATGACATGGCGAAGGGCTCCTCAGAATGACATTGGGTGAACGGTTACAAAAAAAGAATGGGAATGGAAAAGCTAGTCAGCGGGATAAGCAGTCTGGGTCTGGAGCTCACTGCCAGACAGCTAGAGCAATTTCAGCTATATGCTGCTGAGCTGGTTAGGTGGAATAAAAGTGTTAATCTTACTGCTATTACTTCATATGAGCAGATACAGACAGAGCACTTCCTTGATTCACTTACCGTCGCCCCGGTACTGAAGGAAATTATGGCAGGTATTCCTCAGAGTGAGGCTTCTCTCATTGATATAGGTTCAGGAGCGGGCTTCCCTGGAATCCCACTAAAGATACTTCTCCCCGAAGTAAAGCTCGCACTCTTAGATTCCCAAGGCAAGAAAACTGCATTTTTGCATCACATAATCAGCCAACTTGAGATAAGGAATGTGGAGGTTATTACTGCACGTGCCGAGGATGCTGCACACCAGGAGAAATATCGTGAGCAATTCCACATTGCTTTCTCCCGAGCTACAGGTACACTGTGTACAATGGTTGAATTAGCACTGCCTTTTTGCCGCATAGGTGGATGCTTTATGGCACAAAAGACAGCAAGCTGTATACAAGCAGAGCTGGATGACAGCAGTGTGGCAGTGGAACTTCTAGGCGGTAGGGTGCAGCGAGTACAGGAAGTAGGATTATGGGGGCACAGAATCCAGCGTCTGGTGGTGCTCATAGATAAGGTACAATCTACTCCTGAGAAGTACCCGCGCCGTTCTGGTATGCCGGCAAAGCATCCTCTGACATCTCACAACTCCACTCCTCTTCATACTGCTCAATCCCTTGCTAAGAGGAAGGCTACTATGTAATACTTATGGTTTGTAACTATCCATTCGCTCTTATGTTATCGCGATGAAAATAGCCTGTTTCCAGCATCTGTCATTCTGAGCCCTTCGCCTTCTGTCATTCTGAGCGAAGCGAAAAATCTCAATTTTGAGAAGCTGTTAGAGGATTTGAAAGAGAGCTCCGACAGATTGAAAGTCTTGGGACAATTACTGAAAAAGAGTAATGATAAAGTCAGATTAATTAGTACCCGTTTCTCCTGTCTGTAAATGCCCTCGTGCTACAAGCTATAATATAGGTTATTAAGAATGCAAGTTTGTGTAGTAGGTGTAAATCATAGCACAACACCAATAGCTATCAGGGAGAAATTGAGTATCAGTAAAGAGCGTCTGCAAGATACTCTGCTCTCTCTACACAATTATCTATCCCACGGGGTTATCTTATCTACCTGTAACCGCACTGAGGTGTATACCCTGGTCAATCCTGATACTTCTTCTGCTGAGTTGACACTCATAAACCTTCTGAAAACCCATGGTAATCTGACTGAGGCAGAACTTATACCTCACATCTATGTCTACAAGCATGAGATGGCAATCCGTCATCTCTTCAAGGTGGTAGCAGGGCTCGACTCGATGCTTATTGGGGAGTTTGAAATATTAGGGCAGGTAAGACAGGCACTGGAGGAGGCAGAGAGAGCACAAATGATAAACTTACCCCTGCGAACTCTGTTTCAGCATGCTATCCGCACAGGCAGGCGTGTGAGGAAAGAAACTGCTATCAGCCGGAATGCCCTTTCAGTCAGCTCGGTAGCAGTTGAGTTGGCTGCCAGGGTTATTAGCAATATCCGTAACTCTCGGGTTCTTGTCATTGGTGCTGGGGAGGCCGGAAGGCTAGCAGCTAAGGCGCTGGTAGAAAGAGGAGTTACTCGGATAAGGGTTACCAGTCGGTCTCAACAGGCGGCTTCATCTCTGGCATTAACCCTGGGGGGTAGCCCTACTACCTTGAGCAACCTGGGGAAAGAGCTGAGTGATGCCGACATAGTAATTACTTGCACCGGTGCTCCCCATTTTGTAGTGAGGCGCCGCATTGTAGAGGAGGGGATGAACGGCCGCCCTGAGCGTCCTCTGGTACTCCTTGATATTGCCGTCCCTCGTGATATAGAACCTGAGGTAGGACAAATCAAGAATGTTTTTCTCTACGATATTGATGACCTCACAGGGATTTCTGAGCTTAATCGCCAGGGGAGAGAAAGTGATGTTCAGTGGGCTATGGAGATTGTAGAAGCTGAGGTGGGACAATTTATTTCCTGGTGGCAGACCCTGGAGGTGAAGCCTGTCATTAGCGCTCTGGTAGAGAAAGCCGAAGACATACGGCAACATCAGTTGAACCTCACTATTAAAAAAATGAATCACCTCACTGAAGAGGAGCAAAACTACATGGACGCTATGAGCAGGGCTATAGTAGCCAAGATTCTTCATCATCCTATAGAGTGCTTGAAGAAAAATGGAAGTAAGGGCATAAGCGTTACAGAGAATGCGGAAAGGGGAAATAAGGGTTATATTCAGGTAGTTCGTGAGCTTTTTGCCCTGGATGAAGAGGATTCCGAGTGATGAAAGGACAAATCACCGTCGGCTCACGAACTAGCAGACTTGCTCTAGTTCAGGCTGAGTCGGTAATTACTGAGCTAAAGGTGCTCAACCCTCATTTAGAATTCAACCTGGTTAAGATTACCACCAGGGGGGACCGACATATCCAGGTTTCTTCGGATGAGATAGAAGGACGGCTTAAGCGTTATGAAGAGGGAGTGTTTGTTAAAGAGTTAGAGGAGGCGCTACTACGGGGGGAAATAGATATAGCGGTACATAGCCTTAAGGATATGCCTACTGAAATTCCCTCTGGGCTTTCCTTAGCAGCGGTAACCAGAAGGCTGGACCCCAGGGATGTTCTCGTTTCCAGATTGGGGAAGTTTGCTGAGCTTCCCCCTGGGTCGCGAATAGGCACTGGCAGCCAGCGGCGTTCTGCCCAGATAGCCGCTTGCCGCTCCGACATTGAGGTTTGTGCTTTGAGGGGAAATATTGATACCCGCCTACGGAAGGTTTCATCAGGTGAACTTGATGGTGTGATTCTGGCAGCAGCTGCTATGATTCGACTAAACATGCAGAGTATGGTGACAGAATATCTGGACCCGGAGTACTTTGTGCCGTCAGTAGGGCAAGGAGCGCTGGGGATAGAGATACGAGTAGAGGATAGTGTGACATCTGAAATGGTCTTACCCTTAAACCATGAGTCTACCTGGCAGAGTGTAATCGCCGAGCGCACCTTTTTGAAGGCTATGGGTGGAGGGTGCCGCACCCCTATAGCTGCACAGGGAGAGGTAAAGGGTGATACCCTTCGACTTTGGGGAATGGTATCCGGTATCCGTAGCAATAATGCCCTATATGCTACTGAAGAAGGTATTGCTTTAATACCAGAGGAGGTGGGTAATCGCCTGGCGCAGAGGATGATGAGAATGGGGGCATCAGGACTAATTGCTGAAGTGGGAATGTGATGGAACAAGATGGTGTGAGCAGTTATGAAAAAATGGAAAGGTGTATAACGGGAAGCATGGGTATTGCGAAAAAGGTGTATCTGATTGGTGCCGGACCCGGAGATATTGGGCTGATTACAGTGAAGGGGTTGAATTGCCTGAGACAGGCTGATGTTATCATATATGACCGACTGATTAATGAAAAGCTTTTGGATTCGGCACGCCCTGATGCCGAGTTGATTTATGTAGGGTCAAAGAGTGTAAGCGTTACCAAAAAAGACCAGGAAGAAATTAACAGACTGCTTGTTAGCAAGGCTGAAGAGGGTAAGATAGTGGTAAGACTTAAGGGTGGTGACCCTTTTGTCTTGGGGAGAGGTGGTGAGGAGGCTCAGTCTCTAGCTCATCATGGGGTGCCATTTGAGATAGTACCTGGGGTTTCAGCGGCATTAGCCGTCCCTGCCTATGCTGGCATCCCGATTACCCATCGTCACCTGGCATCTTCTTTTGCAGTAATTACCGGTCATGAGGACCCCTCCAAGGATGTATCAAGTATTGCATGGGATAAGCTGACCACAGGAGTGGATACGCTGATATTCCTGATGGGTGTAGCCAATCTAACACAAATAGTAGAAAGTTTACTTCAGAATGGCAGGATGACGGATACTCCTGTAGCCTTGATTCAGCAGGGAACTACCCCCGAACAACGAACATTAGTAGGCAAACTAGGGAACATCGTGTCCCGTGCCGAGCAGTATAATTTCCAGCCACCGGTGGTAATTATAGTAGGTGAGGTAGTTCAGCTTCATGATGAATTATGCTGGTTTGATAATCGTCCTCTTTTTGGAAAGCGTGTGCTGGTTACCAGGACTCGCCATCAAGCTAGTAGTCTGAGCCAACTACTTTTAGAATATGGAGCGCAGCCTATAGAGATGCCTGTAATAGAAGTCCAGTATGCACTTAGAGGGATGTTGACTGATACTGGTCACCCCCCCCAATCTGTAGCCACAGAGCCTTGTATCTCTAGTATGTGTAAAGAGGGGCTAGACCAGGCTATTTTGAGTCTGGAGAGCTACCAGTGGGTAATCTTTACCAGTGTCAATGGAGTAGGAGCCTTCTTCCACCAGTTGCACGCCCTCCATTTGGATACCCGATGGTTAAGAAATATTCAGGTTGGAGCTATCGGTCCTGCTACAGCTAAAGCATTAGAGAAGTGGGGAATATATCCCGACTTTATCCCGGAAGAGTATACCAGCCACGGTATCATAGCTGGATTAAAGCCTAAAGGTATTGAGGGATGCCACATTCTGTTGCCACGAGCTGATATAGCCAGTAGAGAGCTTGTAGAAGGACTTACTGAGCTTGGGGCAGAGGCTCATGAGGTAACAGCGTATGTGACCCTGCTCCCCACAGAAGTCGCCATACAAGGTAGGCAGATGCTTCTGGATGGCAAGATTGACATCGTTACCTTCACCAGCTCGTCCACCGTGAATAACCTTCTCACCATGCTTGGTGAGGATTGGCAGATAGTGAATAAGACAAAAGTAGCCTGTATCGGGACCAGGACAGCCGATACTGCAAGAAATGCAGGATTGAGGGTGGATATTATAGCCAAAGAGCAGACCATCCCTGGACTGGTGAAAGCTATTAAAGAAGCATATAACCACGAGTGACTTATCTTGACAATGTTACATTTACATGTCATTGCGAGCCTTAGCGAAGACGCAAGCTAATCTTGGCATCCTCAAATCCCCCTTTAGGAAAGGGGGAAGGAATGGCAGTCCCCCTTCAGGAAAGGGGGACTAAGGGGGGTTGCTTCGCGGAGTTTATCCTGAGCCTCATGTTGAGATTCTTCGCGGAGCCTGTGCTGAGGAACGAAGTGCTCAGAATGACAGAAGGCGAAGAGCTCGCAATGACGGGTGGAGTTTTATCGCCTCTCTTTAGTAAATTGCTCTTCTGGGGTGTAGGTTCACCCATGCTTATTCTTTTTGACCACCAGAAGAATCTCATCTTGTATAAAGCAGTAGCCGTCTTCTACTTTGTGGTGTGTCTCAAAATACTGCCGAACCTCATTCTCAAACTGTCTAAACCGGGGGTCTAGAAGAATGAAGAGACCAATGGTGGCCATATCATCTAGAGTCTCGGTATGCATCTCACTCATGAAATATCGTATCTCGGTAGCATCATCACCATACTGCCGGATTAAATCTCGCCATAGCTCAAGGATGTTGACTTCATAGTGGGCAAATTGGTTGAAGAAGTTGGCAACATCTCCTATTGGTGATTGGAGAACGATAACGATGCGTCCCCCATTTTCAAGATGTGTGTACATTTTCTCAATTGTGGTCAGCCAGTGCCCTTCCGCAATATAGTAGAGAACATGAGAACAAAGGATGAAATCATAGCGTTTTGAGCCGAGGTTAACCTTTTCCCAAGAATCATTGTAGATGTTGAACTGAGGGCATCTTCGCCTGAGGAGGCTTGCCTGCTTCTCATTGGGCTCGACCACAGTTGTCTCATTGAATGATTGTGAGATGGGGATGGTCAAGTCTCCCCCACCGGCACCAATGTCCAAAAAATGTCTCCTATGGGGAAGTCCAACAATGACCTCCCCAACCTTTACCAGCTCAATTCCCTTTTCTGTCGTACTTTGGACAAAGACAGCAAGCTGCCGCTGGTATTCGGCATCCTCCTTCATATCAATGGAGCTATTCTGGGGTGTTTTCTCCCCGGTATCTAAAGGCATTAAATTCCTCCTTATTGCTAAGAACTATCATGTGTATATTTTAACTCAGCAGTTGTCTTCATTCAAATGAGGTACATGTTCTCTGCTTCTCGTAACAGGTCGTCCCTGAACTTGGGATGAGCAATGCTGATGATATCTAATGCCCTGTCTCGGGTGGACTTCCCTTTCAAGTTGACTACCCCATACTCGGTGACCAGATAATGGGTATCCATCCTTGGGGTGGTAACCACTGTTCCTGTTTCAAAGCGTGGTACTACTCGAGAGACCTCGCCATTCCTGGCAGTGGAATAAAGGGCTAAGATGGACTTCCCACCACGAGAATCAAAGGCTCCGCGCACGAAATCAAGCTGTCCCCCGGTGCCGCTGAACTGGGAGCCGGCAAGAAATTCCGCATTACATTGCCCAAGGAGGTCCACCTCAAGGACGGAGTTAATGGAAATCATATTATTGTTTTGAGCGATGACAGTGGGGTCATTGATATAAGATACAGGGTAGCTCTCCATACTTGGGTTATCATCCATGAACTCATACATTCTCTTAGTGCCTCGAGCAAATGTAAAGAGATTTTTCATGGGACGGAGAGTCTTCTTTCTGCCGGTAATAACCCCCTTCTCTATCAGGTCCACCATGCCCGGGCAGAAGAGCTCTGTGTGAATTCCCAAATCCGTATGTCCCATCAGATACTGAGTAATGGCATTGGGGATGCCACCACCTCCCAACTGAATAGTAGCCCCATCAGGAACCATCTCAGCAATGTACCTGCCAATAATCTCGTCCTCAGGCTTCAACTCGGGGAGTGTTATTTCCAAAAGTGGCACGTGGTTTTCCACTATGGTGTCCACCTCAGAGATGTGAAGCAGGGAATCCCCGAAGACACGGGGCATGTTCTCGTTCACTTCCACGATAAGCTTTTTGCAGTGCTTGGCGGCTGTGGAGGTATAGTCGTTGGCGGTGCCGAAGCTGAAATAGCCCGCTTTGTCCATGGGAGAGACGACGGTGATGGTAACATCTATCTCCATGAAATCCCGAATTATCCGTGGTATCTGATGGAAGTGATTGGGCACGAAATAGTTAAGCCCCACCTTGACCAGAGCCCTATCTGAAGTGCTCACAAACCATGAATAGGACTGAATGCAATCGGAAAGATCCGGGGCGAGGACTGTTTCGGCAGCATGTTCTGTGGGACCAAAGGAAAAGATGCTGATGTCCTTTAAGTCACCATTCCTTGCCCTGTCTGCGATAGCGGCTAAGAGGGCAGGGGGTTCAGCCATACATATACCATGGACAATGGTGCTGCCATTCCTTATTTTCTCCACAGCCTTTTGCGGTGTGGTCAGCTTTTGCCTGTATTCTGAGGTATAGATGCTCATTTTGCTCTCCCCACACATTTATAGAAGTCCGCTTTGTTCCCTTATCTCAATGCCCGCCTCACTCTAAGGATTAAACTTGTTACCGCTATTACCACCAGAGAGTATCCTATTATTCTAACAACCTCATGAGGTGTGGTGCCAGGGTCTACGCCAGCTAATTTCAGCGAGTGTGAAATGGCGAACATAGCGAAGCCTAAAGCAAATATAACCCAGAATGCCCATCTCTCCCCTGTTTGGCGCAGCGTATAGAAGTATCCTGTTATGGCAAGGAGAACAATAACCCAAGCAAACACACAATTCACATACCATACAGCAGGCATATCTTCACTCCTTTATTCATTACTTATTCCCCTCGTTTTTATCTGGATTTTGCTATTTGCACCATTAAACTGAATAACGCTGCTACGAGCAGCACATATGCGATTATGTCGACGAGTGTAATATACCATTCGCTTACGGATACACCACCGATTACTAATGAATGTGATACCCCCCAAAATGCCCAGCTTATAGCAAATATGGGCCAGAAAATCCCCCCTGCGCCTGTTTTTCTCCAAATATAGAAGTATCCGGCTATAATTAGCAGCACAATGAACCAGACAAAGCCACAATTTATATAATACACAGTAGACACTTCCATCTTGTTGTTACCCTCGTTCCCATTTATTAGCGCAAATCGCTCAGGATTTCCGCTTCATCTTAGTTAACATCTTTCTCATGGTCAACCTATTCCCTTTTTCAACATCGAAACTGTAACTAACATCATCCATCAGCTTTCTCATCAGGTATATCCCTACTCCCCCTATCCTTCTTTCCTCCAGATCTGCTTCTAAATCAGGTACATGTTCTCTGCTTCTCGTAACAGGTCGTCCCTGAACTTGGGGTGAGCAATGCTGATGATATCCAATGCCCTGTCTCGGGTGGACTTCCCTTTCAAGTTGACTACCCCATACTCGGTGACCAGATAATGGGTATCCATCCTTGGGGTAGTAACCACTGTTCCTGCTTCAAAGCGTGGTACTACTCGAGAGACCTCTCCATTCCTGGCAGTGGAATAAAAGGCTAAGATGGACTTCCCGCCACGAGAGTCGAAGGCTCCGCGCACGAAATCAAGCTGTCCCCCGGTACCACTGAACTGGGAGCCGCCAAGAAATTCCGCATTGCATTGCCCAAGGAGGTCCACCTCAAGGAGAGCGTTGATGGAGATCATATCGTCGTTTTGGGCGATGACAGCGGGGTCATTGGTATAGGAGACAGGGTAGCTCTCCATACTTGGGTTATTATTCATAAACTCAAACACCCTCTTAGTGCCCAGAGCTACTGTAAATACATTTTTCCTTGGGTGAAGGGTTTTCCTTCGTCCTGTAACAACCCCTTTTTCTATCAGGTCCACCATGCTGGGGCGGAAAGTCTCTGTATGAATTCCCAAATCCTTATGTCCCATCAGGTGATAGGCTACGGCATTGGGGATACCACCCGCCCCTAACTGGATGGTAGCTCCGTCAGGAACCATCTCAGCGATATAACTGCCAATAATCTCGTCCTCAGGCTTTGTCTCCGTGAGTATCATTTCCAAAAGTGGCACATGGTTTTCCACTATGGTGTCCACCTCAGAGATATGAAGAAGGGAATCCCCGAAGACACGAGGCATGTTCTCATTTACTTCTATGATAAGCTTTTTGCAGTGCCTGGCGGCTGTGGAGGTATAGTCGTTGGCGGTGCCAAAGCTGAAGTAGCCTGTTTTGTCCATAGGAGAGACGGTAGTAATAGTAACATCTATATCCATGAAATCCCGAATTATCCGTGGTATCTGATGGAAGTGATTGGGCACGAAATAGTTAAGCCCCACCTTGACCAGAGCCCTATCTGAAGCGCCTACGAACCAGGAATAGGCTTGAATACAATCGGAAAGATCCGGAGCGAGGACTGTTTCGGCAGCGTGTTTCAGGGGAAGAAGAGAGAAGATTTTGATATCTTTCAGGTCACCTTCTCTGGCTCTGTCTGCAATAGCGGCTAGAAGGGCAGGGGGTTCAGCGCTAACCAAACCATGGACAATGGTGCTGCCATTCTTTATTTTCTCCACAGCCTTTTGCGGTGTGGTCAGCTTTTGCCTATATTCTGAGGTATAGATGCTCATTTTACCTCCCTTCCGTGTCCGTTCGTAGCCACAGGAGTGGCTACGCTGCATTTTGCTTATCAAGTCTTCACTCTAGTTAGTCTCTTTCTCATCGTCAACTCGTTCCCCTTTTTAGCATCGAAACTATAGCTAACATCATCCATCAGCTTTCTCATCAGGTATATCCCTAATCCTCCAATTCTTCTTTCCTCCAGAACTGCTTCAAAATCAGGTGGCGGAATAGAGCCTGGGTCGAAGGGTGTCCCACTATCCCTGATGATGACAACGAAATCATCGTTCTGTAGCTCACAGGAGATAGCGATGGTGCCTCCTTTACCAGAGTAGGCATACTGGATTATATTAGTGCATGCCTCATCCACTGCTGTTTGCACCTCAAATATACCTTCCTCTACGCCGAGTTGCCTCATTGTCGTAGCAATAAAGTCGGCGATTACAGATAGGTTCTCCACCTTAGCGTCGATTTTAAGTTCAAATTGAGTACTCTTCATCATCCCTCGCCTAACTGACCTTCAGGATTACCAATGTGATATCATCGAACTGGGGCTGCCCCTGGGCAAAGACTGTCACCTCTTCCTTTATCTTGTCAATCAACTCCTGGGCAGGCAAATTAGTGTTCTGTGTTATCACTGCAGTAAGTCTTTCCTCTCCAAACTGCTCCTCTTTTTCATTGATAGCTTCAGTTACCCCGTCTGTGTAGAGAACTACTATATCATTACTTGCCAGTTCAAGCTCCTTCTCTTCTAGCTCAATATCATCCATAACACCCAGGGCAATCCCACTGGCTTCTAACAGGATAACATTTCCGGCACTCCCCTGGAGCAACAAGGGGGGATTGTGTCCTGCGTTTACATAGTTTAAGTGTTTCCGCTTCGGGTCAAGCACAGCATAAAATAGGGTTACGAACATGCCAGACTCGGCATCCTGTGTAATCAAGTCGTTGGCTCTTCGTATAGCTTCGCAAGCTGTGGAGTTACCTGCCACATTGGCACGGACACAGGTCCGAGACAAAGCCATAAACAATGCTGCAGGGACACCTTTACCGGAGACATCAGCAATTACTATCCCCCACTTATCTGGAGGGATGGGTATGAAATCATAAAAGTCACCCCCTACCTCCCATGCTGGCAGGCTTAGTGCGGCGAGCTCAAATCCCTCTACTTGGGGTGGAGAGTCAGGTAGAAAGCTCTGCTGGATTCCCCTGGCAGTCTCCATCTCATATTCCCTGCGCTCCAGCTCGCGGCGATACTTATCTTTTTCTGCTGCTGTCCTTCTCTCGATTATCAAATTGCGTATTATCAGGGCAAAGAGAGCTATGCCCAGCGCATTAGCACCAATCATGGGCAGGCTAACTTTCTCGACTACCGCAAGGGCTTCGGCGTATGGTCGAACTATCAGGAGAACTAAACCCATATGGAAAGATTCCATAACGGCGGCAAGTAGCGCCGCCTGCCAAACTAGGACAAACTCGCCCTTTCTTAGCTTATATACCACACCACCCACTAAGCCAGCGATAACAGTAGACAGGGAACAGGGAAGACA
Source organism: Chloroflexota bacterium (assembly GCA_030612045.1). Classification (GTDB taxonomy): domain Bacteria; phylum Chloroflexota; class Dehalococcoidia; order UBA2247; family JAUWOP01; genus JAUWOP01. The sequence goes on along the minus strand of JAUWOP010000018.1, from coordinate 16,792 downwards.
GGTAAGCCCACCCAGGAAGTAACGATCTATACCACCAATTAAACCTACCCCCAGCCCGACTACTGGGCCACCGACGAGTCCAGCAATCATAGGGCTGAGGTCTCTAATATTAGCTATAGCGCCCGAGGGCAGTTCTATTCCGCCATAGGTGCCGAATATAGAGAGGGCACCGAAGAGCAAGATTAAGATAAGTTGATTTTTGAAACTGAACTGTTTATCTAATATAGCGGTGAAAAATCTGGTGCGGGTTACTACATAGGCAAAGACAATTACTACACAAGCAGTGCCAATCAGGTCTATCAGTATATCAGCGACTGATACATTCATTTATCATAACCGTTTGCCTACTCTTTATATGTCACCCTGAGCGAAGCGAAGGATCTTAGAGATTGTAACCGTTCACCCGTGTCATTGCGAGCGGGTGAACACTTACCATTTATCTATAGGTAATCTAGCCTGGCGTTAAGCTCACCTACCCCCCGCACCCACCTCTCCAGAGGGGGAACCTCATCGGGGTCGATGATAACATCAATAACCGTAGGTTTTCCGCTCTCTAAAGCACGGGGTAATATCTCAGATAGCTCTCCGGGGCACTCGATGGTGAATCCCTGAGCCCCCAGCCCCTCAGCAACCTTAGCCAAGTTGACCCTATTGAATGTCGTGGATACTGTCTTCTCCCCCAAGCTAAACTTCTGAAGTTCGTGAACTAAGCCCAACTTGGCGTTATTAAGCACAATCCAAACCACAGGAGCATTGCAGTTCACTGCGGTTGCCACCTCCATCCCATTCATAAGGAAGCAGCCATCGCCCACAATTGCAATTACTGGTCTATCTGGTGCCGCCAGCTTGCCACCAATAGCAGCCGCAGTGGCGTACCCCATTGTAAGCATACCAAAAGCCGAGATGAAATTCGGCTGGTCAAACTTAAGATAGTGGATAGCCCAGCAAATATGGTTGCCGGTATCAGCGAATACGATAGCATCTTGGGGCAACAACTCCTGAAGCTCCCTCATTAGTGCTTGTGGCTTTATGGGGACATCCTTGGAGTGCATCTTCTACTCATTCACAACCATACCTACTCTTTGCTTAAACTTGACAACCTCGGCGATGGGTCTTTCCGCTTTCGGGTCGTGCTTTTGTAGCTCCCTCAAGACTCTGAAGGAGATTTCATCGAGCACAGTCCCGCAATCTCCTACCAGCCCAATACCTGCGGGATAGTTCTTACTTATTTGTGAGGGGTCGATGTCAATATGAATCAGGCAATCACTGGGCATAATCTTTGGGTCCCAGGAGAATGTTGTTAGCTGATCCAGGCTGGCGCCGACAACCAATAAGACATCAATATCTCCCATAATATATTCCTCTGCTACAGGGGAACCGGCGAAGCCAAGAACGCCTAAAGACAGCCCATGGCTCTCGGGGAATGCACCTTTCCCCTTTGGGGTGGTTGCCACCGGGATATTGAGCATCTCAGCAAGCTCAAGGACCTCCGAAGTAGTAGCAGAGGCAATGACCCCATAGCCAACAAGCATTACTGGCTTCTTAGCTTGTACTAGCTTCGCAGCGGCATCTATTACCATCCTTCGGTCAAAATACTCCGCCTTAACCCTGTATGTTCGCGGTGGGAGCAGTGTATCCTCAACCTCCGCCTCCATAATATCTTTGGGGTAGCTGATATGCACTGGTCCTTTCTTCCCACTGAGCGCTATCCTGAATGCATCCCTGAGTGTCTCTGGCATCTTATATTTCGACATCACCATCGTGCTGTATTTTGTTATCGGATTGAACATAGCTACAGAATCAACGCCCTCCTTGGTGGAATCCTGGAATGTCCCCTTGCCATAGATGCTTGTCGGCACCTGACCGGTTATGACCAGCAAAGGGGTATTATCCATATAGGCATTGGCAACGCCTGTAATCAGATTTGTGGCTCCGGGACCAGAAGTAGCATAACAGACTCCAATTTCACCACTGACCCGAGCATAGCCATCAGCCATAAAAGCTGCCCCCTCCTCATGCTTGGTCAATATCGGCTTAATAGCATCCTGCTTATTCATGGCAGCATAGAGGGGAACTAATGAGGTGCCAGGGACGCCAAAGATATACTTCACACCCTCTCCCTCCAGATACTGTAACAGTAAACCGGCTGTGGTAATCTTCATCTTATACTCCCACTGAAGCTATCTACAGCACCCTTCTCAGTGTCAAGGATAGTAAAAAGCTTGGTGAATCCTGCGATGTCAAACACTTCTTTTACATAGGGCTTTAGGCAAGCTAATTTTATATCGCCTTGCTGCTTCCGCACCTCTTTAAGCGCTGACAGCAAGACCCTTAGTCCTGAGCTGCTTATGTACTCCAAATGCTCAAGATTAACCACTATCCGCACTTGATTAGCCTTAATCAACGAGGTGAGTTTTCTTTCCACATCGTTAGCACAATAAGCATCGAGCCTGCCGCTCAGGGATATTATATCTACATCTCCAATTTTCTTTTCTGGAATCTCCACTTTATCACCTCCTCTTAATAAATTGCTTCTATTCTAAAGGTATAATAGTTTCATTGCAATATCGAGTAGTGGATGGCTCGTAGCCTGCAATCTATACTGGTGGCGCTTAAGTATTCACATTGGGTTTGCTCACCTGATTCTGTGTAATGTATAGTAGTATCGCCAGAGGGGGAGTTCCTATACTGCAAGAATGGAGATGCACGATGGAAATAGTTTCGGACAGAATAGATAATATCCTGGTGATTTTACCGGAAGGCAGGCTTGATGCATTTGGAGCCTCACAACTGGATGAGGCAGCTAAGAAATTTATTAAGGAAGACGATTTCTTCGTAGTCATTGACATGGAGAAGGTTCCATATTTAAGCAGTGGCGGCATCCGAACACTTCTCGTTACTGAGAAGATGCTTAGGAAGAGAGGTGGTGGGATTCACCTCTGTAATGTAAATCCATATCCGTTCAAGGTACTGGAGACAGCGGGATTCGACCAGCTCCTTCCGATTTATTCTGCGAGAGAGGGCGCAATCAAAAGCTGTACTGCTTTAGATATGATGAGACAAGCTGAGAAAGATTGGGACCGTCTACCCACATATCAAAAGAACGGAGCTCGATTCAGGGTGTTTGAATTATCTTCAGAAGAAGCCGTGTTGAAGGTCGTGGGTGATATTTCTAATACACTCTATGCTCGATTGGAGGAGAGAGATATATTCCTGAGAAGATTCTCTGAGACTGAGTACTCCATTGGGCTTGGCGCACTGGGCGAGAGTGTGAAAGATTGCATCCATATTCTCGGCGAGATGATCACAATAGGTGGCACGATGGTCTGCCTGCCCACCGATGGTAATGACACACCAGATTTCTTGATTCCGAAGAGGGACACTGGTGAAGTGGTGTTTTACACTGGATTCAATGCGGCGTTAGGCGGAGCGTTCAACGACATCATTGTTGTGGAGAGTGAAAGTGGTACGGGGCTTACGATGAATGACCTCTATGCCTCTATCTTCGAGATTATGAGAGGGAAGAGGGTTGGTTTTAAGGGAATGGTGAGCCTTGCTATGCGAGCCGATATAGAGGGGGTTTATAGTTCGGGCGTGAAGATTTCCCCAATCAAAGAGTTTGCACCGGAGAACGGTGGGGCGATTATGGACAGGGACAATGTGGATAGATGGCTCGATTTCAATGTCGTGCCCAAATATCGTGGTGAGACCATGGTAAGCTTTGGGATAGGAGTTGATTTGATGAGCGATTTGTCCTTATTTGTTAAAGATGCTCTGGATGCTCTCTTCTACCTGCATCCAGCGAACATCGGAAGTACGAAGATAGTCCTACACAATCATGGAGTAGTCTTTAAACATCTGCCATGGGAGGATAGCCTGGATTTGGATGGTGAGATTAAAAAGATTGTTACCGAAGGGGAATTCATTGATATGCGGCACCTCCTTGGCAGTACGGCAATTAGTCGTGCCATCGTCGGTGTCTTGTATATTTCAGATATTGTATTTGAAGAAGGGTACAAGCGGTGACAGTCATAGTAAACTGGATGGCAATCTTAACCATGTCCCAATTTGAGCTAAAAACAAGGTAACTACACAGCCACAGAGCACACTGAGTTATAGAGTTGGTGAAGAAGACCGAAGGCTATAGACTAAAGGACTTCGGACTTCAGCCTGGGTTGGTGGGGAACTCAATAAACTCTACGAACCCAATGAACTCAACAAACCTTTTCGTGTCTCTGTGAACTCTTCAGGCTCATCTTGTATTGGAAGAGACTGGGGCTTGCTAAACTTACCTAATATTGTATACAATACTGTCTTGTGTCTCAGAAATCTTAAAAGGAGGGAAGGTGATTGAAATTCTTGGGGAGGCACTTGCTTTTGGAACTCAAGGATTGTGATAGGGATGTGCTCAATAATCTGGATCTTCTGCGTAATACTCTTATAATTGCTGCCCGCGAGGCCGGTGCTACTGTGTTGGGGGAGTCCTTCCATCAATTTAGTCCTCAAGGCGTAAGTGGGGTAGTAGTTATTGCTGAGTCTCACTTATTTGTTCATACTTGGCCTGAGTATGGCTATGCCGCTATTGACATCTTTACCTGTGGAGATTCGGCAAATCCTGAGGCAGCAGCAGACATGCTGATAGAAAAGTTGGGCGCAAAGAACCCTACTGTTCTGGAGTTAAAAAGGGGGCTTTTCTGACTCTCCGGCTACACGGAAAGCTGAAGGAAGATTATGGATAGTGATGACGACCCAGATAATCCACATAGATGGCTTTACGATCCAGTTAGCCCAGGGTTTGCTCAGTGGCACGAGATCGAAGAGGTATTTTGGTCGGGGAAGACTGCTTTCCAACAGGTAGAGATTCTCTTTACTCGTAGCTTCGGGAGATGTCTAGTCCTTGATGGCAAGATACAATCTAGCGAGCGGGATGAGTTTGTTTATCATGAAGCTCTGGTCCACTCAGCGCTAGTTCATCATACCCAACCGCAGCGGATATTTATTGCTGGGGGTGGTGAAGGTGCTACGCTCAGGGAGGTATTGTCTTATTCCTCAGTGGAAAAGGTAGTAATGGTGGACATTGATAAAGAGGCAGTAGACATTTGCCGCCGCTTTCTACCTGCCTGGCACCAGGGTGCTTTTGAAGACCCCCGCGTGGAAGTTCTGCATCTTGATGCTAGGAAGTATCTGTCTGAGTGTGAAGACAAATTTGATGTAGTTATTATTGATGTCACCGACCCTATGGAAATGGGTCCTTCCTATCTGCTCTATACAAATGAGTTCTACCAATTGGTCCTCCAGAAGCTCACTCCTGGAGGCATTCTCTCAGTTCAGGTAGAATCCTTTGTATGGACAGAGAATCCTATTTTTCCTGCTGTATGTAATACTCTCCGTAGTACATTCCCCTCAATTCTTCCCTACCAGACTTACATACCCTCTTTTGGGGGTATGTGGGGATTTGCTCTCGCCAGCTCAGAGCTCCCTTCCCTTTCTGTCAAAGAGGTGGATAACCGTATCTCTAGCAGGGTGACCCGAAACCTGAAATTCTATGATGGGACTACTCATCAGGGGATGCTCTCATTACCCAAGAATCTCCGCCAGGCGATAAGTGAGGAGAGTCGAATCATTACTGATACTGACCCTCAGTTTATAGCACGCTATCAATCTTCCCTCCAAGCATAAGGTAGTAGGCAGCCAACTTAGAGAGCTTACTCACAATTTCCAATCGTAACTATACAGCCACAGAGGACACCGAGAGCACAGAGAGATTCTTTCGAGGGCAGAGGGAATCCTTTCCCTCTGCAGAATCTGTGAAGGAAAGGATTCCTTCACACCTCAATAACCCCTTGTTCCAAATCACAAATCCCAAGCAGCAATTTCCAAAGAAATTCCAATGACCAATTACCAAAATCTCAAACAGAGAACCACCAGGGTTTAATTATTGGATGTCATTTCGAGCGAAGGAAGAAATCTTACGCTCAAGATTTCTCGCTACGCTCGAAATGACATGGTGAGGGGATCGAAATGACAGTTGGAATTTGGTTATTATTTGGAAATTGAGATTTGGTCATTGGAATTTCTCCCTAGTGTAGTGTAATCGTAATAACTATACAGTTTGTCATTCCGTGCTTGACACGGAATCTATTCCCTAGACCTTCTGGATTCCTGCTTTCGCAGGAATGACATGGGGTACCCTATTGTCAGGTCATTTAAGAGACACTGCACTAGAAACTAGAATTTTGGCAGGGGTTTTGAGCTTTAGATCGTACCTCCATTTTAAGGGCCAAATCAGCCTGGTGGTTGCAGAAGCAATGGAAAGTTTCTCATATCAGTAAGCCAAGCGGGAACGCCTGGTTCAAAAGCTCCTAAGGAACTCAGAGTTTCTTTCTGATATAACCCGCCCCAGCGCAGCGGCGGGTCGGATGCTCGCAATGACATGAGAGTGAGTGTATACGCATTTAATTATGTCGTTCTATCTAATAGCCTTCAGCCTAATTACCTGCGTAGCGACTTCTAGTCTTCGTATAGGTCAAAAGTACTATGCAGGACACGAAGGGCATCGGGGACCTTCTCCTCCTTGATGATACAGGTAATCCTTATCTCTGAGGTAGTTATCATCTCAATATTGATTCCAGCATCATAAAAAGTGCGAAACATGCGGGCGGCATAACCTGGCGTATTTTGCATCCCAATACCTACGATGCTAACCTTTGCCAGTGTAGCATCACCAATACAATCCTTGGCACCAATAGACAAGCTGATGGGCTTGATTATATCCATTACTCTGCCCAGCTCACTGCGATTAATAGTGAATGTCAGGTCAGTAATCCCTTCGACACTAGCATTTTGGACAATAGTATCCACACTTATTCCTGCTTCCGCCAGAGGCTCAAACAGAGAGGTAGATATGCCAGGGCGGTCAGGAACACCAACAACAGTAACCTTTGCTACATTGAGGTCATGAGCAATACCTCGAACCTTGTTTTGTATCTCCATACTAATACCCTCATGAATAAGTGTGCCCGTCTCTTCAGTAAAACTAGAGGCCACTAGGATAGGCATATTATACACCTTACCCAATTCTACAGCACGAGGGTGTATTACTTTAGCCCCGTAACTTGCCAATTCCAGCATCTCCTCATAATCAATCTCCTTCAGTTTACGGGCTTCGGGGACAATACAAGGGTCAGCAGTATAAACGCCACTGACATCTGTATATATTTCACAGATCGCCGTTCCCAGCTTAGCTGCTAATGCCACAGCAGTTGTATCAGACCCCCCTCTCCCCAGAGTAGTAATATCCATATCACCTGTCATACCCTGGAAACCTGCCACAATGACGATGTTACCCTTCTTCAATTCCTTGAGAATACGCTGGGGGTTGATAGCACGAATATAAGCCCTGCTATAAGAAGCATCTGTCCGTATACCTGCCTGAGCACCGCTGAGGCTCACCGCATTGTGACCCTGGTCGTGCAATGCTATTGCCAGCAGTGTACTAGAAATAATCTCTCCTGTAGAGAGGAGAAAGTCCAACTCTCTTTGATTAGGGCACTTACTCACCTGAGAAGCAAAACGAAGTAACCTCTCTGTAGTGTCACCCATAGCAGAGACTACTACCACCACTTCATCGCCCTCTTCCTTACGGCGAATTATGCGGCGGGCAATATTCTTGAGTTTCTCAGCATCGGCAATAGAACTACCGCCGTATTTCTGCACTACCAGGCTCATATTTGTCCCCGAGCTTTAATATCAGTATACTACAACACCCAAATCCAAATAACCAAAACCTTCTAGCTGCAGAGCTTTGTGTCTTTAGCTTGCGGCTCTAACGCACCCTAAAAGATACGGCTATGGCTGGTTTTGAGATTGTGGTTTGGGTCATTTGAATTTGTTTAGAGTTTGGAGATTAGTATTTAGAAATTCCTCATATATCCTATGCGCAAGTATTTGTGCTGTCACATATAGAATACACATAAACTGCGGTTGTTACAATAGTTATCTCTCCTGGACACTGTCGAGACTCTCACTTGACATAGGAAACCCAGGACTGATAGAATATAGCCATTATCTTTTGGGGGAAGAAAATTTACGCTATTATTGAGACGGGCGGGAAGCAATATAAGGTGTCACCGGAGCAAACACTTGAGGTAGAGCGATTATCTCTGGAGAGTGGGAGTATTGTAGAACTGGATAGGGTACTTCTTGTTGCTGATGAGGGGTCGGTTGTTGTAGGTAATCCTATAGTAGATGGTGCCAAGGTGATAGCTAAGGTTGTAGATGAGAAAAAAGGCAAGAAGGAAATTGTATTCAAGTATAAGCCCAAGGTGAGGTATTCTCGCAAGAGAGGGCATCGCCAGATTCATACTATTCTTGCTGTTCAGAAGATAGTGTGTGAGAAGGCAAGTAAGGGCGTAGAATTGCAAAGTGAGGTGATTCCCAGTGGCACATAAGAAGGGTGGTGGCAGCACACGTAATGGTCGTGATAGCAAGGCTAAGCGATTGGGAGTAAAGTGCTATGCAGGGGAGCGAGTAAGGGGAGGTGCGATTTTGGTACGCCAGCGGGGAACTAAAATCCACCAGGGAAATAATGTGGGTCTGGGCAGAGACCATACCCTCTTCGCTCTCATTGATGGGATTGTTAAATATGAGCCTGACCGTAGAGGTAAAAGAAGGGCAAGCGTTTACCAAACTGTCTAATAAGCTCCAAGGTATAATTTTGGGGAGCTTATACTATAGCTCCTTTTACTTAAAGAGAATCCCTGAGTCAATGACAGCTTAATCACTTGGGTGATATATTGCTTGAATCGGATGGCGGAGGAGGGTTATGAAGGAGAAGATACACCCGGTTTATTACCCCGATGCTAAGGTGGTTTGTTCCTGCGGGAATACCTTTACTACAGGTTCTACCAGAAAATTGCTCAAGGTAGAGATTTGCAGCAAATGTCACCCCTTTTTCACAGGGGAGCGCCGTATAGTTGATGCTGAAGGTAGAATAGAGCGCTTCCAGAAGCGATATAAGCTCCACAATACTAAAGATTAGGCTCTGAGAAGGAGAGTTTACCTTTTTGTTCTGTCCTAATTGTGGTGGAGAGCTACCGTCAGATGCTAATTATTGTCCAATGTGTAACACTGTAATCAAGCCCTCCCATAGTATTACCTTAGGGCGACCTGGAGTGATTACCGCAGCTTCCATTTTGTCGGGTATTATGGGGGGATGTAGTATTATTGGGGCTATAGCCTGTTTTCTCACTGCTGGTGTGGTCAGGTCAGAAACACCCAATACTCCTGAACAACTACTCGGAATGATGGTGACCTTAGAGCTCATGATTGCTATAGGCGTGGTGCTCTTGATTTTTGGGGTTCTCTGCCTGCTAAGCTGTAATCGCTTATGGAAGTGCCGTAGGAGCGGTGGTATCCTGGGGATAGCACTGGGAGTACTGGGTATAGTTATTTCTGTTCCTCTTTCTATTGGTAGTGCGATAGGAATTATTCCTAGCATTGCTCTTATTGTTCTTATACTTATGGGTTGGAGAAGCCTAAACTAATCCCGAAAGCTATTATGAGCGAAGCAGTCTCATCCTCTACATTCTGAGATTGCCTCGTGGCTATGCTGCTTGTGATGGCATAGTGATGGAGCAGGAGGATAATTTCCTGCTCCATTTTGTTTACAAGTGGAGAGTATCTTGTTCCAAACATTTCATTATGGTGGGCAGGCACTTATAGAAGGAGTTATGATTCGGGGACAGCGGAGTCTGGTGATGGCAGTACGCTGTCCAGGCGTAGGTATTGTGAAAGAGGGAGAAATATCCGTTAGCACGCTGCCACTAGCTACAATCTATACTGGCAGGATAAGGAGAATCCCCTTCCTGAGGGGAATCGTTGTATTAATAGAGGCTCTAGTCTTAGGGATAAGGGCACTATCTCACTCTGCCAGCATATCTATGGGAGAAGAGGAGACAAAGATGTCTGGTCCTACACTGTGGGGGATACTTGCCCTCTCTCTCTCCTTGGCGGTAGGTCTATTCTTTATTGCCCCGTTATTCCTGGTTAGTCTTATTAACCCTTATCTTGACTCTGTTATACTAAGTAGTGTTGTAGAAGGGGTTATTCGTATAGCGATATTTCTTCTCTACCTCGGTGCTATGAACCTGTTACCTGATGTGAGAAGAGTTTTTGCCTACCATGGTGCAGAACACAAGGTAGTCAATGCCTATGAGAATAATGAGCCCCTGGAGGTAGCAAGAGTGAAGAAGTATTCTACGGCACATGCCCGCTGTGGTACTGCCTTCATCCTTGCTGTTCTGGTTATCTCCATTATAGTCTTTGCCTTTACAGGTGAGCCAGTATTATGGCTGCATATTTTATCACGCATTATTCTTATCCCGGTCATCGCAGCCATCAGCTATGAAATCACTCAATTCGCTGCTGCCCACATTAACAATCGCCTCATATATGCCATCCTTATCCCTGGGCTTGCTTTACAGTCCCTAACTACCAGACAACCCGATGATTCCCAGCTGGAGGTTGGCATTGCTGCTCTGAGTCGAGCTATTGAGATGGATAAAGAGCCTTTATAGAGTAATGTTAGAATACTTTTTCTGAATTCTGGGCACAGTTTTGTGTTCTAAAGCACCTAGTGCCCTGTTTATCATTCTTCTGGTATCATGGGGCATTATTACATCATCAACATATCCACGCTCAGCTGCCGGGTATGGGTTCTCAAAGAGCTCACTGTATTCCTTTATCCTTTTGGCTTTCGTCTCCTCCGGGTTTTCTGACCTCTTTATTTCCTTGGCGAAGATTATGCTGGCTGCACTCTCAGCGCCAACGATAGTGAGGCGAGCTGTGGGCCAGGCGAAAACAAAATCAGCCCCCATCCCTTTACACCCCATAGCAGTATAAGCACCAGCATAGGACTTCCTCAGTATGATAAGAATCAGGGGTACAGTAGCCTCAGCGAAGGCATAGAGCAACTTGGCACCATGTCGCAGGATACCTTTCCACTCCTGCTCAGAACCTATCATAAATCCAGGACAGTCCGTGATGGAAATCACTGGAATGTTAAACAGGTCACAGAACCGTATGAACCTGGCTCCCTTGTCTGCAGCATCAGTATCTATAGTGCCTGAAGCCCACATCGGCTGATTTGCCCAGATACCCGCCGGACGCCCATCAAAGCGAGCAAAGCCTGTTATTGAATTCCGGGCAAAAAGTTCCTGTGTTTCCAAGAAATATCCATCATCTGCTATCGCTCTGATTACCTTTCTCATATCATATGGTTGAGTAGTCGCATCAGGTATTATGGTATCCAATTCAGGAGTTACTCTCTCTGGGTCGTCATCAGTCTCGATACGCGGCGGGTTTTCTCTATTACTGGAGGGGAAGAAGGAGAGAAGCTCCCTGCATTTGTCTAAAGCATCCTTATCATTATCAGCTAATATATGGGAACACCCTGACTTTATAATATTAGATTCCCAACCACAGAGTTCATCAATGCCAATATCCTCTCCGATTTGTGTTTTGACAAAGGCAGGTCCAGAGATTCCCATAAAGCCGGTATGCTTACATTGGATGAGGAAATCCTGCATTACAGGGTGATAGGCTTGTCCTCCCAAACAAGGACCCATAAGTAAGGATACCTGAGGGATTACACCTGAAGCCAGGATTTGAGCCTTGAACAACCAGGCATAAGATTCCAGCGTATCCATTCCTTCCTGGAGTCGGGCACCACCGGAATCATTCATACTTACAAATGGCCAGCCTTTTCCCCTGGCAAAATTTATGGCATCAGCAAACTTCTTACCATGGTACTCGCCAAAAGTTCCCGCCATAGTAGTGTAATCCTCAGCACCAGTAACAACATATCTGCCATTCACTCTACCGAAACCAGTTACAATTCCATCGGCAGGTATTTCCATTTTGTCTAGCCCAAAGGCGGTTGTTCTATGGTTAACAAATAATCCTATCTCAGTGAAAGTACCTGGGTCAAAGAAGTATTCCACCCTTTCTCGTGCCGTCCATTGACCTTTTTCGTGGTGCTTCTCAATAGCCTTGGGGCCCCCCATCATCAGTAATTTTTCTCTCTTCTGTTTATATTGCTCAATCAGCTCTTCAGTTGTTGCCATTTTGGTAACCTCCTCTTAACTCTTAGCTGCCTTTCATCTCTGTTTCTCCGGCTAGTCTTGCGAAGAAACAAGTGCGGTTGCCAGTGTGGCATACAGGACCGGCAGGTTTTACCTTGATGAGGAGAGTATCCTGGTCACAGTCCTGCCAGATTTCCTTCACTGTGAGGTAATTACCTGAAGTTGCACCCTTGTGCCATAGCTCCTGACGACTACGACTATAAAACCATACCTCCCCTGTCTCCAGGGTATAGCGCAGGGATTCCTGGTTCACATACCCCAGCATCAGCACCTCACCATTCTCGGCGTCCTGAATTATTGCCGGTATGAGCCCTTTATCATCAAAACTTAGCGATTCCAATTCTTCGTAACACCTATGCTTTGGTATGTCTAAGGCAGTTAGCTCCAAAGCCTCCTTTATGTAATGTTTATACTGGAGAGGGCCTCTTCTAGCCTTATATCACCAGTATAGAGGGCTCTACCCACAATTGCTCCCTCTACACCCAGGCTACTAAGTCTTCGCAGGTGTTCAATTGAGGAGATACCTCCAGAGGCAATAACAGGGAGAGTAGTATTGCTGAGAAGCTCAGCTATAGCAGTAAAGTTTGGTTCAGTAAGGGTTCCATCACGAGAGACATCCGTATAGATAATACGTTTTGCTCCTAGAGTGGTTACCTGTCTCACAAAGTCTACTGTGCTGAGAGAAGTTTTCTCTTGCCAGCCCTCCACTACTACAAACCCCTCCCTCGCATCTACACCTATAATAGTTGCCTCACCAAAACGGTGGGAGATTTCCTCTGCCAGCTTAGGGTTTCTTGCTGCCATGGTCCCCAGTATAACTCTGGCAATACCAAGCTCCAGCAGCCGTTCTATCATCTCAATAGTACGCACCCCCCCCCCAACCTGGAGCGGTATCTGAATAGCTTCAGCTATATCTCTTAAAAGGTTGAAGTGCTGGATTTCCCCTTTAGCAGCCCCATCTAGGTCTATAAGGTGCAGCCGAGATGCCCCTAGCGACTGCCAGTGTAAGGCAACCTCCACAGGGTCATCAGAATATACTGTTTCCTGAGCGTAATCACCCTGATATAAGCGAACACACCTACCCCCTTTGAGGTCAATAGCGGGGATTATCTCCATGAACCTACTCTTTTCTTCTTATCATGAAGGTCATGTCTGCTTCCAGCACCCTCTCCCCATCCTGATTTTCTGAGTTCATATGAACGATAATTATACCCTTATCCTTCTGCTTAGTCTCTCTTTTCTCAGTAGCCTCAAACTCAGATTTGAGCATATCACCAGGATTCACCGGTGCTAAAAACCTGACCTTGTCAAGACCCAAAAAGGCGATAAGGTGGTCAACTAACCCTAGCTGATAACTCAATCCTACGGTAAGCGACAGGGTTAGTAATCCTGGGGCTATCCTGCCTTTGTACCCCATCTTTTTGCCGGCCTCATCTTGGAGGAAAATTGGGTTGGTAGCTCCTGTAACTACAGCAAATAGGTCAATATCAGTAGGAGTAACCATTCTGGGACGCGCTTCCAGCCTAGTACCGACATTAAACTCTTCAAAATACACTACTCTTCCCTCCACCTGATATCTAACAACTCTCAGCTTGATTTCTTAATTTCACCATGGTGAAATTAAGAAATCCTGGGTCAGCTAACTAAGGAGCAATCTTTCAGAATCACAATTATCACATTCCCAGGAATACAACCGCTACATTTCCCCTTTACAGTAATCTTATCCCCCTTGGAAAGTGAAGATATATCTCCCTCATCTTCAAAGAGACATCGCACTCCTCCACCAACCCACTCTTCCTCACTACCCAAAAGAATATATGGATTATTAAAGCTATCCTCACCGGTATGATTTACTGTCCCCTGAAGCTGAAGAAGGATCCTCCCCTTGTACTCTTCATCCGCCTTTATCTTATCTGCTGCATATGCAGAGTAGATATCCTTTGCTAGTATTAGCTCCCCCACCGTTGACTTGCTGCTTTTCACCTCACACCCCACTACTCCTATCAAGCCACTCAACAGCGAAATTATCACTAATACATATATTACTCGTTTCAATTAAATACCTCCATTCCGCAACTTCTCAGCTATCTGTAATCCCAAGGTATGGAAGAGTCCTCTCCTGCACTAAAAAGTCAGAGGAGAGGACTCTTTCGGTCCTCAGTCAAGTCTGGTTATCAACTCTAAAAAGCAAATTTTAGCCAATCATACCCAAAAAGACACCGGCAACCAGTGAGGTACAAATAGCTCCTGCCATGTTGGGACCCAGAGCATGCATTAGAAGATAGTTATCAGGATTTGCCTCTAGCCCCATCTTGTGTACAACTCTAGCAGACATTGGCACGGCTGAGACACCTGCTGCACCTATCATTGGATTTATCTTCTTCTTCAAGAAGACATTCGCCAGTTTTGCTGACCATATTCCCCCGGCAGTTCCGAAGGCAAAGGCTACTACTGCCAGACCTACAATGATGAGAGTTTCTGGCTTGAGGAATAAAGCAGCTGGCATCAGCCCTCCTACAGCTAGACCTAAGAGGAAGGTAAGAACATCAGTAAATACTCCACCTGCTGAGCGAGCCAGCCCATCAGTAACCCCACTGACCCTTAAAAGATTCCCGAACATAAGGCAGCCAACTAGAGGCAATGCCTTGGGGACAAATAAGCCGGTAATGATAATTATCATTATAGGGAAGAGGATACTCTCCAGTCTAGAGACAGGCCTTACCTCTGGGTCCATATATATAGCCCGCTCCTTCTTAGAGGTAAGCAGCCGGATTACTGGTGGCTGAAGAACAGGCACCAGAGCCATGTATGAGTAAGCTACCAGGGTAACGGGACCGAGGATTTGGGGTGCCAGAGCAGCCGTGAGATAGACAGTTGGTGGACCATCCGAGCCACCAATAATTCCTACGCATGCTGCTTCGTTAATATCAAAGAACCCGGTAGCCACAGCAGCAATAAACACAATAAAGACTCCGATCTGAGCTGCTGCCCCGAATAAGAAGGATGTGGGACGACCTATGGCAGGAGTAAAATCCATCATGGCGCCTACCCCCAGGAAGATAAGCAGAGGGATTATTTCTGATGCAATCCCATATGTAAAGATTACATTCAATAGTCCAATATCCCCATTACCTATCGCTGCTAACAGCTCACTCAGACTGCCTGCCTCAAAGGGTTGCCCCCCAGGATTACATACCATCAATCCACCAAAAGGTAAGTTAACCAGGATGATACCAATACCTATAGGCACTAACAAGACGGGTTCCATCTTCCTGGCGATTCCCAGGTAGAGTATGACACCCGCAATAACGAGCATTACAATATTACCCCAAACGAACCCTGAAAACCCGAAAATATATTCTCCGCTAATAAAAGGCATCTTCCTTTCCTACTCCAGTGCAACTAGGGCTTGTTTTGTTTTCACATAGGTGCCCTCAGATACATATAGTTCCTTCACCTTCCCATCTCTAGGGGCATGAATTTCATTCTGAACCTTCATGGCATCTAACATCAACAATGTATCACCCTTTTTAACTTCACCACCCACCTTGACATGAATAGAAATTATAGTGCCTGGCATGGGGGCTGTTACTGTACCCCTGTCGGTAGAAGGTGCAGTAGGGGTAGGCGCAGCAGGAGGGGGAGAAGGCTTTGGGGACGAAGGCGCAGCCGGTACAGATGATTGAGATCTAACTATCTCCCTGCGCTTCTCTCTCTCTGACTCCACCCTCGACACAACTCCTCCTAATTCCTCAACCTCAACCTCGAATGCCTCCCCTTCAACAGTAATTTTGAATTTTCTCATACTCATTCTCCCTTCTCAGTCGACATGACATCCATTAGCTAGTCCTCCAGTTTATAGCTTTCTTTCTGGAGGAGAGGAGGTAGCGATTGCTGCCGCTGCAATCACAGCCCTCTTTCTTCTTTCCTCATGCAAAGAAGGAGGTGCTCCCGGACCGGATGGCATCTCCTCAATTTCACCTTTACCATGCTCTATTCTTTTTACTAACCATGCTAAAAATATGGTTACCCCTACAAGGATGACAGAAACTACTACTAAGCCAAGAATAGACCAACCTGCTGTCTGTAAAGTCTCACTCATATCCTATCCTCCTATATCCTAGTAGGGTGAATTTCCATGCTTCTTCGGGGGAAGCTGTTGCTTCTTGCCCTTCAGAGCATCGAATGCCTTAATAATTACTCTTCTTGTCTCCTTCGCATCAATTATAGCATCAATATGTTGATGACCAGCAGGGTATGTTATGTGCATATATATATCTTTAAACTCTTGTATATACTTCTCCCTTGCCTCAGTGGGATTCTCTGCCGCTTTTATCTCCTTACGGCGAACTACATCCACCACTCCTGGAGCCGCTACTGCTCCTACCTCAGCAGTAGGCCAAGCACAGACAAAGTCTCCTCCCAGGTATTTTGACCCCATTGCTATCCAGGCACCTGCATAAGCCCAACCGATTACTACATCAACTATCGGCACTGTTGCCTCTGATGTAGCATGGAGGAGCGTAGCGCCACGGAATATCATACCTTTCTGTTCCTGCTCTGAACCTACGAGGTATGCAGGAGTACTTGTCAGATAAAGGAGCGGTATGTTGAAAGCATCACAAAACCTGACGAATCTACTTGCCTTC
>JAUWOP010000015.1 GCA_030612045.1 Chloroflexota bacterium | reverse complement strand
TGAGCAAGGTTAGGGATGACAATGTCCCCAACAAGCGTAGAAAAGCTGAAATTGTTGTCCGAAGCTGAGAACTGCCTGCGTCCCGGCATTACTTTTGAAAGTCTGGAAGCAGTCGCCAGTCAAATGAGTGATAATGAATTTGCAGAAAGGATGGTGAAG
Organism: Chloroflexota bacterium; assembly: GCA_030612045.1. Taxonomy (GTDB): domain Bacteria; phylum Chloroflexota; class Dehalococcoidia; order UBA2247; family JAUWOP01; genus JAUWOP01. Next base: position 30,602 of record JAUWOP010000015.1, on the reverse strand, counting down.
GCTCGTTCCAATTTCTTTCAACAGATCTCAAGATTTGATAAGCGGGTTGCCTGAAGCTGCTTCCTTTCTTTTATCCCCATATCCACAACTCTCCACAAAGAAAGGAGGGATTATTACTGCTGCCACTATCCTTCAGGCTCATTTTTCAATTAGAATAGACTTGGTAGTTAAAGAGTCTTGACATTGTTGTAAAAGAGTGCACCCTCTTGATATTGTGATGGTTTTTGTGTATATTTAGAGTGGTTACAGGCAACCGCCTACCGCTAGTCCTTATCTCGCGGTTAGGGGGAGACCGTTAATCTTTGCTTCGAAAATAGATTCACCCCCATACCTGTCATTGCGATGAGCGTGTGAGCCGAAGCCCCGAACGAAGCGAAGGGGACGAAGCAATCTCGGTGGGGGGGAGCGATGAGATTAGCTTTGCGTCTTCGTGGAGTTTATCCTGAGCCACATGTTGAGATTCTTCGCGGAGCCTGTGCTGAGGAACGAAGTGCTCAGAATGACAGAAGGCGAAGGGCTCGCAATGACAATAAGAGAGAGCTATTTTCATGGTTCGCTGGTGGGCAGCCGCCCATGAGGGTTTGTCTCTGATTTCAGGAAATGTAGAATTCGTAGATTCAGAAAGAGAGGTGGAAGTGTCTCTAAGTAAGCCAAATGCCAGTGCAGCAACTATGACCACTACCAGGGTAACACCATCACCATGTTCAGGACTATGCGTAACCTGTGTGGATGGTTGTCCGGGGTACTGTGAGGTAGGAAGGTCAGCTCTGCGGGGGAAAGAGGTTATCTACCCCCAGCCCTTTGGTAAAATCACTGCAGGGGCAGAGAAAGATTACCCTGTGGATTATTCCCACTTTAACATTCAGGGAAGCTGTGTGGGGGCACAGGGTATCGAGGCAGATTCGGATAAAGCTATCTTTCCTGCGGTAGATGTCTCTACCGAGATTGGTGCCGGGGATAAGAAAATAAAGATGAAGGTTCCCTTTTTCACAGGTGCCTTGGGCTCAACAGAGATAGCCAGGGTAAACTGGGAGGGGGCTGCCATCGCTATTGCCATGTGTGGAGCTGTACTGGTCTGTGGGGAGAATGTTTGTGGCATGGACCATAAGTCTGAGTTTAAAAATGGGAAGGTAGTGAAATCCCCAGAGCTAGAGAGAAGAGTAAAGATATACCAGGACTGGTATCAGGGCTATGGGGCGCTTTTGGTCCAGGCAAATGTGGAGGATACCCGTATTGGTGTCCCTGAATACGCCATAGAGAAACTCGGCGTCGAGGGTATGGAGATAAAATGGGGACAGGGAGCCAAGGATATTGGTGGTGAGGTTAAGTTACCTTCGCTGGAGAGAGCACTTGAGCTTAATCGAAGGGGATATATTGTTATTCCTGACCCTGAAGACCCTGCGGTCCAGGAGAGCTACAAGGCAGGGGGAGTACGAGAGTTCGAGAGGCATTCTCGTCTGGGAATGGTAGATGAGGAGGCCTTCTTGAGGGAAGTAGAGCGACTGAGGGGAATAGGGGCTAAGTATGTTACCCTTAAGACAGGCGCCTACCGCGCGGCGGACCTAGCTCGGGCAGTAAAATTCGCCTCAGAAGCCAAAATAGACCTCCTCACCGTTGATGGTGCTGGGGGAGGGACAGGAATGAGCCCGTGGCGAATGATGAACGAGTGGGGAATTCCTACAGTTTACATTGAAAGTCTGCTCTATAAGTTCCTCAAAAGGTTGGATGAGAAAGGGGAATTCATCCCGAGTTGTGCTATAGCTGGGGGCATTACCCTGGAGGACCATATTTTCAAGGCTATAGCCCTGGGAGCACCTTATATAAAGGCAGTATGCATGGGTCGCTCTACCCTTACTGCTGCTATGGTGGGGAAGACTCAAGGACGGCTTCTTGAGGAAACACATGGGAAAGGTAAGAAATACCAGGAAGCCCTGTCTCGCACCTTTATTGCAGCAGCCGAACTCAAGGAAAAGTATGGCAATGATTTCCATAGGATACCACCAGCAGCTATAGGCATCTATACCTATTACGACAGGATTGCTGCCGGACTGCGGCAACTCATGGCAGGAGAGCGTAAATTTGCCCTTAATCTAATAGATAGAGATGATATTACAGCACTGACCAGAGAAGCAGCCGATGTTTCCGGTATCCCTTACATAATGGAAGCGGATTTGGAAGAAGTCGAGAGGATTTTAGGATAGATAAAGGAGGATAGATGCTCAAGCCAATATGTGTCTACTATTGCCCTGCACCATTCTGCGTGAGTGCCTGCCCTGCAGGCGCTATCGTCATTGTAGACAATGGTAAAAGAGAAAATATTTGCATTGACATAGATAAGTGCAATGGATGTGGAATCTGCCGTGTGGCGTGTATGACCTTTAGCCATGATAAGACCCTTGAGAGGAAACTACCCTGGATTTCATCCAGAGCGGATTAGATTCAAAACCTTCGCCAATATCCCTTCCCTTATCGGCCATGGTTCAGGGTGGTTTGTTGGCTCACTTGTCACAGTTGGCTCAATGATGGGCTCCGGTGCTCACCACCATTCGCTATTTTCGTGGTGAATCCGAAGCCCATATTTGTGAAAAGCATTGTCCCGCCGGTGTATGCCAAATGCAGTGAATGCCCCCATTTCTACCCCTTTTTAGTAGTGAAAACTTGGATGAAAAAAGTGTTGCCAATTTGGGTGCCACATGATATGGTGAATAGGGAAATCAGAGGGGTGGAACATGTCTAAGGTAAACATATCATTGACTGATGAGATATTAGAGCAAATAGACAAAACCCGTGAGAAGAGACAGCTAACCCGCTCCGAGTTCTTCCGTCGAGCATCTGAGCTTTATCTAATGGTACTGGAAGAGGAGAGAAGAGAAGAAGAGAAGAAAGCAGGGATTGAGGAAGCTATACGAATTCAGGATAAGGTGAGACAGAGAGTTGGTTCGTGGGATGCGTTAGCTGAACTCCGCAAGTGGAGGGAACTAAGGCGGTGACCGAGGAACCTCGAATTGGTGCGCTAGCAAGAAGAGAAACCTATGTTATAGATGCCTCCGTAGTTTTGAAGTGGTTTTATCAAAAGGAAGAGAAAGCGATTGACAATGCTCTTAAGCTAAGGGATACCTACCGGCAAAGAAAGATAGACCTCCGAGCGCCAGACCTTTTGATTTTTGAGTTAGCTAATGTGCTCCGATACAAGCGAGATTTAGAGGAGAAGTATATACAGGATGCTATTGAGAGCATCTATAAATTGCAGTTAATAGAGCAAGTGTCTTCAAGAGGTTATGAAGGAAGCAGTCAGGATAGCCCTCCGGTTCGAGTCCTCGGTATATGATGCCATATATTTAGCCTTTGCTGAGAAGAATCGCTCCCTCTTCATTACTACGGATGACAAATTTTACCAAAAGGTGAAGAACCGCCCCCATGTCATTTTTATTGATGATTATAGAGAGTAATTATGGAAAGGGATGCCATGCCGTCGCGTGCGCAGATGCTTAGCTTCTAATGTTAGGCACATATTGTGAAATTGAAATCAGACGAGCCTAAATTGAAAATTGAATTAGTTCCTTCTACATCTTGGTATGATAATTTACGGAAAGTGTTACCCAAATCAGAATGGGACAAAATACGGAAAAGAACTTATGCTAAATATGGGCATAGATGTGGTATTTGTGGAGCTGAGGGAAAGCTTAATTGCCATGAAATATGGGAATACGATGATAAAAAACATGTTCAAAAATTGATTGATTTCATTGCTCTTTGCGATATGTGTCACCATGTGAAGCATATCGGTTTGGCTGGAATTCTGGCATCAGAGGGAAAATTAGACTACGACAAAGTTATTGAACATTTTATGAAAGTCAACAATTGCAATAAGAATGCTTTTGAAAAACATAGAGAGGAAGCATTTGCTAAGTGGCGTGAGCACTCAGAACATGAGTGGCATGTAGATTTGGGAGAATATAAGGATGTGATCGAAAGCAATTCAAAGAAATTGTAAAATGGATAAAATCACTCTCAAGATTGATGGCTTAGATATTGTAGTAGTTAAGGGAACAACCATCATGGAAGCAGCACTTCACAACGGGATTTATATCCCTCATCTTTGTTATCATCCCGATTTGGAGCCTTCTGGCTATGCATTGTTGAACTCGGCAACGGGCAACTGGTGACCTCTTGTCGAATGCCTGTGGAACAGGGTATGGTGGAGATACCTCTATATGCGAGTCATGTGGAGAATGCGTGCGCAGATGCCCCGTAGGTGCTTTACTACCTAAAAATACCTCATATATTGCTTCTTGAGGCAGAGCTTTGCATCTTTGTGCCTTCATCTTCCAGACTTTCAAAAGTAATGCCGGGACGCAGGCAGTTCTCAGCTTCGGACAACAATTTCAGCTTTTCTACGCTTGTTGGGGGCATTGTTACCCCTAACCTTGCTCATTCTTTGCTGGGGATGAGAACATCCCCCCTTGAGCCAGTTAGAATTTTCATAGTAGCGTGGGGGCTTGTCCCCCACCCCTGCCGAGGATAAACCTCGGCGCTACAATGGCTATCGGCGCTACAATAGCTAATCATAAGAAGAGGCTATCCTATTCTAAAGTTTCCAGAAGCACTAAAAGTATTGGAAGAGACTTACCATTGACAATCGTGGCTCTGATGTTTATCCTATTTAGTGGGTTATGACTACATTACTCCTGGTAAGACACGGTGAATCAGAATGGAACAAGGTAGGTCGCTACCAGGGACATTCTGACACTAGTTTGAGTACCACTGGTGTATGGCAGGCAGAGAGGCTGCGGGACCGACTTGCAGGGCAACGGATAGATGCTGTCTACTCCAGTGACCTGAAGAGAGCCCTGGATACTGCGCAAACTGTTGTCTCGAAGCGTAATCTCGTGGTGGTATCCTGCCAGGAACTGCGTGAGATTAGCTTTGGTGAGTTTGAGGGGATGACCTTCAAGGAAATACAGCAGTGTTATCCGGGAATAAAATGGTGGGATAACCAGAACATGGAGGTAAACATCCCTGGGGGTGAGACTGTGGGTCAGCTTGCCTCCCGAGTTGGGCAATTTGTCCCTCGATTGAGCCAGCACATGGCGGAGGATGTGGTTCTGGTAGTAGCTCACTATGGCTCATTAGGGATGCTGGCATGCACCCTGTTGGGGATTGGCATTGAGCACTGGTGGCAACTTCGTCTTAGCAGTACTTCCCTCACTGTAGTTGAGGTTTATCCCGGCGCAACAGTACTTTCACTCTTGAATGATACTCATCACCTGGAAAGTCCTAGTGTGTGAGCAAGAAGCCATTCACTACAGGGGAGATAGCAGTGGGGGTACGGCGACTATAGCTATTTAGAAAGTCAAGGGTGAAGTTGCTCCTGTGAGAGCAGGAGCAACTTCAGGTCTCCAGACTATCGGCTCTTAGGCTATTGACTCATTGACTCCAGTTCTGCCCACTGTTTATCTATCTGCTGTTGGAACTCCTCCACAATATGTTCATTCCCAGGTTGGAGCAGATGGGAGAATCTTCCCTGTGCCTTGAGCCATTCTATAACCGGTTTCCTAGGAACAGGATTGTAGTTTAGCTTCCACTTGCCATGGTCAACCTCGTAGAGAGGCCATGCGCCTGTTTCTGCTGAAAGCCTTGAGATAGCAATGGTCTCATTAGTACTATGCCTCCAGCCGCGGGCACAGGGGCTCAGGACATCAATAACTGATGGACCATCGATTGCTATTGCCTTCTGCACCTTGGTCATCAAGTCTCGCCAGGCGTGAGGTGCTGCTTGGGCGGCGTAAGGAATATTGTGAGCTGCCACAATAGCGATAAGGTTCTTGCGGGGCTGAATCTTACCGGGGACAGCCTTCCCTACTGGTGTGGTAGTAGTCCATGCACCAAGTGGTGTAGCGCTACTACGCTGAATCCCTGTATTCATATAAGCTTCATTATTAAGGCAGACATAGAGCAACCTGTGACCACGCTCAATAACTCCACTTATGAATTGCAACCCAATATCATATGTGGCACCATCACCGCCAAAGACCACAAACTTCAAGCCCTTATCTTCAATCTTGCCCTGCTTTACCAAGGAGCGATACGCAGTTTCAGCACCGGCCAGGGTAGAAGATGAATTTTCAAAGGCATTATGAATCCACGGGACACGCCAGGCAGTAGTAGGGAATGGAGTGGTTATAATCTCCAGGCAGCCTGTAGGACTGGCTACAACTACGGGACCATCTATAGCAGCCATTACCTGGCGCACAATAATGGTCTCCGCGCACCCTATACAACCCCTGTGTCCTGATGCTAGTTTCTCTTCTTTATTACAAATATCGGTTAGTTTTATTGCCATTAGCTCTCTCCCCTTTCCGGCAGACTGAGGAATCTGTGGATGGGCTCTATCTTCCCACCCTGAGCTATTTGTAGCAGATTCCTATAGACCTGGCAGAATTCCTCTGGGATAGTATCATACCCACCCAGACCATAGGTATAGCTGATAATCTTCATTGCTATGTTGCGGTTATACAATGCTGAGCAAATCTCGGTAAAGAGAGGGCTTCCCTCACCCCCCATACAGCTGGTGCGGTCAAGCACGGCAACAGCCTTCCTGCCCTGGAGTGCCTCAGCTATGGCATCAGCGGGGAAGGGGCGATAACAGCGAACCTTCAACATACCCACTTTAATGCCCTCAGCGCGCATCTCATCAATAGCTACCCTGGTTGCACCTGCTGCTGACCCTATAATCACTATAGCTACTTCAGCATCATCAAGCATGTAGGGTTCAACCAGTCCATAATAACGTCCGGTAAGCCTGCCAAACTCCTCTCCAATCTCGGGGATAACCCTTAGGGCATTATTCAAACCCTCCCACTGCTGCCGCTTATGGGGAAAGAAGTAGTCCCAGTGGTCGAAGGCACCGAAGGTGACGGGGCAATCTGTATCTAGAAGCGAGTAGTGGGGATGGTAGATATGGACAAATTTCCTGACTGCCTCGTCAGGCAGTAGTTCAAGCTGACCCAAAGCATGACCGAGCACAAATCCCGCCATCCCACACATAGTAGGAAGCATTACATCAGGGTGTTCAGCGATACGCACTGCCTGGATTATATTGTCATACGCTTCTTGATGGCTCTCAGCATAGAGTTGCACCCATCCTGCATCCCGTGTCGCCATCTCATCGGTCTGGTCAGTAAGGATGTTAAGTGGTGCTGATAAGGAGCGGTTAACCACAGCCATCACGATGGGAAGGCGCAGTCCTGAAGCGCACCAGAGTATCTCCCACATGAGGGCTAATCCAGCCCCACAGGTTGCTGTCATGGCGCGGGCTCCTGCGGCTGAGGCGCCAACACAGGTGCTGAGAGCAGCATGTTCACTCTCTACGGGAACAAACTCAGTATCCACCACTCCTTCGGCATAAAACTCACTGAACTTCTGTACAATCTCGGTCTGGGGTGTTATAGGGTAAGCAGCCATCACATCGGGATTTATCTGACGCAGGGCTTCAGCAATTGCATAATCACCCTCCAGCGCAACAACCTTTCCCTTTACCTGCTGGATAACATTACTCATGATAACCCCTCCTCCACTCGTGCTTTTATTTCATCCACCATAGTAATAGCATGGCGTGGGCACTCATTAGCACATATCCCACAGCCCTTACAGTGCTTCAGGTCGATGCCGACTACCTTACTATCCCTAACCACTATACTTCCATCAGGGCAGAAAACCCAGCAGAGTAGGCAGTGAGTACACCTTTCCTTATCAATGGTAGGTCGAGAGGAGCGCCAAGTACCTGTCTCATATGTTACTGAGCTTCCAGGCTCAGTAACCAATCCCCCTGGCATTATCTCCTTCCATCCCTTTATCTTCATTCTCCCTCCTTTTATCGCGGCGGAAATGCCGCTCCTTGTGGTATTGAAAAGGGTTTATCTTCATTCTGTGAGAACATTGTCGTATGCTTTTTCAAAAGCGGTCACATTTCCTTCCACAACCTTTTCCTTCATAGTAGCTCCCAGTCTGCTCCTGATTACTGAAGCCATGCTATTCCTGCTTACTACTCCTGTGACTTTGGTCACGGCACCAAGCATGGGAACATTGGGCAGGTTTCTTCCTAAAATATCCATGGCAATACCTGAGGCATCTATAGTATATAGCTTTCCTTTATAGTTACTCAGCTTCGGGCGTGCTTCTGCAGGGGGTAGAGGGATGTTGAGTATTACTATTCCATCCTCTTTTAGTCCCTCAAGCACATCAACTGTGTCTAGAAGGGTAGAATCAAGCACCAGTACTACATCTGGCTCAGTAATCTGGCAGTAGAGTTTGATTGGGTGGATGCTTATCCTGGTGTAAGCCTGAATAGGCGCTCCCATGCGTTCCGCGCCATAATCGGGGTTTCCCAAGAAATATTTTCCTTCTTCCAGTGCTGTTTCGGCTAGCATCTTACTGGCGGTTACTGCCCCCTGTCCGCCTCTCCCATGCCACCGAATTTCGAGAGTTTCCTTACCCATATATATAGACCTCCTTTGTTCTGAAAATAGACTTTCTTCCTTTCTTCCGTAATAACTGAGCCTATCGAAGGGCGTTCATGGTTCGACAAGCTCACCACGAACGGTATGTGGCACAGTCCATTTTCATAGTTCGCTGGTGGGCAGCCGCCCATGAGTGTTTACTTAGTCCTAGAGGAGAGTTATTTACCTGGGGCTATATCTTAGTTCCTGGTGGGTTTACATATACCTCTGTAACCTCAATTTTAATTACATTCAGTGGACTAGGCCGCCCCCGCGAAGCCCAAATCTCTACCATTTTATCGAAGAGGCTGCCGCTCTCTTCTATAGTGGGTGTCCCTTTGAATTGGAAACCCTTGCGTGTCTCACTACTTGTTACCGCTATGGCGACTTTTGGGTTCTCTTTTAGGTTTGCTATGGTTTTTCCTGCCACACTAGAGGCAACAACTAGAGTATTATCATCTACTACTCTTATTGAGCCTCTAGGGGCAACATTTGGGGTGCCTTCTTTACTACAGGTAGCTATATGACAGAGATGCTGTTTCTCTATCATCCCCTTCATCTCTTCCGTCAGTATTCCCATTACTTTGCTCCTTCTCACCCTTGCAGACTACGCCCCTGGAGCGACTCGAACGCTCGCACCCAGCTCCGGAGGCTGGTGCTCTATCCACCTGAGCTACAGGGGCACACCCTTATATTAACCCACAAGCATTCCCTTCGGCAAGAAGTTGGCTTAAAAATTTTACATATCATACCTGCAGGAGTATGTCTCCCCAAATAGGGTGTGCATAAATTTCAACAGAGTACAAACACTTGACGACTCTCAAAAGATGGTGTAGACTCACTCACTAATGAAGAAAGGTCGAAATGTAAGACATAAAGGTAAGGGAAGGGAGGCTGTGCCTGCTCTAAAGTAGATGCGGCTCCTTTTTTATGCCTTTCTAGGAGGGAGGTGAATTAGATAATGGATCTTATGTATGTAGGGGTAATTTGTGGTGTTATATCGCTGATAGTTGTTGGTTTCCTGGTACGGAATGTGCTGGCTCAGGATGAGGGCTCAAAGCGGATAAGGGAAGTGTCAGCCGCTATTAAGGAAGGCGCTATGGCTTTCCTCAAGCGTGAGTACCAGATTCTGGCGATAGTGGCGGTGGTGCTGGCTATTGTCTTTGGTGTGGTGCTGGGAACCCAGGCACATAATGTGCTTGATGACGCGATTGGAGCTGCTAATGTAAGCAGTATAGGTGTGGGGTGGCGAGTTGCTGTAGCCATCCTATTTGGTGCTGCCTGCTCCATGGGAGCTGGCTTTGCCGGCATGAGTATGGCTATCAGGTCTAATGGTAGAACTGCGGCGGCGGCTCAAAAGAGTCTGAACCAGGGGTTGAGGGTCTCCTTCCGTAGCGGGGCAGTAATGGGATTGACCGTGGTAGGTATCGGTATCCTGGGGTTGTGTATCCTCTACTTCGGTTACTACATAGGGTGTGGTATATACCCTGAGGAGTTTATCCTGATTATTCCCGCTTTCGGAACTGGTGCTTCAGCGGTAGCCCTCTTCTCCCGAGTAGGTGGAGGTATCTTCACCAAAGCTGCTGATGCTGGCGCTGATCTGGCAGGTAAGGTAGAGAAGGGTATCCCTGAGGATGACCCCCGTAATGCCGCTGTCATCGCCGACTTTGTCGGTGATAATGTCGGTGATGTTGCCGGGATGGGTGCTGACCTCTTTGAGTCCTATGTAGAATCCATCATTGCTACCATGACTCTCTTTAGTGTGGCAGCAATTGTGGGGCTGAGTGGAGACTATGCACTGGATGCCTGGACCCTCCCCATATTGATAGCCAGTGGTGGTATTGTGGCTTCTCTCATTGGTGTGTTCATGGTAAGGGTGGGGGAGAAACCTGAGATGAGTGCTCTACTTAATGCACTACGGCGAGGTACCTGGAGTGCTTCTATCCTCGCTGCTATCTTCTCCTTCCTGATAGTCTACTTCCTTCTCCCCGACCATAATCTGGCACCATTCTGGGCAATTCTGGCAGGGCTTATCGCTGGCGTTCTCATTGGAGAGAGTACTAACTACTTCACATCCTATGTCTATAGACCTACACTGGCGATGGCTGAATCCTGTGAGACGGGAGCATCTACCAATGTTATCCGGGGTTTTGCTAACGGTCTGCTAAGTGTTGTGCCACCATTCATCTTTGTGGTTATCGCCATAGTGGTGGCTTACTATTTTAGTGGCATGTACGGTATAGCACTGGCAGGAGTAGGTATGCTCTCTACGCTGGGAATCTCACTGGCAACGGATGCTTATGGTCCGGTGGCTGACAATGCTGGTGGTATTGTGGAAATGTCCCATCTACCACCCAAGATAAGGGAAAGAACAGATGCCCTTGATTCTCTAGGGAATACTACAGCGGCTACAGGAAAGGGCTTCGCTATTGGCGCTGCCGCCCTGACGGCTATGGCACTGTTGCTTTCCTATTCTGTATCTGCAGGGATTGTGGCTATAGATTCGGGTGGGCACATGAGTCTCAGTCAGGGAATGGATCCACTCACTTTCAGTCTGTTGAACCCAGTGGTTATAGCTGGATTGCTTATCGGGGTTATGTTGCCGGCGGTCTTCTGTTCCATGACCCTCAACGCCGTAGGTAAGAATACCGAGCGGATGATTGAGGAGGTACGGCGGCAGTTCCGTGAGATAAAGGGGCTGATGGAAGGCACTGCCCGACCTGAGTATGCCAAGTGTGTGGATATATCCACCAAGGGAGCCCTGAAGGAGATGATTGCACCTTCGGTGATGACCATCTGTGTACCCATCATTGTTGGCTTCGTCTTAGGGAAAGAGGCTCTGGCTGGTTTCTTGATTGGGGCTATTGGTTCGGGATTCCTGCTAGCTGTGGCACTGGCTAACGCTGGTGGCTCCTGGGATAACGCCAAGAAGTGGATCGAGGCAGGTCACCATGGAGGTAAAGGCTCCGAGGCTCATAAGGCAGGAGTAACCGGAGATGCCGTGGGGGATCCTATGAAGGATACCTCAGGACCATCGCTGAACATCATGATTAAGTTGATGTCGGTTATTGCCTTGCTATTGGCACCTGTTTTCGGTAGTGGGCTAATACATATTGGCTTCTGATATTGGTACTTCGAAAAGTGCCTGAAAGTGAAGGGGGACGATTTGAAATCTCGTCCCCCTCTTGCTTTGGTAACTACTCAGCCGGCTATTGATAGCCCCAGAATTCACATAACAGATAGAGAGGGGGGTGGAGCGGTTTCTGTCTCTGTCTCAAATCTCTATCTCCGTTGCAGGAAGGGATTGTGCTTTCCTTCAAAACCGATAGTGGTCTCGGGACCATGGCCAGGAAGAACCCTGGTTTCATCGGGAAGTGTCATTAGCCTGGTAAAGATACTATTCATCAGTTGATTATAGCTGCACCCCGGGAAATCTGTTCTGCCAATACTGTAGTTGAAAAGGGTATCACCACAGAAGACTACTCCGTGACCTACCAGGGATATTCCGCCAGGACTATGCCCCGGCGTGTAGAGTACCTTAAACTTGAGGTCACCTACTTCTATAGTATCGCCCTCAGTAAGTAACCTATCGGGGGAGGGGGGAGTGCCTGTAGAGAAGCCAAACATGGCCGCGAGAGAGCTCATACCTTCCTTCAGCATATTTACTTCATCAGCATGAATCAGGAAGGGAGCTTGAGTAGCCTCTTTGACCTCACTTAGTGCCCCGATGTGGTCCCAATGAGAATGGGTTGCCACAATAAGTCGAATGGTGAGCTTCAATTCCTGTACAGATTGCAAGATAGTATTTGCTTCAGCAGCAGGGTCAATAATAATGCCTTCTTTAGTATTCTTCGAGCCTACGATGTAGCAGTTAGTGAGAACAGGCCCTACTTCCAGGGTCTTGATAATCAATATGTCACCTCACATGATAGACAGGGATAGTTCTCTGTCCCCGCCTCAACTTTCTATCTGGTCTGCTATTCTCGCTTTTATCATAACTTCCTGTCAAGCCTTGAAACCCAGCCAGTTGAAGGCTTTATTCCGAAAATAGACTGACTCTCACATCTGTCATTGCGAGGCACGTAGTGCCGAAGCAATCTCGGTGGGGTGAGAAGGAGAATGATGAGATTGCTTCGCTTCGCTCACAATGACAATAAGAGAGGATTATTTTCATGGTTTGATGGTGGGCAGCCGCCCATGGGAGTTTATTCTGCTGTTCTCTGATGTGGTATACTCCTATCATGATAGATAGTGACAAGATATAGAGAGGGGTAGTCTCTATCTAACTGATAGGAGGATATAAGGAAGATGCTGACTGCTATTGAAGAACTAGAATCTAAGGGACAAGCAGCGAGGGTAGCCTCACGAAGGCTAGCGCATCTCTCCGCAGAAACGAAGGATAGGGCACTGCTCAGTATTGCTGATGCACTGGTATCACGAGAAGCTGAGATTCTTGCTGCTAATCAACAGGATTGTAATGAGGCAAAAGTATCAGGAATGGGGGATGCTATGCTTGACCGCCTGGTGCTGAATCATGAGCGACTCACTGGCATGGCACAGGATGTAAGTGCGGTAGTATCACTCCCGGACCCAATAGGGGAAATCTTTGATGCCCGTATCTTACCCAACGGAATGCAGGTAGGGAGAAGACGAGTGCCTCTGGGGGTGATAGGGACTATCTATGAGAGCCGTCCTAATGTGACAGTTGATATCTCAGTTCTGTGTTTGAAGTCGGGTAATGCGGTCATACTTAGAGGGGGGAGGGAGGCGATACATTCTAATACTGCTCTGGCAAAGGTAGTGCGGGAGTGTGCCTATCAATCTGGTATACCTGAAGGGGCAGTGCAGCTTATTGAGTCTACCGACCGTGCTCTGGTCGGTCATATGCTCAAGATGAAAGGTGTTATTGACCTGCTCATTCCCCGAGGGGGAGCGGAGTTCATCAAGTTCGTGGTTGATAATGCTGCTATGCCTGTGGTTGCAGGGGGAATAGGAGTATGTCATACCTATGTTGATAAGGATGTCGATTTAGATAAGGCAGTTGCCATCGCTTACAACGCCAAAGTGCAACGCCCTACTGTCTGCAATGCTCTGGATACCCTTCTGGTTCACAGTAAGGTCGCTGCAGACTATCTGCCAAAAATTGCCCGTGAGTGGGGAAATGTCGGTGTAGAGATGCATTGTGATGAGCGTTCCTTTGGAATTCTCAAACCTATAGGCCACCTTCCAGAACTGAAGATTATCCCAGCTACAGATGAGGACTGGGGCAAGGAATTCCTCTCCCTGGTAGCAACGATAAAGGTAGTGGATTCCCTAGATGAGGCAATTGGGCATATTGAGCGCTATAGTTCAGGGCATTCGGAGGCAATTGTTACTGAAAATTATTCTGCTGCTATGCGCTTCCTGGATGAAGTAGATGCCGCCTGTGTATATGCCAATGCCAGCACTCGTTTTACCGACGGAGGGCAATTTGGTCTGGGGGCAGAGGTAGGGATAAGCACCCAGAAATTTCATGCCCGTGGACCCCTGGGACTAAGAGAGCTTACCAGTTATAAATGGATTATTCAGGGGAATGGACAGGTTCGTCCCTGAAACTCTCTGAGCTACTTCAGTTTTATTGGTATGCCTGCCAGCATGAGGTAGACCTCATCAGCATGCTGAGCAAGAATTTGGTTAGCCTTACCTAACTCGTCACGATAGAGGCGGCCTAGCCTATTCTCCGGCACCAATCCCATCCCCACCTCATTGGAGACAATGATGAAGGTGGCTTCTAGTGTGTCTATACACTCGACGAGCTGTTCTATTTCATCTATTACCTGTTCTCTTTCGTAGGCAGGTCTTGTCTGGCTATTCCCTACTAGCAAATTGGAGATGAGCATGGTGATACAATCGATGACTACCACTTCGGCATTACCAATTTGCTCTCTTATTTCTTTCCCTACTGCAGTGGGGGCTTCCAGGGTGTGCCAGCTTCGAGGGCGATTCCTCTTATGTTCTTCGATGCGGGAAGACATTTCCTTGTCTAGAGCCTCTGCTGTAGCTACAAAAAACACATTCCTGCCAAACCCTACGGCTAATTTCTGGGCAAAGCTGCTCTTGCCGCTGCGGACACCACCAAGGATAAGAATACATCTCTGACTCAAGCTCTCTTCTCCTCTTTTTAGACAATATATCATACCGGGTTGCAAAAATAACTATACTGTGTCATTACTGCGAAATATCTTTATAGTAAGGGAAAGACAGTGTGATGATTTATGTTATTAGCTATAAATCTTTGCCACCAGGGGAAGTAGAATCAAAACTATTACCTCAGCCATCTCATTGACCGCTCCATATGTATCACCGGTGAGTCCATCTAATCGTGAGCGCAGATAGCTTGCTATCACCCAGATGATAAGCCACAGCCCAGCCATCAACACCAGTCCCTGCCAGCCTAGTAGAATAAATGCTGCTATTATAGTTACTATGGTTGCCAGAGTAAACTTCTGCCAGTTCATCTGTTGCTTAAAGACTTCTCCCATCCCTGTATGCTTCTTGGCATAGGGAAAGGTGAAGATGGTGCAAACCATTGTCCAACGTCCCATTATCGGTGTGAGTAAAAGGGCTGCCAGCACGAGGGAATCGGGTGTAGATGATAGGGCGACATACTTGAGCAGGAGCAGACAGCATACTCCAACTACCCCAAAAGCGCCGACATGACTATCGGACATAATCTCCAGCCGTCTTTGGGGTGACCCTCCTGTAGAACCATCACAGGTATCCATGAAACCATCAAGGTGCATTGCTCCGGTGAGAATAACCAGGATGATTATCAATAAGGCATTTACTACTGCTGGGGGTAGTATCAGATTCAGCAGGTAGTTCATGCCGACTAAAATTCCCCCCAGCACTAATCCTACTATCGGGAAGTATCCTGATGAATGTCCTACCTCCAGAAGGCTGACCTCACGGCGGAGGGGTATAGGGAATACAGTCAGGAACTGGAGTGCGATTAAGAATCCTTTTTTCGTAATGCTTATGTTAATTCACCCTGCCTTTACTTCCTCATAAGAAACTTATCCTATCTTATCCTTACAACGGGATGATAACCATAGCTGCAGGGGCTGTCTCAGACCATAATTATCGCAATAGGGATACTGCTTCTATACTAGACTAGGAGCTATGCCTCCGAGACACCAGCCTCAGTAAAGGTAGCCATCTCCTTCAAAATCTTTACTGAGGCTTCAGCCAGAGAGATACCCAGTGCTGCCCCGGTACCCTCACCCAGTCGCATCCCAAGGTTAAGGAGAGGGATTAATCCCAAATAGTCAAGCAGCACCTGATGTCCTCTTTCAACTGAGACATGAGAGGCAATAAGGTAGTCCTTCACTATTGGGGATAATCCTACGGCAATAAGTGCTGCGGCACCAGAGACGAAGCCATCAATGACTACAGGGATACGATGTGCCGCCCCACCCAGAATTACACCGGTCAATCCACCTATCTCGAATCCTCCTAGTTTAGACAGGACATCAATAGCATCGCTGGGGTCAGGTTTGTTGACTGCTAAAGCTCGCTCAATAACCTCCACCTTGCGTGCTAGCTGTGTGTCATCAATACCGGTACCCCGTCCTGTAACCTTACTCACTGGCTCACGTGTTACAGCGGCACAGATGGCACTTGATGCGGTGGTATTGCCAATGCCCATATCACCAGTGCCTACAATGTCAAGTCCATGGGTAGTTTCCGCTTCAACTATGGCAATCCCTGCTTCTATAGCATCTACTGCCTGCGACCGGGTCATGGCTGGTCCTTGAGCCATGTTCTTGGTGCCGAAGTCTATCATCTTACAGGTAAGGGCAGGGTGAGGCTCGAACCCTCCCAGCACACCCATGTCTACCACTACTACACGAGCACCTATATGCCGCGCCAGCACATTTATGCCAGCACCACCCTTCAGAAAGTTGAATATCATCTGACGCGTAACCTCTTGGGGGAAGAGGCTTACTCCTTCGTCTACCACACCATGGTCAGCAGCCATAACTACAATCGCTTTTTCATAATGCTTATGCTGCTCCATAAGAGGTTCTACCTTACCTCTAATACCAGCAATTTGGACGGATAGCTCCTCCAGGCACCCCAGGCTACCTCCAGGCTTGGTAAGCTCATTCTGTCGAGTTTGGGCTGCCTCCATTGCCGCCCTACCCAGGGGTTTTATCTGTTTTAATGCCTGAGATAGATTCAACTCATTCTCCTTTCTCGAAAGCTGAAGAAACCCTTTCCTTCATACATCGAATTATTTATTAAACCTGCTTGGGGGTTAAGGTATCTCCTGGCAGCCACCACTAATCAGGGAGCAGAGGAACATATTGTCCAGACCAGCCAAACGCTTCTTTAGGAATTCAGCGGCAGCTTCTCTATCACCCTTTCTGGCATCCAGCAAAATACCAATTACCGTGCCGCTGTGAGCTACATTTACCCCTACTGCTCCCACCTCTTTGGCAAGGGAAATTACATGCTCTAATTGAGGCTTGAAAAGTATCTCCTGGTTAATTCTAGCACTGATAGTAGCCCCTTGTCCTACAAGCTGAGGTTCTCCATTAATGATGCCATCTTGTACCAATTCCAGTGCCCTGGTAATTTGAGGTTCGAGTTGGCGTAAAATAGCCTGGTGATTATGGCGATTGAAAGCAATGGTATCTACCTCTCCACCGAAGTCAAGGATGATAATATCTATGGGAGGTGGTGACCCCAGGTGGCGATAAGCCTTGCCTGCTATGTGGTCAAAGAGGACAATATCAGGAAATAGAGAGCCATCGGTAGGCTCGATACTGAGGGCAAGCTCAGCTACATCCCTCTTTTCTATTCTTCTCCTGGCATAATCATTATGAGGGGTGCAGGCATTACGAAAAGCTATGCTGACAGCCTCAATAGCTGCTGCTACATCGGCAGTGCTGCTTGCCATGCCTTTGCCTACTGGTATGGGAGAGTGGACAGTCAACTTTCCACCTACATCAAGCTGGCCCATAAAGGATAAAGCCCTTTTCACCGCAGTAGCCGCCTTGGGGCATTCAGGAGGGTAATCTAGCTCAGAGGTATACTTGCTAAGTTCCACATGAACTACAGAGTAGATATCTATAGGACAGGTGATATGAAAGGGTATGTTATCTATAGCACCCTGAACCAACTCACCACAGGTTCCCGGCATTTTTACCGTTGCCTTAAGATTCGACACTTGATTACTCACTACTCAAACCTTAAGGATTCTCCCTCAAGTATATCCACTTCTCGGCTCCTCGCATTTAAGCCTGATTTGCCACCAAGAGCATGGCGATAGATTTGCTCAAAGGTCATGGCAGTCGTAGAGCGAAAGACCTCCTCGGTAATCTTTACTTTGTGGTCTTCAAAAAACCAGTAGGTGAAAGGTCTTCTGGTAGTATCAAAGATACTCGAGATACCACCGGCTTATCACCTCACGTAGCTTAAGCACCATGGAGGCTTGGCTGTCGACTTGAGAGAACGGCGTAGGCATTAAGCAGCTTCATCTAAATTTCCTACCTCCGTGGTTTTGCATTCTTCATAATAGTCCTCAAAGCTTCAGAAATTCATCTATGTTGAGTTTAGCTTGACGCAGGATAGCACGCAGTGTTCCCTCGGGAAGGTTACCAGGATGATGAGGCACAAGTAGTGCGGGCACGAGTTTGAGGGTTCCACCATATTTCGTGGCTACCCTTCGCCTGGCGATCAAAGGCAAAACCAGCCCGCCTCAACTTGCGAATCACCTCATCAGCGCTGAAGCCAGCAAGTCTTCCCATCAGGATACACTTACCGGAATACGGACATCACCACTTGCCGGAGCCGCAGCCCGTAGAGCAGGCGGTAGCTCATCACCATGCTCCTGATAAGACTCTATGAGCTTACGGGCTACATCCTGAGCAATCTCTAATACCTCAGCAACCGTCCGCCCCTGAGCTATCAAGCCGGGCAACTCCTCGCTGGTGGCTAAGAATCCACCTTCAGGCAATGCTTCTATGTGAATCGCTAAAAGTATCTCCTTCATGCTTTTACCTCCACTAGCTTCGTGGTGTCGTTGTCAAAGATGCCCACTACCTTGACCAGTACCTTGCACTTGCCGGGGTTTTGGAGCCCCATCTCCCATTCCCAGCACAAGGTATCCAGGAGCATTGATTCAGATGCTCTCCGCATGTCTCATTATCTCAATAATATCATCAAAAATGCGCTCGAATCGCTTCACTTTTGCGCTCTCCCAATCTGTACTGAAGTCTTCCTTCAGAATGTAGATGCCATCAAGCTCATGCTCTGAGATTATCCTATCCCTGCTCTTGCCATTGAAACGCTCTTTGCTATCTCCAATATTTATTGTTTTGAATGCTGCTCAATCCGCTTTTCAATCCAACGCCAGTCTGGATTTCCATGATTGAAAAATGATTTGAAATTATCCTTAAGCCACTCATAGTAATCGTCCTCAACGTATTCACAGAAAGTCTCTAAAATGGCCTCCGAGGAAAGAGCTTTGGGTATTTCTGCCTCTCTGAGTTCTCCGTCCAGAAATTCCTTCACGACTCTTCTATCAAGCATATTACTACCTCACTATTGTTTTTCGTTAGATGTCAAACTCCTCCAAAATTAGATCATTTTTCTCAGGACTAACTTTATACTTAATGAGCCTGACAGTTTTCTCATCTATTGCTTCTCTCCTTTTGCAATAATCAATCACCCTTTCATCAAAGTCAAAGCCTACGAGGATACTCTGTACCATCTCAGAATCCCCATCAGCAAGTTTTCTAATCAGCCAGTTCTCATATTTGATGATTTGGTTGAGGTCACCCTCAGAAACAGTGCCTGTTTTTAGTTCCACACATGTAAACTTGTGTAGAATATCTACAGAATCAATTGTTGTTACATGAGTAAGAAATATATCCATCACCTTATTGAACGATGTGGGCACCGAACTCAGGAAATCCCTATAATCTCCGATGAGATCCTTTAGCTTTCCATGTGCAAAAGCTTGCATAAACCATGCGCTAAGATAGCCTTCGTACTTCAAATGGCCTCTTCTGTCACATTCAAAGCTCAAAGGTAAGGGGGCTTTCTTTGAAGGTAAATAGGGATGAGAGGTAATATCTGGGTTTGCGAAAATAGGATTGTTCCTCAACAAAAGACGAATTAACTCTTTTCCTTCATTAGTCGTAATTGGATGATGGGATTTTTTTGTAATGACTTCTAAATCAAAAGTCCAAATTTTTCCTTTATCTCTTAGATCCAGAATGTCAGCCATCGCGACAGGATTAGAGAATTTTCTGACCGTTGGTTCGAAGCATATTCTGTAAGGATAAATCTGTTCTGGATGACTCCAAATGGGCGTAGTATCGTAAAATGGTTCACAAGTAATTTTCCATAACCCATAAACACCTTTATTCTTAACATAGAAAAATGCGAAATCGCTGAACTTAATTCCTGCAAAACCTGCGATAACTTCTGAGTTCATCTGTTTTGCTTTAACTGAGCCATGAGATTGTATACCCCCATATACACCTCTTTCAATGCAGACATTGAAGTTGTCTTCTCCAACAAGAAAGATATGATATCCCATAGGTTTAATTCACTATCAGAAGGGCAATCAATTTACCCTTGAAGATAGGCGTATTTCTCTTAATCTCCATCATCTGGAGCACCCTCCTGGCGACACCAATCACTCTTGCCTCTCCCAGAGGTTTCACCTTCACCTGATATGGATATCTACCGTTGAAGGCTGCTGGCTCTATATTGGTAGTGCCATTTGAGACAGCCTGAAATACTCCATGGAGCATATCCGTATCCAGATTGTTCAAGAAGAGAAGGTCTCCTTCCCTGACCCTTACCACTATGGGTCCATATACCTTGCCCGTGGCAAACAAAGACCGTTTCAGACATTCAGCCTCAGACTTCTCCGTGCAGGCAAAAATAAACCCGCGAACTAACTGTGTCTTGTCTTTTTCATCCATTGCAGTTGTCTTCTTCCTGTCCCTATTGAGGTGTGAAGGAATCCTTTCCTTCACAGATTCTGCAGAGGGAAAGGATTCCCTCTGCCCTCAAAAAGTGACCTCTCTCATGGAAGACCGTGATGTTGATGGTCTCCATGCCTCTCAAATCCCTTTTCATTTAAGCCAGACGATAGGAAGCAGAGCATCCACCTCCAACCTTTTGAATTCAGGGTCGCCAGTTATTAAGGCTGCCTCTTTAGTTTGAGCCAGTGCTGCTGCAAAGCAATCGGCATAGGCTATGGGGTGCTGCGCCTTTATATGAGCCGCGGCAAGCGTGAGATAACGGTCAGCATCTATAATATTTATAGGAAGCTCATCAATGCGAGCCAGTGTCTTTTGTGCATGGGGAAGCCCTCTCTCCCGCTCGACAATATAAAGAACCTCACCCAGGTTGATTATGCTCATCGTGAGTTCGCATTCCCCTCTAATAGCTTGCTCCAAAATCCCTTTAACTTGTTCACTGCCTATCTCACCCTCAAAATAAGCAATTAGAGCATAGCTATCAAGAACATAACGCTTATATTCTGGCTCAGCCAAGTTTACTTTCCTTTGGCAGTATCCCCTTGCCTTGACTTCAATAGGGCTTCGACCAGGGGAGTATCACCCTTTAACATACCTGCTGACTCCTCTATGGGATTCTCGGAAACAGGTACTACCGCAATTACCCCCCCATACTCAACAAAATGCACCTTGTCACCCTTCTTGAGCCTATAGCGTTCCCTTAACTCCTGGGGTATAACCACCCACCCTTTAGCCGAAAGAGTTGAAGTATTCATTTACACCACCTCTACCTTAATAGTAGTATATACTATTTTGCTATTGGTGTATACTACCTAAAGCAGTATAAATCAGAGGTGTAACTACTCAGACACAGGGGATACCGAGTTTATAGAGTTATAGGGTTATAGAGTTTGTGGGGAACTCAATAAACTCTACAAACCTTTTCGTGTCTCTGTGAACTCCGTGGCTATCAATTACTAGGATGGGTAGTTACGGAATTCGTTTGGAAATTACTGCTTGGGATTTGTGATTTGGAACAAGGGGTTGTAATCTCTTGTTCGATAGTAGTAACCAGTCTCTGGCACTGTGGCATAGTGCGGGATGCAATACGGATGTAGCTGGGCAGTCCAAACGAGGTGCAGTCCCGCACCAGGATGTGGTGCTCAAGCAACCTGCGACGGAATTCTGGTGCATCACCTACTTCGACCATGAAGAAGTTTGCCTTTGAGGGGAGAGGTGAGAATCCCAAACGGGTGAGTTCTTTCATCAGGTAATCTTTTGTCTTCCTGAGTTCAGCACAACATTGCTCGATGTAGCCATCCTCCATTAAGGCAACAACCCCTGCTTGCTGTGCTGCAGTATTAACATTCCATGGTGGGCAGACGCGGCGCAGGGTAGTGATAATCTCCTCCTCAGCCACTCCGTAGCCCAGACGAAGTCCTGCCAGGGCATAATCTTTGGTCATAGAGCGTAAGATGAGCAGGTTACCTCCATGAATCATGTCCAGGGAGGACCAGGCATCGTCTACAAAGGTGATATAGGCTTCATCCATGATGACCAGAGACTCTGTGGCGGCAGACAGCAACCTTTCTATCTCTGTGCGAAGGAGGTAGTACCCGGTAGGATTATTAGGATTGGCAATAAAGATGCCGCGGGGGTGGTGCTGTCGGATCAGTGTAATTGTTTCCTCTATCTTTAGCTGAATAGAGGGTGTTTGAAAATGTAGGGACAGGTTTATAAACCTGTCCAAGGGACAGACCTGAAGGTCTGTCCCTACTGGTGAGAGCCACTGCCTGATAAGAGATACCCCTGCAATCTGGCAGGCAACCTCGTATTCACCGAAGGTGGGTTCGATAATGATTACCCTATCTCCTGGTCTAAAGTAGGCAAGAGCAACAAGGCGCATGAGCTCAGTAGAACCATTGCCAACCAGGATATTCTCTGTACCAACCCCCAGTTTCTCAGCGAGACAACACCGCAGCTTGCCAGATTCAGAGTCAGGGTAACTCATAGTATCCACACTACTCAGGACTTCTCTTACCGCTGGTGGTGGACCAAAGGGGTTCAGGTTAGCACTAAAATCGAGAATATCCTCCGGGGCAATGCCCAGCGCCTTCAGCTCGGTATAGTCAATCCCTCCGTGATGGCAGGATTTCAGTTTTTTTATTTCCGGTCTGGGTGATAAAGGCAGGTCGTATCACCTCCATATATGAGCATTATGAGAAAAGCGTAAATGTTACGAAAAGGGAGAATCCTGCCCAAAGCAGAATAGCAGTTCCTACCAAGTATATTGTGGGGACAATGAGTTGAGGTGATAAGGGATTATTAGCATCACCTAACCGATAAGCCCCCTTCTTTATCAGTTGGACTCTGAGAGCTCCGGCAGCAGCACTCATGGGCCAGCCTGCATTAGGACTCTCAGTTTTACTGTGGTCACGAAGCATGGTGTGCCAGGCACCATTACCATTTCCCCTCCTCAGGTAGGCAGCTACTACTATCAGCAAGCCTGAAATTCGTGCTGGGATAAAGTTTAATACATCATCCAGCCGAGCAGCAAACTTCCCCAGGTATTCGTATTCCCCGTGATAGCCAATCATGGCATCGAAAGTATTTACCACACGGTACGCCATAGCGCCGGGCACACCAAGAAGGAGGAAGTAGAACAGGGGTGAGACGAAACTATCACTACTGTTCTCTGCCATTGACTCCACCGTGGCTGATACTAAAAGTGGCTCATCAAGTTGATTGGTCTCCCGACTGACTAAAGCTCTTATCTCCTTCCTTGCCTCGCTCAGATTATCCTCCTCAAGAGACCCTTTAACCCTGAGAGCAACCTTATACAGTTCCCTTACAGAAAAGGTTGATGAGAGCAGGAAGGCAGCAACCAGAACATAGGCTATGATGTTTAATGCTCTGAGATATGCCAGGAGGAAATAAGTAGATAGAGCAAAAAGGACTATCGTCAGGACTACTATTCCGATGCCATAAGCTAGCTGGGACCGCTGACCCTGATGAGGAGCAATCTTTAACTCCAGTGAGATGACCTTCCCTACCCAGACTACAGGATGCACAGGAGAAGGAAACTCTCCCAGGAAAAGGTCAACGAACAGTGCTAGAATCAGGATAATTATGCCTTCCACTGAACACAAGACTCCACAAACCGTTTTGCCAGCGAAGGCTCACTCCCGAAGTGAAGGTGGAGATACGAGCCTAAAATATTAGATTCCGGTCCAGTAATGAAACCTTCTAGCTGTTCTTCAGGCTCAAGAATTCGGTAGGCTGCATCCTTGTTCGGAGCTGGTAGCTTCGACCAGTGGAACAGGTGACAGCGCAGTCTCTGGTGTTTCCTTGCCAGAATACTATCCCGCAACACTTCAACCACAGCATATCCCATCCTCGTTAATTGTTTTTGCATTACTGCCCAACCAGGGGTTAAGCCTACCATAGCATGATTGTTGCCCTCAAAATCAACTATGCCCTCTGAGATATACATTAATCCACCACACTCGGCATAGATGGGCATGCATGCCTCTCCTGCTTCTATGAGGGACTTTTTGAATGTAGTGTTCGCCTTGAGCTCACTGGTATACATTTCGGGGAAGCCGCCGCCGATATAGACCCCCTGAACATCGGTTGGCAGATTACCATCATGCAAGGGGCTGACAGATCGTATCTCTGCTCCCCAGGCACTCAAGAGATCGAGATTATCCTGGTAATAGAAGCTGAATGCCTCATCTTGAGCTACAGCAATATTGATGTGCGGTTTCTCCTTTTTTTGTGGGAAGAGTCTATGTTCTGCTACCTGTGGTAGTGGCTCTGCCATGCTAGCGAGACGCAGGATAGCTTCTACATCTACTGTTGCCTCTATCTATTGTCTTATCTCTTCTATACTGAGGGTAAGCCCCGTTCCCTCGGTTGCAGGTATGAGTCCCAGGTGGCGTTCCTGAAGGTGTAGTTTAGTTTTACTGGGCAGGTAGCCTAACACAGGTATCCCTGTCTTTCCTTCTATTGCTTCGGTTACCCATCGCAGATGATTGGGGCTGCCGATGTTATTCAGGATAACCCCGGCTAAATTCACCTCGGGGTCAAGCTGGTGGTAACCGAGGACAATAGCTGCGGCACTGCCTGACATCCTTGCTACATCTACTATCAGAATCACTGGGGAATGGAGCCACCTGGCAAGCTCAGCCGTGCTGCCCTCACCCTCTAAGCCAGTTCGTCCATCGTAGAGACCCATTACTCCCTCTACCACAGCGATATCAGCCTCTGCAGTAGCACGAGTGAAGAGTTCAATCAGGGATTCTAGAGGGAGCATCCAACTATCAAGGTTGCGGCAGGGTGCTCCTGCTGCCAGCGCAAGGTAACTGGGGTCAATATAATCAGGCCCGCACTTGAAAGGCTGCACCTGCAAGCCTCGGTTTCTTAAAGCGGCGATAAGCCCAACAGTAATGGTGGTCTTACCTGCACCACTGTTTACCCCTCCAACTATCAACCGCGGAATATTCACCGACTCATCTCCACTACCTTTAGCGCTCAATCCCTTCGCGGGCTTTGACACCCTTCTGATAGTAGTGCTTAATCTCCACCATCTCCGTTACCAGGTCTGCTGCATCGATAACCTCAGGTGGCGCATATCGCCCTGTGAAAATTACCTCTACACCATCTGGCTTATGTGCTACTATCTCCAGCATCTCTTCCACTGAAATCAGGTGAAAATAATGAGCAGTATTAATCTCGTCAAAGATAATGATATCATACTTACCGGAGAACATAGCCTCCTTTGCCCTTGCCAGCCCTTCCTGTGCCATTCGAACATCCTCTTCCTGAGGGGGATTCTCCACATGAATGAGGGCATTCTTCCCGTATTGTTCGATGGTAATATAGGGCTGCACCATTTTCGCTGATTCAAGCTCACTATAGTATTGTCCCTTCATGAATTGTCCAATATATGTCTTAAGCCCTCGCCCCATAGCTCGAAAGGCTAAACCCAAAGCGGCTGTAGTCTTACCCTTGCAATTTCCTGTGTAGACCTGAACATACCCCTTTCCCAGGGGGTGAGATTCTTTTGGTGTCATGACTTTCTCCTTTCCAAACCTGCTGATTCTGCAGTTAAATTACTGAGGAGCAACCATAGGTCTAAATTCACACTCCTTCCCCATCTCCATCTCAAAGACCAGTTTTTTCTCTGTATCCTCCTTAATCCAGCCGGTGTAGCTTCTAGTATGCTCAACATCACGGAAAATAATAATATGTGTGGGCACTCTGGTATCCTTTTCCGTCTCAGGTTTATACTGTGAAGATTCCTCAGAACTCATCTCTTGAACATTGAGGTCAAAACAACGCATCGCTCTCTGATGACCTCCAGCCCTCATAATCATATCATAATAATGGCGGGGTAAGATTTCCATTCTAGTTTCTACCTCCCTATTTTTAAGGTTATGCCTCGTGAGTCCGCCCAAATAAATGGGGGTAGAGGAATCCGGCTATTTTCTCCACTAATTCCACCACCCGAGGTCCAGGGCGGCAGCTAATTCCACAGGGTAGTGAATGAACCCGATTACTCCTGATAGCAGCTATGCCCTGCCATTTCTTCAGCCCTTCCGCTACTTCCTCCCTTTTCCAATCACAGGTTATAATTACTTCAGGGTCGAAGTCTCTTAAGGCTTCCTGTGTGATAGAAGGGAACGCCGGTAAATTCGGTAAAGACATATTCTTGCCTCCAGCTACTGCAATAGCATCATACTGCACAGAGCCAGGACCGGCGATTATCAGGGGGTTATAGCTCATTGCCCGTAGTGTTCTGGGTCTTTCCTCTCCAGGAATGACACCTACTTTTTGCTTAATCCCCTCTACCCTTCCCCTCAGGGAGAATGTCAGCTCTTGAGCAAAGGAAGCTTTATCAGTCAGGATACCTATTTTATCTATACTTTCAAACACCTCCTCCACAGTTTTGGGATTTATCACCCAGACGGTTAACCCCTCTTGTCTCAGTTCCTTCACCACAGGGTCATGAATACCCTCACATGCCAGAACAGCATCCGGGTGTAGAGCCTTTACCATATGAACTTGAGGCTCGAGAAAACCTCCAACCTTCTCCCTCAGCATTGCTTGAGGAGGATAGTTACACAATTCCGTTACGCCTACTATCTCCTTCTCTAAATCCAGGGCAAAGAGGATTTCAGTGTTAGATGGAGCCAAGGAGACAATCCGTAGTGGTCGCCTATTCATAAGCAACCTTCTCTGTGTTCTCCATGAGTGTTGTAATAGGCATTTACCATCTCTTTCTGCCATTCTTGCCATTACCAGCAGTAATAAGGGTAGTTGGCAGATTATTAATTGGGTGTGGACGAATACAGACCTCAGCACCATAGACATCCCTGATATTCTGGGCAGTAATTACTGCTGCAGGGGAGCCTTCAGCCTGAATTTGCCCATTATTGAGCATAATTATTCGGTCACAATATTGAGCAGCAAGATTCAGGTCATGTAGAGCCGCCAGAGCGGTTAAGCTCTCCTGAGCGCAGAGGTCAGCAATAAGGTCGAGGGTTTCAATCTGATAGTTGATATCCAGGTGTGCTGTAGGCTCATCTAAGAGGATTATCCTTGGTTCCTGAGTTAGAGCACGAGCGATGGTCAGTCGTTGTTTTTCTCCTCCGGAAAGCTCACCCACCCTGCGTTCAGCCAGATACTGGGTCTGGGTTAGCTCCATGGAGTGCATCGCAATGGAAACCTCCCTCTGTCCTTCATATTGAAGGAAGCCCAGGTGAGGTGTACGTCCCATGAGCACTACCTCGAAGGCAGTAAATGCTTCAGGTAGGACAGGGTTTTGGGGAACTACAGCGATGAGCCGTGCCAGTTCACCTGCACTTAGCTTTGTTATATCCTGCCCACCGATAGAGATACAGCCTGAGCTTAAACCGAGCACACGAGTTATGCCTTTAATCAGGGTGGACTTCCCACAGCCATTTGGTCCTACAATCCCTAGCACCTCGTTTGCTCTGGTCTCGAGGCTTATATTCCTCAAAACTACCCTCTTACCATAGGCGAGTGTGACATCTTGTAGCTTGAGACTACTCATCTATGCCATCCTTCTTCAGAAAATTGCTCTTTTCCTTTGGCGCAGGAGATAGAGGAAGAAAGGTGCACCAAGGAAAGCAGTTATTATTCCTAAAGGTATTACAGTGGGGGTTAATATCGTCCGTGCCAGGAGATTAGCCAGTATCAGGAAGATACTGCCGGCGAGAGTGGATAGAGGCAGCAAGAAACGATAGTCTGGACCCCAGATTAGCCGCACTGCATGAGGGATGATAATACCCACGAAGCCGATTATACCACTAAAGGAGACTGCTACAGCGGTAATCAGTGTGGCAGCCAGGAGCAAGATTCGCTTGGTTCGCTCTACATTGATACCCAGTTGCTGGGCCTGTTCTTCATCAAGCTGCATCACATTGAGAGAGCGTCCATAAAGAGAAATGAACAGTACTCCTATTACCACAAAGGGCAGGCTAATCTCTACTTCTGTCCAGCTAACGCATGAGAACCCACCCAGCAGCCATGAATAGACCCCATGTAATGTATCCCCACTACGAAGCATCAGGAAGGTGGTGATTGCTGAGAGGAAAGCGCCCAGAGCCACACCAGCCAGAATAAGGGTGGTCATAGGTAGTGTTTTACCCACACGGGCTAGGGAGTAAACAATGGATACGGCACCTAATCCACCTGCAAAAGCGAACATGGGAGCAGCACCGAGGTTCCACATTCCCCAACTGAATGGTAACATGAAGCCGATGACTGCCCCTAATGCGGCACCCTGAGACACACCGATAAGGTAAGGGTCGGCGAGGGGATTGCGAAAAAGACCTTGATAGGTTGCTCCCGCCACTGCTAAGGCTGCTCCCACAAGCCCTGACAGGATGATGCGAGGCATCCGAAGGTGCAGAATCACCTTCTCTACTCCAGGTGACCATGTGGAAGAGGTAGAGACGAATGGCAGCTTTGAGAATATCACCTGGAAAGTGGTGGAGAAGGGTATATAAGGGCTATCCACGCTTATGGCCAGAATTACTACAGCTATAAGTAACACTACGAGCCCTAGCATGGCGTATATTCGTTTTCGCCATTGCAAAGGGTATGGTGGAGCAGATTCAGTGGAAACGCTATCTTTGGTTATTTCTGGCAGCATGAGTTCTTTAGAAAACCTTCATCGCTTCATAGCACTAGGTTCAGGCATAGGAGTTCCTGACATGGGTCAGGGTTCATAATGTATGTGTATTCTACCCCGGGCAGGTTGCCCGATGCATGGCAACCTGCCCCTCAAGTTTCTCCTATTGAGCCGCTTCACATAGCCTAGACGAATGTCTCAGGATGGATGAACTTGGCGAATAGCTCCAGAGCCTCAACTACTCGCGGACCGGCACGGCACGCCAGGTCTGCATTGATTAGATGTATCCCGCCACTTATATAGGCGTCGGTGATGTTGAACGGAGAATCCTCTGCTATAATATAGTCATAGGATGTGCGCATAGCCGACCCATGACCACTAACCACGGTAATCACCTGGGGATTCCTTAGTACCGCCGTATCGGTATCAACCTGCACATCTCCGGTAACATCATCGAATATGTTCACCCCACCTGCAAGCTCTATTATCTCCTGGATGAATGTCCCGCTACCGGCTGTCCACAGGGGGTCATGCCAGGTAACATGGAGCACTTGGGGCTTTTGCCCTTCGGAAAGCCCTGCTGTCCTGTCACTTATAAAATCAATCCTGCTCTGCATATCTGCTACCACCTGAGCTGCTTCAGTGTCATTTCCGGTGAGTGTCCCCACCATAGTGATGTTACCCAGAATATCGCTCAAGCTCTCAGGAGCTAAGGTGACTACCGTTAACCCTAAATCCTCAAGGTCAGCGGTACCTCCATACTGATTATGTGCCCCGGTAGCTAATACTATATCAGGGTCGAGTAACACTATTGCATCTATATTTGGGGTAGAATAACCAGCGATGCTTTCCACTGAGGAAGCCTCCGGTGGGAAGTTGCAATAATCGGTTCTACCTATCAGCTTATCCCCTGCCCCTACAGCAAACACTATCTCGGTATTACTCGGTGCCAGGGAGACAATCTTCTCAGCCGGCTTGTCGAGTTCAATGGTCTTTCCCAAGTCATCTGTTACACTGATAGTAGTTGAGGGAGGAGGAGTTTCCTCGGTCTTCCCACAGCCGACAGCAACAGCAAGTACCATAACCAGGACAAGCAGGAGTGATACCAGTGGCATTACCCTTTTTCGGAATCGCGACATAGCTTACCTCCTTATCATGGAACAAAGGTTTGCAATTCCTTGTTCCTCTTTCGCTTTCTCGGAGCTCTCTGTGAACTCTGTGATTATCAATTGCCTGCTGAGTAGTTACAACCAGAAACCCTATCCTGGTGCCGTAGTCACATTCTCCTCTCCCCCCTTCCTATAGCAAACACTCATGGGGGCGGCGGCCCACCAACGAACCATGAAAATAGTGCCTCCTTGCAACGACTTTGCCTGTCATTCCCCTGCTTACGCAGGGACAGGACTGCGGAAGCAGAAATCCATGTGGGGTAGCTATAGATTCCCGCCTACGCGGGAATGACATATTCTATTTTCGGAATAAACCCCCATGGGCGGTTGCCCACCAATGAACCATGAACACCCTTCGACAGACTCAGGACGAACGGGCAAGAATCTATTTTCAGAACAAAGACTAATATAAGTTTACTTGATAATTATCTAGTCAGGTTGAGTATAGCATCCTTAGTCTTAGGACGTCAAGGCAGAGTCTCGACAGGCAGAGTCTCTTCCAATGTCAAGACTCGGGGTGTTGTTGTCCAGCGAAAATGTCACCCTAACTGTTCAGCGAATTTGTCACCCCCTATCTATATGCACTTTGAAAGGTCTGCGCCAGGGATGGTCTGGGCCGGGTTTGCTGCGATGAGGAATCTTTGGCTGTGGGGTTTTCTTTACCGCGATGATGGGCATAGCAAGTTCATCGGAATCGGTCATGCCAAGTATGACACGGGCTATATTCCTGACCCTGAGCACTGGAGCCTCT
>JAUWOP010000022.1 GCA_030612045.1 Chloroflexota bacterium | reverse complement strand
TCGCTCTATATTTTTAATCTCGTATTTATTCAATCTTAATCTATATTTTTCTTCAATACGTCCCTTATCCAGCCTATCAAGAATCATTTTATAATATCTCTCATCTATCTCAGCAGAAATATATTGTCTATCGAAAACTTTGCAGACCTCTATTTCAGATCCACTCCCACCGAAAAGAATTAAAACAAGATCGTTAGGCATAGTGCAAGATTTAATTAACATTTCAGAAAGTTTTTGAGGAATCTGGCAAGCATGAAATGTTTTTTCTCTACTTACATTCTTAACTAAATCAAAATAAAACCAGTCATAGGGCATTCCTCCTTTTGAGCCATTTACTAAATTTTTCAAAATCCGTTTATCCGTTGGATTTTTATAGGGGACTACTACATTATCTTTGTAAAATTTGTTATTCTTAGTCTTTCGGCAGTGTAAGATGCTTCGATGGGCTGTAGTGAAGCGTTTTGGAGTGTGTCCCACATTTGTATTATATATCCAAACATAGTCAGAAACTTCATAGCATGCTTCATCTAAATATTTCACTCTTAAATAAGCATTCTGTTTTGGATAATTTATTAAAAACATATTTCCTGTATCCTTTAATACTCTCAGGGATTCCTTTGCCAATTCAATGTACCATTCAATATATTCCTCAAAGGTCGCGGCATAGGACTTATCACCATATTTTACGCCAACATTATAATCAGGATCACCATAAACCATATCAACACTCTTATCAGGCAATTCTTTCAATAAGTCTATTACATCCCCCAAGAAGACTGTGTTTAGGTACTTTTCTATATTAGTTTTGTCATCCATTCCCTATCTCTTCACTAAATTATATTGGGCATTCTTTAACAATTTTATTGAACTAAGGTCATTTTCATCCTTAAATGTATAATTGTACAATTTGAGGATAGAACCTTCCCTTTCTTTCTTCCTTAAGATATAACAGCATGTAATCAGCTCTACTTCTAATCCCCTTTCCTTCTTCAGGGTAGAATAGTATTTAAAAGGATGAAATAATTGGTAAATCGCAAAATCCTTGGGGAATCCGTTCTTGCCTTCAAAAACTGCTACTACTCTGCCCAATTCCATTGTTAAATCTATTTCCATTTGAAGATTACTCGCTATGATTTCTTCTTCACCAACACGATAAGACATATTCATCTTTGTTCGTCTTGCGTTATAAACTTTTGGGCTCGCAACAATATCTTCATATAGGAAATCATGTATTATCCTCTGATTACTTGCAACAGATAATATATTTGATTCGCTTGTATCAAACTCGTTTAAAATACTTTTACGGTATTTCCAGTATTACACCTCTCAAAAACATGAAAGCCATTACTTATCCCTTTAACAAATTTATGTCCCCCTTTGCCCAAATGCAAGATAAAATAATCCTCATCCAGCAAAATTTGTGGAAATCTTGAGGTATCATCAAGCTTTGTCACATCAAAAGGGTTACCGAAACCATGCCTCTTGCAAACTTGTTTTACTAATGCGTTATCGAAGATAAAATTCCTTCTATCTCTACAGAGTCTGAAAATTTCAGTAATTACATCTTGTTTAGTCCCCATATCTACCTCCCGCTAATTGCTGCGCCTCTATATCAAAACTTATATTCTCTTATTCCGAAAATAGACTCACATGCCTTATCTTGGGTGGATTGGAGCATCGGCTCCAATTCCGCCTGGAGCGGATGCTCCAGAGCGAAGCGTCTACCCACTATTTTCATGATTCGCTGGTGGGCAGACGCCCATGAGGTTTTCTTCCAGGATCGCTTCCTGGAGTTCTGCCTCTGTTTTAAAACTTACTTCTTGATTAGGCATCGTATATCCCCTTATGAATTATAGAGCTTGTTGGGTTCTTTGCGTTCGGTGGAACTCAATAACTCTACAAACTCATCCGTTTCCCACTCTCTGAAAGATGTAATCAATGTGCTTGAGGTAGTACTGGTAGTCGAAGATGCCAGTAAGCTCTGCCTCAGAGAGTCGTGTCATCACCTCAGCCATGGGAATCACCCTTTTTCTTATTTTCGCGTATGGCTTGTACTCCAGCATAGGCCAAGACACCGGTCAGTATGAGTATGGCAACAAGCGGGATAATACATGCAGCGATCTGCCATGGCCTCGGGTTTTCTATGATCAAGCCACCAGACTGGGAAATCCCCATGAAAGCTAGAGCTGCAACGATAATGCCGAGCACCGTGAATGTGATTACTTGGAATGTATCTATTCTTGACTGAAAGTGCTCTACTGTCTCCTTACTAGCTTTCAGATCATCTCGCATTTCATCAAACTGCTTCTTTGGTGCGCTTTTCAACGGAAGTATGTCCAGATACCCAAAGGAATCAGTGGGCCGATCGGGACGACCTTGCCACAGTGTACATCCTTTGGACTCATCGTATGGCGTTGTCCTTACGAAATCGATAGTGAATAATGCCTCGCCTAGTTCTAGGTGCACATCTTCAGTAGAAAGGTTGTACAGAGGGCAAAATAAATTCCCATTATATCCTGGATCGACTTGTAAGCTTCCGACCCATACCAAGCCTAAATATACCTTCTTAACCTTAAGGTTCCAGCGCGCGATCAGAAACCCGGGTATGTTTACCCTCTCTAGAGTTGAAACGACAGCAATCCCGTGTGGTGGTATCGTGAGTCTTGGTTTGTCTGTCGACAGCGGTTTGTCTTCGCCATCAACCCTGCATCTCTCTCCAAGATGTAGGTGATAGGAAGCAGGCTTCAGCTCGTCCTCTTTAAAGTGGTCAATCAGCGGCGGGTCCACCTGAGTGCAGTAATACTTGATTTCATCACTCAGCAATACTGCTCCTTGCCAGTCACGCCATACCTCATCACGGGGGTCTTTCTTTAGCTGGTCCATGTAATTCCTCCTCATTGTCGATGTATGGCTCTATTTCCATGATATTACATACAAGCGCCGGTCGCTCCACAAAACGGTGTGGTTGGGTTTACTCTCCAAAAATCATCCTGAAGCCAATTCAGTTGCCAAAACAGCATCGGTATGCAAGTCTTTAGGTTGTGATATTCTCTCCCTATCAATAAGCTCATAGTCTGTTGGTCCTGTTCCAATGAAACTCATCTTAAGTTCAAGTTTCGACTCTAGCCACGAAATAAACTCTCTGGTTTTCAGTGTCAACTCATCGTAACACTTGGCCCCCTTATTTTGATAATCCAGGTAGTCAACACCCATTATAGCCACCTGAGTGGGCATATTTACAGCAATCGCCCTTTTTACGATTTCAGGATCGAACCTTGCTACCCTCCGTAATCTCTTAGTCACCGTGGTAAATTCTTGGATTTTATAGGGGTAACCGCTTTCGCACTGGACAGTTTCCCAGTCCACTTCATTTAGAAGGGGTCCTGAGTTCCCCCCGACTCTAATAGGAAATGTTCGAATCACCATAATAATGTCGGAAACAACCAAGGGGCTAACCCCTACTTCGCTTAGAAATCCCGAGGCAGTTGTATCTCTGCTTGTTGCATAAGGATAAAATGGGCTGTGGTATAAAGATAAACCAAATCCCTGTGTCCCCTCTATTACAACCCTTTCTCCCATTAGTTGCGCAGTATTTGCTTCTCTTGAGACATTGGTTAGATAGGGTTCTAGCTCAGGCAAATCCTTTGCCAATTTTAAGTCTCTTGCTCTCAAAGCCCTTTTGGAAACCGCTACGCCTGTTCCAGTGCAGGTGGACCCTATCCTACCGTTAAGACCAGCTATTTCTTCTTCTTTGGCATATTCTCTGTCTACAATTGCTGCGTTGTGATCTATCTTTAGTCTATCGGGAGTTAGCTCAAACAGGTTTATCTCTTGAAACAAAACATCCAGGTCTATAAGAGAGCCCGCTGCAAGAAATAACTTCGTGTGAGGATTTACTACACCAGCAGGAATCTGTCTGAGTATAATCTGCTTGTTATCAATAGTAATAGTATGACCTGAATTTGGTCCACCACATCTAATCGCGATGTCATAGCCATACTCGCGGCATAAGTGTGCCGTTATCTTTCCTTTCCCCTCACCTCCAAACTGTCCACCTACCACCACTCCAATAGACATGTTATAATCCTCCAGGCTCTTTGAGATTTTCACCCTGTTCGAATGCCGGTATAATCAAATATCCTTCGTTAATGTTTCCTATAGCCTCATAGCCTCCAGCAAGATAAAAGTAACCTACTAAAGCAGATGTAAGAGCATCAATTTCATCATGGGTGATCATTTCTCTGCTTGAAATGAGTTTCGCCCCCATATTCACTAAACCTATCTCCAATTCCTTCAAGTCTACCCTTTTCCGCGGCAATCCTAGAATATCCTGAGCTGCTCCAGGATAGCTTTCTATTACCTCATATCCTTGCTCTTCAAATAACCTGGCTAATTTCATACCCCTCATTGTCAAATTTTGCATGCTTTTAATCAAGCACGGATACACATTAATACCTCGTTTCTTCAGGGTTCTCTCACATTCACGAGTAATCCCGCAAATCCTACACTCACATGAATCACTAGCACAACACCTACCTTCAGGAAGGCTGAGCGGAGAATCTATTGATATTATAGTTGGCTTTGCACCTATCGTTTTGGAGACAATTTCTTCATCTGTTTTCGCCACATCTAAATATGCCTCTCTCCCTCTAAGAGCACAAATACCTGAGGCTCTTTTTTCAGAACCAGACAAATCTATCCCCACCGAAATGGGAGCATACCCTCGGCTCTCGATTTTCTGTATGAGACCATCTATTTTGATATCAATTCTTCCTATCTGCTCTCGATTAACTC
This sequence comes from Chloroflexota bacterium, assembly GCA_030612045.1. Classification (GTDB taxonomy): domain Bacteria; phylum Chloroflexota; class Dehalococcoidia; order UBA2247; family JAUWOP01; genus JAUWOP01. Next base: position 20,862 of record JAUWOP010000022.1, on the reverse strand, counting down.
TCAGTAATATCTCATCATCTAAACAAATTTCCAGCAAACCACCATTGGAATATTGAGTAGTAATTCTAGGAATGTCAAAATCAGGGGGTGGGAAATAATAATCAACTTTCTTACTTTGCGGGGCTCCAGCTAACTTCAGTTGATAAGGTTCGCGATTTATCTCAGATTCGATTTCTTTAGCTTTCTTCTGATAGCAGAAGTGAAGGAGGCTTTGTAAATCTACTGTATCGCAAATGTTGTATAAGAGTAATCTTTCCAGAGCTTTATTATCTCCCTTCACAAACTTGCTCCACAATACGGTTGCTTCCCTGCCATTAACCTCTTGTATATCCCCTGGCCTTTGTATACCTAGTTTCTTTTCAATGGCTTTTAGAGAACCTGTCACTCCAAGGCTTTTTAGAAGGTATCTTAAATCAATATGCACAGGGGGGATTTTAACCTGAGGAAACTCTTTTTTAATAAAGGGTATATCAAATAACTTACCATTAAATGTCACTATTACTTGATAATCTTGTAGATACCGAGGGAATTCCTCCAGATTGTTGTCTCGGACAAAGATTTTAATCCTATAACCATCAAAAGTACCTATGAGTGTTGTCTTGTCGTAATACAGCGAAAGCCCTGTGGTTTCAATATCCAAAAATAAAATTTTGCCGAAGAATTCTCTATATATTCTCCAACACTCCTTTTGTGGGAGATGCTCTGCAAAGAAAGAAGCATCATACCCACAAAGAGCCTTATTTGCTCTTTCTAAATAGTCTTCTATTATCCTTCTTTTGGCCTTGCTCGAGTCAATCACATAAGATGCTTCTCTCAAGTCATCCCAGGTTAAGACTCCTTTCCGCCAGAGATTCTTCTCAGTTATCTCCCCGATTCCAGGAACAATAACAAAGGTACTTTTAATCATTGTGGTACCCTCACATCTCCAGCTTCTGAAAGATGTAATCAATGTGCCTGAGGTAGTACTGGTAGTCAAATATGTTACTAAGCTCTGCCCCGGAGAGTCGCGCCATTACCTCGGTGTCTGATTTTAGCAGAGTGAGGAAGTCGGCTCGCTCTCTCCATGCCTTCATAGCATTGCGTTGCACCAGTTCGTATGCCCCCTGGCGGCTCATCCCTTTATCAATCAGGGCTAAGAGTACCCGCTGCGAGAAGGTAAGCCCATGGGTGAGTTCCAGATTCTCTCTCATCCGCTGTGGGTAGACCTGTAACCCCTTCATGATATAGATGAACTTATCAAGGGCGTAGTCCAGGACCAGGCATGAGTCTGGTAGAATGATGCGTTCGGTAGAGGAATGGCTGATGTCTCTTTCATGCCACAGGGAAATGTTCTCCAAGGAGGTGAGGGCATATCCTCGCAAGAGTCTCGCCATACCACAGATACGCTCACACAACTCAGGATTACGCTTGTGAGGCATTGATGAGGAGCCAGTCTGACCTGCCTCGAAGGGTTCCTCTGCTTCCATGACCTCGGTGCGCTGCAGTCCTCTCACCTCAGTAGCAAACTTCTCCAGAGAGCTGGCGATTATGGCTAAGGTAGTAACAAACTGGGCATGGCGGTCTCGCTGCAGAATCTGGTTGGATACGGGGGCAGGCTGGAGACCCAATCGGGCACAGGCTTTTTGTTCTACCTCTGGAGTGACAGTAGCGTAGGTACCTACGGCTCCGGATATCTTGCCTACCCTGATAGTCTCTGTCGCTTCGGAGAGACGGCAGGAGTTGCGCTTCATCTCCTCTACCCACAGAGCAAGCTTGAGCCCAAAGGTAATAGGTTCAGCATGAACCCCATGGGTGCGCCCCATCATAATAGTGTATTTGTGCTCCACTGCCTTCTCTCGTATCACTGTAGTCAGGGTAGCAATATCCCTTGCCAGAATATCTGATGCCTCTACAAGCTGGAGGCAAAGGGCGGTATCTATCACATCATTAGAGGTAAGTCCAAGGTGGATAAAGCGACTCTCTTCTCCCAGGGATTCAGATACAGCTTCCAGGAAGGCTGTCATATCGTGATGGGTGACCTTGAGAATCTCATTCATGCGCTCAAGGTTGAGGTGTGCCTGCTTTATTTTAGGAATAGCTTCCTTGGGGATAACGCCCAACTCAGCCCAGGCTTCACAGACAGCTATCTCTACATCCAGCCACTTCTGGAACTTGTTCTCATCTGACCATACCCGATTCATCTCGGGTCGGGAATAACGCTCAATCATCTATACCTCAGTTTTTCTTAGCTTCCCCCTAACCCACGGCGGTATTGCTCCACAACTCCTCTGATTTTATCATACTTCAGTCCCAGAATCTCAGCGGCAAGGAGGGCAGCATTCCTGGCTCCTCCAATGCCCACACAGGCTACTGGTATCCCTGAGGGCATCTGCACGATAGAATAGAGGGCATCAATGCCCTTGAGTTCACTTGTCGGCAAGGGAACACCGATGACAGGGAGGGTAGTCCATGAGGCAAGTACCCCGGGGAGGTGTGCTGCACCACCGGCAGCAGCTATGATGACCTCAATACCTCGCTCGCGAGCGCTAATTCCGTGCTCACGAGCCTTCTCAGGAGTGCGGTGAGCTGAGATAATCAGGACTTCATGCTCGATTCCCAGCTCCTTGAGAGTATCTATAGCTGGCTGCATTAGAGGCGCATCTGTTTGGCTACCCATAACTACACTAACTAGTGGCATGATTCTTGCTCCTTCCTTCACCACAATGATGCAAGCAAATGGTTACCTATAACCGAAGCCAGTCAACTCGCCCTGCTGTATAGCACCCTTAGAATGTCCTGCTTACCTATACGACCCTGCCGCAGGATGCGAGGTGGTGTAGTGCTTAAATCTACTATGGTAGAGACCTCCCTGGATGTGAGCTCTCCCTGGTCCAGGATGAGAGCAACCCCGTGTATGGAATCCCCCAGTTGCTCCACCACTTCTTCTGCCGCATAAGGTGTTCCTTTCCCACTGATATTAGCACTGGTTGCTGTGAGAGGACAGTCTGCTATGTGGGCTATTGTAAGTATCGCTTGATTGTCAGGAACCCTGATGCCTATAGTATCTCGGTTTCCTGTGAGCAAGGGTGGGACTATTTCTCTTCGGGGTAATATAAGCGTGAGCGCACCAGGTAGAAATTCCCGGGCTAGAATCCTGGCAGTCTCGTTAACATAGGCATACTTCTCAGCCTCTACCATGCTGCTTACTGCTACATGTATGGGGTTATCAGACGAGCGCTTTTTCAGAGTGAATATCTTTCCGATAGCTATGGTGTCGAGTGCATTAGCGGCGAAGGCGTAACCGGTGTCAGTAGGGCAAACCAATAGCTCCCCTTTGAGTATTAGCGAAGCTGCTTCTTCAAGCACCTTAATATCCGGATTGTTGGCATTGATAGTTCTTGTTATGCCTGTCATATTGCACTTTCCAACGGAGCATTGGGAATGGCATCAAGGTCAAGTCCGGCTACCTCTCCATATCTTAGCCTGGCGTAACCAGCGGCTGCTATCATTGCCGCATTATCAGTGCATAAAAGAGCTTGTGGAAAGAAAACCTCAAGTCCTTCCTGCTGACACCTGTCTGAGAAAACCTTCCTCAGACGCCTGTTGGCAGCGACACCTCCGGTAACGCTAATGGCAGACACCTTTTTTTTTGTACCGCTTCCGCTTTTCGCACCGCTTACGCTTTGCAACACTGCCTTCATGGTCTTTGATACCAGGACATCTACGATTGCTTCCTGGAAGCTGGCAGCAATATCTGGAACATGATAGTCTGTATGTCTAGTCGTGTTAATAACGGCAGTCTTCAATCCACTGAAGCTAAAATCTAGCCTCTTGCTACGCAATATGGGTCTGGGGAAGTTAAAGGCTGACTTGTTTCCTTGAGTGGAAAGCATGTCGATAACAGGACCTCCAGGGTATCCCAGACCGAGAAATTTGGCAATCTTGTCAAGGGCTTCCCCCGCTGAATCGTCCAGAGTATCTCCCAATACCTCATACTTGCACAAATCCTTGACATAGATGAGCATGGTATGTCCTCCGGAAACGGTTAGGCAGACATGGGGTATTGGCATTTCCGGATGACTGAGGATGTTAGCGAAGATGTGCCCTTCGATATGGTGTATACCGACCAGGGGTATTCTCAATGCGTATGCCAGAGACTTGGCTGCTGCTACCCCCACAATAAGTGAACCAACCAAACCGCGTTTCGAGGTAACGGCAATAGCATCTATTTCTGGGGCTGTTTTACCTGCTGACTCTATAGCCTCTTTGATAACATAGCCGATAGCCTCCACATGCTGTCTGGCAGCAATTTCGGGGACAACACCACCGAATTTAGCATGCAGGTCTATCTGTGAAGCGATTACATTTGAGAGGATAACCTTGCCATCAGCAACCAGAGCTGCTGCTGTCTCATCACAGGATGTTTCAATACCCAGAATTAACATACACTTTCTCTCTTAGTCAATAGGGCTTGAGCTGCGGATTCTTTCAGATATAACGGCGCTAGAGAAAGACATGCCAGGCTATCCTTGCTCTCCCCTGTATCAAAACGGTGTGCTGCTAATAGGGCTACAATGGAGCCCCTCTGAACATCCTCTATTTGGCTGCCATAGGTAGCCAGGGGTCCGAGTGTTTTGTCTATTATGTCACGATGTAGTGATGCTCCATTTCCTAAGAAGAAAATGACCTCATCAGCGGAAGCATTGTGAGGAATTATTTCAAGTAGTTTTGTGATTTCACCCACATAGTACTCACTAACCTGGGTGATACTGTCTCCCTGGGGACGGTAAAGAGCAGCGTAGACTATCTGCCTATTAGCATCAATGATAGGACAAAGCAGGGCGGAAACATTCCTGGCGCCATAGGCTAGTATATCCAGGGATGATATGCCACAGATAGGTATATCCTTGATATAGGCAAAGGTTTTACCCACAGTTACCCCTACTCTTACGCCTGTCCAGGACCCCGGCCCTATCCCCACTGCCAACCCCTCGATATCCTCCAGGGTAAGCCCTGCACTCGTGAGGGTAAAATCAATAATAGAGATTATCTTCTGCAAAGAGCTATTCTTTGCCTCCCAGGCGACCTCTGCCAATATTCTGTCACCGTCGATTAGTCCTGCAGTGTTAATATAGCTTGATGTGTCGATACCCAGGATTTTCATTGTTTACCAAGCCTGTTTTCTGTAAAGCTACAGCTTAGTAATTTACAGAACCTCTGTCCAAACCCGGTAAGCGTGATTCTTCGTTTCCTGGGAGAGAGGACTGAGAACTCTACTTCCAGGTACTCATCGGGGAGGAGGGAATAAATCCGCTCTGCCCACTCTATCACAACTATACCTGAATCAGCACGTGCCAGATAGTCTAGCATTCCAACCTCGAGGCATATGGATATATTATCTGCTCGATATAAGTCCAGGTGGAACACAGGAAATGAGCCCTTTTCTGTAGTACCGCTATACTCATTTACGAAGGTAAAGGTTGGGCTATTGACATGCCTTGGGGAGATACCAAGTCCGGCACATAGACCCTTGGTGAAGCATGTCTTACCACAGCCCAACTCGCCTACTAAAGCGATAATGCCTCCTGCCCCCGGTTTTTCGCCTTTTTGCAACGCTTCTGCTACTTTTTTGCCCAATGCCTGGGTTGCTAGGGGACCATTAGTTATAATGCTCTTGATTGTCGTAACACCTCTACTTGCTGTGAGTGAGTATGGCTCCATTCCTATCTCTTATCTATAAAATGTTTGTAACCGTTCACCCAGTGTCATTCTGAGGAGCGAAGCAAGCCTGCCCTGAGCGAAGCTGAAGGGAAGAATCTTGAAGACCCTTCGCGGATAGATTCGCTTTGCTCACTACATGGTTTACCCTGACTACCTTGAGATTCTTCACGGAGCCTGCCCTGAGCCACATGTTGAGATTCCTCGCTTCGCTCGGAATGACAGGAAACGAAGGGCTCAGGGTGACATATAAAGAGTAGGTAAACGGTTACAAAATGTTTTTGTGATGCTCCTAATGATATTAGTGATTCAACTAATGTGCCAAGTGTAAGGATAGACCTTCAGGTCTGTCCGCTAAACTCAGCGGACAGGTTCACTTGCTGTAATTCTGGCTACTAATTCCCCGACCCTGCTGCCTAAAGCTTGGCATGCCTCAAGTGCTCCTTTACCTGGCTTTCCTATTGCCACAGCACCGTAGTGTCCTCCTACTTCTATAGGGTCTCCCGTAACTACCATCCCATGAATCAGCATTGCCTGAAGCAGGGAGATTAGGGTTGTCTCATTTCCTCCTGCTACGCCACCGGATGAGGTGAAAGCAGCTCCTATTTTGCCTTCCAGTCTGCCCCTTATCTTTACAGACTCACCTATCAGCTTCTTCATATTCTCTGACATTGTCCCGAAGTGAGTTGGGGAGCCCAGGATTATGCCATCTGCCCATTCTAAGTCCTCTGTGGTAGCTTCCAGGGCTTTTTTAACCCTTACTGCTGTTCCAGTGTTCCTGGCGCCGCTCTCAACTGCCTTTGCCATCTCCTCGGTATTTCCTGTTCTCGAATCGTAGACCACCAATACCTTTTTTCGTAACGCTTCCGCTTTTCGTGACGCTTCCGCTGGCATGGCTACCTCCTCCTGACAAGTTCGCAGCTATCCTGTATCGTCCTTTTGTTTTCTCAGGAAGTCTAGATGGTGGGTTTCGCTACGCTACACCCACCCTACTACTCTACTCCGAGAAAATGAATTTTTGAGGTATGAAGGAATCCTTTCCTTCACAGATTGGGCAGAGGGAAAGGATTCCCTCTACCCTCAAAAGTTTGGGTCTTTTGATGATAGTTATATCTCTTATGCTTCTCTCTCTAGTCACCCTGATACCTGTTTAGCTCCCCGAGTAAACTGAGAATTCTGGGAGCTACATATTCACTTACATGGGCAGGGGCATTACAACCAATCTTGACTATAAGCTTGCCATCACAAGAGTTATCTGCCATATCCTTAATAATTGCTCCCAGTTTCGGGTAACAGCTTTCCGTTAGTCTCCTTGTGCCATAGCTATCCTTGTGAGTATCAAGTCCACAGAGCCAGTAAATCAGCTCTGGCTTAAAATCCGAGATGCGTAGCGGCACCTCTCTCACAAGTTTGCTGATGGAGTCCTCATCATTTGAGGCTTGTGACAGGCAAACCTTCGTTTCGCTATCAGAGTGTTCGCGTTCACAGAAACAGATGTGTAAAACATCCTCATCTTCCCTGAAAATCTCCCTTGTTCCATCACCATGATGGGTATCGGTATCCACAATAGCAAACCTTCTGGTACCAAATCTCTGTCTCGCATTCTCGATGGCAATAGCCATAGGGTTAAGGAAGCACCCTCCCCAGTAGTCTGTCCTGCCGGCATGGTGTCCTCCAACACCGACAAATGCCAGAGCGTTATCTATCTCTTTGGTCAATACCTTCTCCGTTGCCTGAACAACACTACCTGTAGAATAGAGGGCAGTTTCGTAATAACCGCTTCTCTTAACACTCTCTAGCATCGTTCTGGCATGAACCTTGAGGATAAGTTCTTCAGTTACTGGTTCAGACTCAAACAGAAGTATATTAGGCTCAGTCAGCAGGTTCTCCTGCTGGAGGATATCAAAACCCTCTCTGACACTCATAGCCAGAGAGAAGTATGCCTTCTCTCCGCAAACCTTGTGGTAAAAAACACCGCTCCTTTTCACCTTACCCTCCACATTTTACCGCTATGGGCTAAGTAGCCTGAGTAACTACTCAGATAGCAATTGATAGCCACAGATCCTTCGGCTTCGCTCAGGACAAGGTTTACAGAGACACGAAAAAGTTTGTTGGGTTCGTTGGGTTCTCCACCACCCCCCAACTCTATGAACTCTATCAACCCTATAACTCCATGAACTCTATAAACTCGGTGTGCTCTGTGGCCATGTAGTTACAATAGCTTATCCCTCATGATGCAATCCATCTTCCTTTGATTATACTCAACTCAGAAGGTATATTCCACCCTCAGTTTCATAATTCACATTGTTGACTATCTTCTCCTCAGATAGCCCCCATTTATATGTGCCCTATTCATACTGCGGCAATATCGTGGCGATAGTGGCAACCTTCAAAACTGAGGTGAGGGATATTACGGTATACTTTGGCTCTGGCTTTAGCCAGTGTTTTACCACTTCCTGCTACGGTGAGCACACGCCCTCCCGCAGTACATGCCTCCCCCGCTTCATTAACCTTCGTCCCAGCATGAAACGCCAGTACCTCTGGCTCCAGGCTGTCCCATCCTCGAATAGGAAAACCTGTCTTATAGCTTCCCGGGTAGCCCTCTGATGCCAGCACTACGCCTACACAGGCATTGTCACTCCATTCTATCTTTACCTCTGCCAGCTTTTCCTCAACTACTGCGAGTAGAATATCCACCAGGTCGGTCTTGAGCCGAGGGAGAATCACCTGGGTCTCGGGGTCACCGAACCTGGCGTTAAACTCCAGCACCCTTATCCCCTGGGAAGTGAGCATCAAGCCGGCATAGAGGATTCCCTTAAATGGCTTCCCCTCCTGAGACATGGCTCGCATAGTAGGCTCAAGAATAGTATGCTGTACCTCTGCTATATCTACTGGACCGAAGAAGAGGGGAGGACTATAGCTTCCCATTCCTCCTGTGTTCAAACCCTGGTCCCCATCCAGGGCACGCTTGTAGTCACAGACAGGTACCATGGGGATGACAGTTTCACCATCGGTGAAAGCAAGAAGACTAACCTCCTTCCCCTCCAGACACTCCTCTATGATTACTTTATCCCCAGCAGAGCCAAAGATGCGTCTCTCCATAATATCAGACAGTGCCTCGAGGGCTTCTCCTCTGGTCTGGGCTACTATTGAGCCCTTACCTGCTGCCAGACCATCAGCCTTGACCACTACAGGTAGAGAATGCTGCTCCACATATTCTCTGGCGGGAACTAAGGAGGAGAAGACCTTTCCTGATGCACAGGGAATGTGGTATTTCCCCATCAGCTCTCTGGCGAAGACCTTACTGGACTCAATTTTGGTTGCCTCTCGGGTAGGCCCGAAGATATTGAAGCCACGATGGTGAAATAGATTAACAATTCCTTCTGCTAGAGACGCCTCCGGGCCTACTACTGTGAGGTCAATATGATATTGCTCGACAGATTGTGCCAGTGCTTCTATATCAGTAGGGGAGATATTAAGGTTGTGGGCAATTGCCCCTGTCCCAGCATTCCCTGGGGCGACATATAAATCCTCTGTCTTGGGACTTTGTGCCAGCTTCCATAACAGGGCATGCTCTCGTGCCCCACTGCCAATCACCAAAATTTTCATTTCAGATTCCTTACTCTAGGTTATCAAGCAAACCCTCATGGGCGGCTGCCCACCCAAGGAATGATGAAAATAACCCACTCTTATTGTCATTGCGAGCCCTTTCCCCCTGTCATTACGAGCGAAGCGAAGCAATCTCATCGTTACTTCCCCCACCGAGATTGCTTCGGCACTGCGTGCCTCGCAATGACAAATTATGGGGATGCTCCCCGCAATGACAGGTGTGGGGGTGAGTCTATTTTCGAAGCAAAAGGCTATGTCTTTTTTACCCCGCCTACGCTTATCACCTTGCCATCAATGAAAATACCAGTTCTTGGCTTACCCGGTTTCTTCTTGTGCTTGCCGCGGTTTTTTAATACACCCTTAAGCTGTGGTTTGTGTGACATTATACCTTATCCTCTCTTTAGTACAAACTCATTTTATCTGATGGATGGCTATTCCCATTCAATAGTAGCTGGTGGTTTGGAGGAAATATCATAGACTACCCGATTCACACCTGGCACTTCATTGACAATACGATTAGAGATATGTGCCAGGATGTCATAGGGGAGATGTGCCCAGTCAGCAGTCATAGCATCTTCACTTGTTACTGCTCTTATTGCTGCGAGGTACCCATAGGTACGATAATCTCCCATTACTCCCACGCTTCTTACATCTGTGAGTACCACAAAGCTCTGCCATAACTGACCATAGAGGTCAGCCTTCTTAATCTCCTCCATCAATATCCAGTCTGCAGCCCGTAGCATTTCCAGTCGTTCTTTGGTTACCTCACCAATGATGCGGATTGATAGTCCTGGCCCGGGGAAAGGCTGCCGCCATACCCTATCTTCAGGCAGATCCAGTGCCATCCCCACCTCCCGTACCTCGTCCTTGAAGAGGTAACGGAGGGGTTCCAGTAACTTGAGGCGCATTCTATCAGGTAGACCGCCCACATTGTGATGGCTCTTAATTTTCGCTGCACTTCCACCCCCCGATGTAGCGCTTTCGATGACATCGGGGTAAAGGGTTCCCTGTGCCAAGAAGTCCACCTTTCCAATTTTAGCAGCCTCCTCTTCGAATACTCGGATGAACTCCTCTCCTACCAGATGACGCTTGTGTTCCGGGTCTACTATGCCCTTCAATCGTTGCAGGAATCTCTCAGAGGCATCTACATGAAGCACCTTCATCTTCATAACCCTCTTGAAGGTGTGTATAGCCCGTTCTGCTTCCTGACAGCGGAGCAGTCCATTATCAACAAAGATGCAGGTCAACTGGTCTCCTATAGCCCGATGTATCAGGGTAGCTGCTACTGCCGAGTCGACCCCTCCTGAGAGTGCACAGATTACCTTGCCATCACCAACCTCTTCTTTAATATGGCTGATGCTCTCAGCGATAAAGCTGTGGGTCGTCCATGTCCCCTGGCATCCACAGATATGGTACAAGAAGTTGGATAGGATGGTTTTCCCTTCTATCGTGTGAGATACTTCAGGATGGAATTGCAGCCCGTAGATTCCCTTTTTATTGCCTATCACTGCCGTAGGGCTATTCTCAGTACTAGCGAGGATGGTGAATCCCGGGGGGAGCTTAATTATCTCATCCCCGTGGCTCATCCATACTGGCGTGGAAAAGGGAAGGTAGTTAAAGAGGGGTGAATCAGCGTTCCTGTTCAGGAGGGCATGACCATATTCCCGTTTCATTCCCGGAATTACTTCGCCCCCCAGTTGGTGCACGATGACCTGCATGCCGTAGCAGATACCTAGAACTGGTAGTCCACTGGCATAGACATAATCAAGTGCAAGAGGTGCTCCCGGCTCATATACACTCGCTGGTCCCCCTGAGAGGATAAATCCTTTAGGGTGCAGTGAAGCTATCTTCTCTGCAGGCGCATCGTAGGGAACGAGTTCGCAGTAAACGTGACACCCTCGTACCCGCCGTGCAATAAGCATACTGTACTGGGAGCCGAAGTCAATGATTACCACAGTTTCTTGCCCTAGTTGAGGGGGATTTTCTACATCGGATGATGTCTGTTGCTCTTCCCTTTCCTTGGCAAGTTCCAGATAAGAGGCAATCTCTATATCATCGGTGCTAGTAATACGATGGCTGTTTTCCATAGGTAAATTATACTTGAATCTATTCCCTATCACAACCCGCAGTCTCTTCCAAAGTCCCTTCTTACGATTAGCTACTGTAGCGCCGAGGTTTATCCTCGGCAGGGGTGGGGGACAAGCCCCCACGCTACTGCCGCTCATTGGGGATGAAAACATCCCCCCCTTGGCGAAGCAATCAGCCATCTTCGGCAAGTTTCTTTCTGATATAACCCGCTCCGCTTCAGAGTGGGTCGGATGCTCACAATGACATAAGGAATGGGTGAACGGTTAATGTGCAAGATACAGATACTGGATAATCGCCGGGTTTGACACCTTTTCAGGAAGGATAGTATACTTTTATTTTAGTTTAGGGCGGCGTAGCTCAGCGGTAGAGCAGGGGACTCATAAGCCCAAGGTCACTGGTTCAAATCCAGTCGCTGCCACTTCTTCCTCAAATGGTCACTTCTGCGTTATAATTCATCGAGAGGTATACGATTGTAGAGTCAAGATATTAGCCAAATACCTGAGAGAGGAGTCAGAATTATGAATCTGGAGAGGATTATCCTTGAGAAGCAAGACGGTGTAGCCACGATAACCCTTAATCACCCTGAGATGCTGAATGCTCTGGACGCCAGGATGTTTGAAGAGATAGAGAATGTGATTGCCGAGTTGAAAGAGGATGGGGAAGTAAGAGCGTTTGTCCTCACTGGGGCAGGGCGTGCCTTCTGTGCGGGCGTAGACCTTTCTTTCATTGATATGCTTACTAAACTATCTCCCACTGCACTTAGAAGAAAGATTGGGGAATTCCAGCGAGTCCTGAATAGCCTGGAAGAGATGGAAAAACCGGTAATTGCTGCAGTGAATGGCTTTGCACTAGGAGGAGGGTGTGACCTCACTCTGGCATGTGATATTCGGATAGTATCTGAGAGGGCGGTCTTTGGGGAACAATATATTAAGGTAGGTCTTATCCCTGACATTGGAGGAACACAGCGCCTCTCTCGATTGGTAGGTGTAGGGAAGGCTAAGGAGCTTATCTTCACTGGTGATATGATTGATGGTAGAGAGGCAGAGAGGATTGGTATAGCCAATAAAGTAGTCCCTCCGGAGGAACTCCTCCCAACAGCTAATGCGCTGGCGAAGAGACTGGCTCAGGGGCCATCGGTAGCTATAGGATTGGCGAAGATGGCGATTAACAGGAGTCTGGGGGGAAATATTTATTCTGGTCTGGAGTATGAATCCTATGGGCAAAGCCTGTGCATGTACACGGAAGACCGCGCAGAAGGGGTAGCGGCATTTCTGGAGAAGCGTGAACCCATGTTTAAGGGGAAGTAGTCCGGGAACCAAACTTACCGCAGGCTGAGGGTCTGCCTGAAGGGCTTCTCTAAAGAGTCTTGACCTTGCGAGTACACATCCTTGACAACAAACTGCCACGATGATAAAGTGAATATATTAGCACTCCAGGGGTTGGAGTGCTAATATATTCAATGAGTAAATAGGCAAGAGGGAATTATGCTTTCGAGACGAAGGGAAGCTATCCTGAGGATTATAGTAGTAGAATACATTGCTACTGCTATACCAGCAGCATCAGAGAGTATGGGGCATAGCTATTCTCTAGGGATTAGCCCTGCCACTATCCGCAATGAAATGGCACTCCTGGAAGAAGAGGGATATATTGCTCGCCCACACATTTCGGCTGGTAGTATACCTACAGATAAAGGGTATAGGTTCTATGTAGAATCATTTATAGAGGAAGCACAGTTACCTATTAATGAGCAACAAGCTATTCATCAGGTCTTTGAGAATGCATGCTACGAGGTAGAAGAATGGGCACATCTGGCATCTACAATATTATCCCGCAAGGTTAAGAATGTTGCCGTGGTAACCCTGCCTCGCACAAGCGAAGTTCGTTTTGAACATATAGAGCTGGTATCCCTGCGAGATTTTCTCATCATGCTTCTTGTTGTACTCCAGGGAGCGAGCCTCAATCGGCGGCGATTAACTACGGACAAGGTAGTCCCTCAGGAGGAGCTGACCAGTTGTGCTGGTAGATTCAACACAGCTTTCAGGGGACTGACTGGCACTCAAATCAAATATCTAAATCTCGAGTGCGTCTCCTTACTGGAGACACGAATTATAGAGGAAACGGTCCAACTCATGCAAGCGGAGGATGAGCAGCGCTACAGAGATATTTACATGGATGGCTTACGGCATCTTGTAAGACAGCCTGAATTCTTCAACAAGAGGGGAATGGCAGATGTTGTAGCAATATTAGAGAATAAGGCCAAGCTTCATGAGTTAATTGACTCAATGAGCCGTGAGGATAGTAACCTGGAAGTCAAAATAAGCATCGGTAATGAAAATAAGGAAGAAGCTCTGCAAAGCTGTAGCGTAATACTAGAGAGCTATGGGCCCCCTGAAAAGGTCAGGGGAACAATAGGCGTTATAGGTCCTACTCGAATTCCCTACGCAGAAATTATTCCTACTGTGAAATGTCTCTCATCTGTAATGAACGAAGTGTATTAATAGCTGATGCTCTGTTAATGTTGGGACTTAGTCCTATTGAGCAATTGAAGGTTGGAGCTCGTGTCCGATAAATTAAGCGAGGAACAGGAAGATACCACCGAGGAAGCAATTGAGGATGTGGAGAGTCTAAAGACGCTCCGCTGTACTCTCGAGGAAGCAATAGCCACATCGGAAAAATATTTAAATAGCTGGCAGCGGACACAGGCAGACTTTGACAATTACAAAAAGAGAGCTGTACAGGAACGAAGTGAGAGTGTCAGGTTCGGTAATACCAACCTTATTTGTAAACTCATACCGGTCCTCGATGATTTCGAACGAGCTTTCAAATCCCTTCCTGAGGATATGGCTGAAAGCGGATGGGTAGAGGGTTTCAGGCTCATCTCCCAGAAGATTCAGAAGGTGCTGGAGTCAGAAGGGGTTTCAGAAATCAAAGCGGAGGAAGAAACCTTTGACCCTATGCTCCACGAGGCAATTATGCAGGGGGAGGGGGAAGAGAATAAGGTAGTGCAAGAGGTAGAAAGAGGATACAAGCTGCATGAGCGAGTGATTCGCCCTAGTAAGGTAGTAGTAGGAAAGGGTGACCAAGAAAATGAAGTGGGTATTTAGCCCTGCCAGGGATGGACCCGAAGGCTTGTACTACAGGAGCAAGAACATAATGATTCCAGGAGGGGAAAATGGGAAAAGCGATAGGAATTGACCTGGGAACTACTTTCAGTGTGGCAGCAGTAATGCAGGGGGGTGAGCCTACAGTAATCCCTACTGCAGAGGGGGAGCACCTTCTCCCTTCGGTAGTAGCCATAAGTAAGACAGGTGAGCGCATGGCAGGATGGCCGGCAAAACGTCAAGCAATTACTAATCCTGATAATACTATTTACAGCGTCAAACGGCTCATGGGACGTAAATACGATGAAAGAATTGTCCAGGAGGACATGAAGCGGCTATCTTACAAACTTACCAGGGCGTCTAATGGAGATGCCCGGGTGGTGATGGGTGATAAGGATTATAGCCCCGCAGAAATCTCCGCTATGATACTACAGAAGCTGAAGACAGATGCTGAAGCCTACTTAGGAGAAAAGATTACCGATGCAGTAATCACCGTACCCGCTTACTTTAATGATAGCCAGCGACAGGCAACCAAGGATGCTGGCGCTATTGCAGGGCTTAATGTCCTGCGTATCATTAATGAGCCTACTGCTTCATCCCTGGCGTATGGACTGGATAAGAAGGGAGATAGTACCATCGCAGTGTATGACCTGGGAGGTGGAACCTTCGATATTTCCGTCTTGGAGCTAGGTGGTGGAACCTTCCAGGTTAAATCAACCAGTGGTGATACTCACCTTGGGGGTGATGACTTTGACCAGAATATAATGGATTGGATATGCAGTGAGTTCAAGAAGGAAAGCGGGATTGATCTCACCCATGACCGAATGGCATTGCAGAGGATAAAGGATGCCGCTGAAAAGGCAAAGCGAGAGCTATCTGCACTAGCCCAAACTGAGATTAACCTGCCTTTCATCACCGCAGATGCTTCGGGCCCTAAACATCTTACTATGACTCTTACACGTGCTAAGTTCGAGCAACTAGTCATGGACCTGGTGGAAAGAACCATAGGTCCCTGCCGCCAAGCACTAAATGATGCCAGTCTTAGCCCCAGTCAGATAAATGAGGCTATACTCGTGGGCGGGCAGACCAGGACACCTCTTGTTGTTGAGAAGGTCAGGCAATTCTTTAATAGAGAACCACATAAAGGAGTTAACCCTGATGAGGTAGTAGCAATAGGAGCCGCTATTCAGGCAGGCGTACTTAAAGGAGAGGTGAGTGATGTATTGCTCCTGGATGTTACGCCCCTTACGCTAGGTATAGAAACATTGGGGGCGGTAGCTACGTCACTTATCCCGCGCAATACTACTATACCTACAAGCAAGAGCCAGATATTCTCCACAGCAGCCGATAACCAACCAAGTGTGGAAATCCATGTACTACAGGGCGAGCGTCCTATGGCTACCGATAACAAGACACTGGGACGCTTTATGCTTGATGGAATTCTGCCGGCATCCCGTGGCATACCTCAAATTGAGGTTACCTTTGATATTGATGCCAATGGTATTCTTAATGTCAGTGCGCTGGATAAAGGCACCGGTAAAGAACAGAAGATAACTATTACTGCTTCAAGTGGACTCAGCAAAGAAGAGGTGGAGCGAATGGCTCACGAGGCTGAGGAGCATGCTGCTGAGGATGCCAAAAAACGTGAGGAGATTGAAACACGCAACATGGCTGACACCCTGGTCTATACTGCAGAGAGAACAATTAGAGAGCAGGGTGATAAGATACCAGCCGATGTCAAGCAAGAGGTTGAAGGTAAGATTGCTGCAGTGCGCTCTGCATTACAAGGACAGGATATTGACTACCTCCGCAGTGTTACACAGGAGCTCTCTATATCACTGCAAAAGGTAGGTGCTGCAGTATACCAGCAGCCTGGACAGCCCGGACCGCCTCCACCAGGAGAGGGAGAGACTCCTGGAGGGGATGGTGGTGAATCAGGAACAGTCGAAGGCGAATTTCGTGAGGTATAAGGATATATCGTTATAGTGTAGAGACAGAGACTATTACCTTACTCTTTTCTATCTCTGTCTGTTTCGGGGTGTAGCGCAGCCTGGTCTAGCGCACCTGCATGGGGTGCAGGGGGTCGGCGGTTCGAATCCGCCCACCCCGACCAAACTACAGTTGTATAGAAGTCCCCTTCAGTTAATAAAATTCCAGGTGTACTGGGCTACTACTATAAAAGTCCACTGGTAACCACATTACCATTAGCTGCTTTCCCCTACAAGTAGAAGGACCCCATTATATCTAACTTACGCACCAAGGTGTAGGGATAGACCTTTAGTTCTGTCCGCTAAACTCAACATGAATCTATTCCTCTATCACAACCCGCAGTCTCTTCTTACGATTAGCTATCGTAGCGCCGAGGTTTATCCTCGGCAGGGGTTTGGGGGACAAGCCCCCACGCTACTGTGCTCATTGGGGATGAAAACACACCCCCCCTGAGCTGAACCGTGAAGAGTGATTCAACTGATGCGCCAAGTATAGAGATAGACCTTTAGGTCTGTCCTCTAAACTCAACGTGAATCTATTCCCCTATCACAAACCCGTAGTCTCTTCCAAAGCCCCTTCTTACGATTAGCTATCGTAGCGCCGAGGTTTATCCTCGGCAGGGGTTGGGGGACAAGCCCCCACGCTACTGTGCTCATTGGGGATGTTTTCATCCCCCCTGAACTGAACCGTGAAGTCCCTACATTTTTGCTGAAGCGGTCAGTTATCTTCGAGGAGTTTCCTTCTGATATAATCTGCCCCGGTTCGGAGTGGGTCGGATGCTCACAAGTTAGATGATTTAACTATACCGTTGACACCAGAGTGAACATCGGTCATGATAATAAACTAATTGCCATGAGACAAATTACTATTATTGGCTTAGGATTAATCGGCGGGTCTATAGGCCTGGCTTTGAAGCAGCCCAGTGGTGAGAAGGTTGAAGTGGTGGGATATGCTCGAAATCAGGAGAAGGCTAACAAGGCTCTACAGCGGGGAGCCGTAGACAGGATAGAGTATGACCTTGCTGCCGCTGTGAAGGGTGCAGAGCTGGTTATTCTGTCTACTCCCGTGTTAGCCATAAGGGAAATTCTGAGACAAATCAGAGAGCATTTGCCGGCAGGTTGTGTTGTTACTGATACTGCCAGCACCAAGGAAGAGGTAATGAAATGGTCAGAGGAATATCTTCCTTTGGGGGTAAACTTTGTAGGAGGACATCCTATGGCAGGAAAAGAGCTTTCGGGTATTGAAGCTGCCGACCCTGACCTATTCCAGGGGTGCACCTATTGCCTTATACCAGGACATAACTCTTCTCCTGAATTGGTCCAGTGTGTAGTCGGTCTGGTGAGCCAACTAGGGGCAAAACCTCTGTTTATCACCGCAGTGGAGCATGATACCTTTGTGGGCGGTATCAGTCATCTGCCCCTCATTTTATCCTCAGCCCTGGTTGCAGCTACAAGCAGGGATGTTCTGTGGAGAGAGATGTCAGGGCTTGCCGCCACGGGCTATCGTGATACCACTCGCCTCGCCTCTCAGGACCCGCGAATGAATCGGGACATCTGTCTTACCAACCGTAGTCATCTTATCAACTGGATTGACGACTTTTCTCGTGAGCTAAATCATTTTCGCCAACTCATTGTTGAGGGCAGTGCGGAGTTGGAGCAAGCCTTCCTTGAGGTACAACAAGAGCGGCAGAGATGGCTGGAGGAATATGATAAAAAAGATTAGTGCCCCTTTATCGTTAAAGGGTGAAATTACCCTCCCAGGGGATAAGTCTATCTCTCATCGGGCGGCGATTCTCAATAGTATAGCCATGGGAAGTGCAAGCGTTACGAAGAAGGCAACAATTACCAATTTCTCTCCTGGTGCCGATTGTCTCTCCACAGTAACCTGTCTCAGGGCAATGGGGGTGAAGGCAGATTTCCTCGCTACTCGTCCTCACGGGAGTGGGGACGCTACTACTCTGGAGATATGGGGAAGGGGAGAGGAGGGGCTATCCGAGCCTGAAGATGTGCTGGATGCGGGAAATAGTGGTACTACCATGCGTCTTCTTACAGGACTGCTTGCCTCACAACCTTTCCTCTCCATCATCACAGGAGATGACTCTCTGCGTTCCCGACCAATGAGTCGGATAGTTCAGCCACTGCGCCTGATGGGAGCCAGTATCTGGGGCAGGAAAGGGGATTCTCTAGCACCTCTGGTCATCAAGGGAGGCAACCTTCATGGGATAACATATCTCCTTCCCGTTGCCAGTGCCCAGCTAAAGTCAGCCTTGCTCCTCGCTGGCTTATTTGCCACAGGAGAAACAATAATAGAAGAACCAATTATATCCCGAGACCATACCGAGGGTATGCTTAAGGCTATGGGAGCAAAGATAAACACCAGAGGGTGCCATATTACTCTGGCTCCTCTCACTCACCCCTTGAATGCTGTTGACCTTCGTATCCCTGGTGATATTAGCTCGGCTGCCTGCTGGCTGGTAGCTGGAGCCCTTCACCCTGATGCTTGTATCAGGATAAAGGATGTCGGGGTCAATCCCACCAGGTCAGGCATAATTGATATACTGCTCGAGATGGGGGCGAATCTTAGTATAGAGAATCAACGAGAGGAGGGGGGAGAACCAATAGCAGACCTGGTAATTGAGTCCAGCAAGCTTAGTGGTATGGAAATTAGCGGTGATATGATACCCCGAGCCATTGATGAGCTACCCTTACTTGCGGTAGCTGCCGCTGTGGCTCAGGGCACCACTATCATCCGGGGGGCGGGTGAGCTACGAGCCAAGGAAACGGACCGGATTACCACTACTATGGCAGAGCTAAGCCGTCTGGGAGCAAATATTGAAGAGCTACCTGATGGCATGATTATCACGGGGGGTGCTCCACTAGAAGGAAGAGATTGCCTCTCCCATAATGACCACCGTCTGGCAATGGCTCTGGGGGTTGCCGGGCTAATTGCTCGTGGTGAGACCACCATACACGAGTCCGAAGCGGTAGATATTTCCTACCCTTCTTTCTGGCAGGATATGGAGTTGCTCACCTCAAGAAGAGGCTCTGAAGATACCAGAGGAAAGCGGTCTCCCGATCGCGATTACCTTCATCATTAGCTGGAGAATTTTGAGATGAGTTCTAAGACAGGTAACATCTTGCGTAACCGTTCACCCAATGTCATTCTGAGGAGCGAAGCGACGAAGAATCTCGGAGACTCTTCGCTTCGCTCAGGGTGACACATAAAGAGTAGGTGAACGATTACCATCTTACTTGGTGGGCAGGAGTGCGAAGAAATGGCTGAAAAATACGGTGACGGGCTTCAAGAAACTATAGAGTCGGATACAAGAACCGATGTTAAAGCCACCTCTACTTTAAGTCGTGAAGGAGAAATGCCATGTATCGTGGTGTATTCTGATAGAACACATGTTGGGTACATTAATAACATTCTGAACCCCATTAAAGACCTCTTACCTAAGAAAGGATTTAAACCGGTGTTTTTATCTGATGAGGTTAATTCACTTGAACAATATGGAGGGAAATTTGATGAATTAGCAGAAGGATGTGTATTAGGTATCGTAATATTGGATGGTTTGAGACCTAATGTTTTGCTTGAATTAGGCATCTTGAAGGGAAAAAACAAACCTATTGTTGTTCTTCAGGATAAGGCTGCCTGTGTGGCTATTAGAAGTTTCTATAGAGACCAAAATGATTCAGGTTTGTCTCCCGCAGTATTCCAGAAGTTAAAGGAGCCCAACCTTGGCTTTTTTAAGTATGTTTCAGATCTCCAGGGTCTTCACGTGGAAATAGTGGATAAAGATGCTTCATTATACGACTCAGAATATCCTGCAACAGTAGTGGATAAATCAATAAAAAAACTGAAGCCAAAAATAATTGAGGAGTTTTATAAGCGAAGTTTAGAACCAACTAGTAAGATTAGTCCCGATTATTTACAGAAATTCCAGGAGGTGACACTTAAAATAGCAGAATGTTATGGTGGAAGGAAAGACTTTAGCGTTGAGGACATAGAGAATGCTATTAAAGAAATAGAGGAATTAGAAAGGTCCGCAGGCATTAAGATGCCTTCTAAAGTATACAGCATGATTTCATCTCTGTACATATCTTTGGTCGGTAAAACAGAATGGGAAGACATTCACAAAATTAGGGATTATTATAATCGAGCCATAAAAATATATGAGGGAATATTAAATTTTGAACCTGATCATGCTTTGAAAAGCCAAATGCAAAGGAAAATTGGAGATGGCTATTGGGACCTTTCCCAATACCTAGATAAGAAAGAGAACTGCCAGAGGGCAATCAAAGCCTATGAGGAAGCTCTTAAAGTCTATACGAAGGATGAATTTCCCACGGATTACGCCATGACTCAGAACAATCTTGGG
>JAUWOP010000044.1 GCA_030612045.1 Chloroflexota bacterium | reverse complement strand
GTGGGGTAGGTCATGCGACTGGTGCCTGCCATATCAGCACCAGCGTAACTACACCAGTTACACAGGAAACCTACCAGACGGGGTTGAAATCCTTTTTTTGTAACGCTTGCGCTGTCTATAACACTTGTGCTATCCATTAGCTATCAGACCTCAGCTTTCAATAGAGGTGCCCTTCTCCACTTTCCTTGATTACAGATCTGAACTTCACCTGATATCACCATCTTTATCAAATTCTAAATTCTAAGCACCAAATCCTAAACGTAAGTGTTCACCCACTTGCTAATGTCACCCTGAGTCCTTCGCTATGTCATTCCTGCGAAAGCGGGAATCCATACTCACCCCACCTGGATTCCTGCTTTCGCAGGAATGACAGTGAGTGACTAAATGCTGATGGCTGAACGGTTACTCCTAAACAAATCCCAATTTCGAATATCAAAACTGCCTCACACTTCCCAATCGCATTATTCCGAAAATAGACTCATCCCTACATCTGTCATTGCGAGGAGCGTTAGCGACGAAGCAATCTCATCACCACCCCACCGAGATTGCTTCGCTTTGCTCGCAATGACAGGGGGAAAGGGCTCGCAACGACAGAGGGAAAGGGCTCGCAACGGCAACCTATTTTCATGGTTCGCTGGTGGGCAGCCGCCCACAAGGGTTTGTAGGGTTTATTGAGTTCCTCACCAACCCTACAAACTCTATAATTCTATAAACTCGGTTGCTGTCCATAACGAAGTCACCTCAGCCAGTACTTGTTGTTGGGTAAATCCGCGAAGGTTAGCGGCACCGCAGCGGCAACCTGCCGTGCACAGACCACACCCCTTGCACAGGCTTTCATTTACTACGGCTACAGTCCGCCCATCTCTAGTAATCTGAGAATCAATAGCATTGAAGGGGCAGAGCTTGGTGCACAAGAGACAGCCATTGCATTTCATGGGGTCTATCGTGGCTACCATGGGGTCGGTAATGAGAGATTTCTGGCTAAAGATATCGGTTACCTTGGAGGCAGCCGCACCACCCTGGGCGACACTCTCAGGAATATCCCGGGGTCCTACACAGCAACCTGCCAGAAAGATGCCATCCGTGGCAGTTTCTACCGGGCGCAGCTTGACATGCGCCTCAACTAAGAAGTTATGAGTATCATAGCTTATGTGGAGGGTCTGAGCTAGTTCAGTTACTCCATCACTTGGCTCTATCCCGGTAGCTAACACTACCAGGTCAGCGGAAATCTCTACCGGGCGACCTATAAGGGTATCCTCACCCAGGACTATTAGCTTCTTACCCTCCTGGTATATCTTGGATACCCTGCCCCGGAGATATAATGTGCCGTATTCCTCTTGAGCGCGGCGAGCAAACTCATCAAAGTCCTTCCCGCCACAGCGATTATCAATATAGAAGATGTAGCTTTGCACCTCAGGGTCATGCTCCTTGAGCATGATGGCATGTTTAGCCATATACATGCAGCAGACCTTACTGCAATAGCTTCGCTGTTTATGTTCATCCCGTGATCCAACACAGCTTACGAATACCACTGACTTGGGATGAACCCCATCTGAGGGACGCACTACCTCACCACCGGTGGGACCCGCGGCACTCATCAACCGTTCCAGTTGCAATCCACTGATGACATTGGGATATCTACCACCACCGAATTCCTCATAGACAGAGGAATCGAAGGTCTTATAGCCAGTAGCAACTACAATAGCGCCGAATTTCTCGGTGATAGTTTCATCCTGCTGACTCCAGTCAATAGCCTGAGAAGGACAGAGCTTCTCACAGATACGACACTGCGGTGGAGCCTTGCCTTCCTTACCTCCTGCTTCCCACTGGCGGTATTTAATGTAACGGCAGTGGTCAGTATCAATAATTGGCTTGGGGGGAACCGCCTGGGGAAAGGGGATATAAATAGCACTTCGCTTGCCCAATCCCAAATCAAACTCTGAATCCACTTTCTCAGGGCACTTGCCCCAGCAGGTGCCACAGCCAGTGCACTTGGTATGGTCTACCATCTTCGCCTTCTGAAATATCTCTACCTCAAAATTACCTACAAAGCCACTGACCTTCTTTACCTCAGCACATGTGCGCAGGGTAATATTGGGGTGCTGGGCAACATCCACCATCTTGGGTGCCAGGATACAGGCAGAGCAGTCCAGAGTGGGAAAGGTCTTATCCAGTTGAGCCATACGCCCCCCAATAGTGGGTTCTCGCTCTACCATGACTACTTCATAACCGGCGTTAGCAATATCCAGGGCAGCCTGAATTCCTGCCACACCACCACCAATGACCAGAGCTCGCTTGGTGAGCCCCACTTCCTTGGGGAAAAGGGCTTCATGGCGACTGACCTTGCCTACTGCCATCCTGATTAACTCAATAGCCTTAGCTGTAGCCTCTTCCTTATGGTCACCATGCACCCAGCTACAATGCTCCCGTAGATTAGCAATCTCCAGAAGGTAGGGGTTAAGTCCGGCTAAGGCTACCGTATTACGGAAGGTCTTCTCGTGCATGCGGGGAGAGCAGCAACCAATAACCACCCGTTCCAGGCGGTTCTCTACGATTGCCTCCCGCACTGATGCCTGTCCAGGTTCGCTACAGGTATACTTGTTATCATCAGCGAAGACCACATGAGGCAACTCTCTAGCTGCTTCTAATACCCGGGAAACATTCACCACACCACCGATATTAGTACCACAGTGGCAGATGAATACTCCAATCCTCGCCATCTCTTCGGCCTCCCTCTCAGCTAGTAAGCGTTCACCCTACATTGCCCTGAGCCCTTCGCTTCTTGTCATTCTGAACGTAGCGAAGAATCTCAATCAGCCACTCAGGGTAGACTCTACGGAAGAGTCTCTTAGATTCTTCGGTCGCTGCGCTCTCTCAGAATGACATCGGAGGAACGGTTACCCCTTATGATAGTTTCTAAGCTAATCCCTTACTCTTCAGCATTGGTCTGGGGTCTACGAAATGTTTCTCCAGTTCTAAGTCCTGGGGTGAAAAGCCCAGGGCCAGACCCAGAAGCTGAGTAAAATAGAGAATTGGCAACTGGAAACCGTCCCCATACTCCCGTTTCATCTCATCCTGACGGGTATCCAGATTACTGTGACACATGGGACAAGCAACAGCCACACAATCAGCGCCAGCTTGTTTGGCATGGTATAGAATCCGATGTGACAGCTTCAATACAATATCGGGGCGACTGAGTGGCAGGCTGGCACCACAACACTCTGTCTTGAACCCCCACTCCACACTCTCAGCCCCCAGAGCATCCATAAGTTTATCCATCTTGTAGGGGTTTTCCTCATCATCAAAGCCCACAATATCTCTGGGGCGAGTGAGCAGACACCCGTAATAACAGGCTACCTTCAAATCCTGCAGCGGCTTTTCTACTGGGAAACTCATTTTCTCACTGTCCATTATCTCCAGAAGATGAACCACCTCCACGGTATTATGAAAATCCTTCTCTGTGATGTCCTTAAACTGCTCCAGCATTGTGGGGTTCTGGAGTTCGTGAGCGGCAATCTTGAGGCGAGAGTAACACATGGCACATGCCGTAGCCAGAGGTAAACCTTCCACTTCGGCAATCTGTAGATTGCGGGCGGGCAACACTATACCCAGTAAGGGACTGGTGTTGTGAGCCGATGATGCTCCACAACAGGTCCAATCCGGCAACTCACGCAGGTCAATACCAAGCTTCTCACACACCAACCGTGCTGAGGTATTAAACTCCTCCGCCGTAGAGAGTTGGGTACAACCAGGATAGTAAGTATAAGCATTCCCCATTATTAACGCTCTTCTTCTTGTGGTGGAGTTCTGGCTTCTATTTCCCTCACCCTGCGGAACAGCCTTTCAACTTCTGACGCACCCTTGACCCGGGAAGGTCGGATGCTGGTCATTTTCCCTTTGGCAATCATCTTCACTCCGAGGGAACTATTAGCAAAGGGATGCCTGGTCGACAGGTTATATCTCAGTCCTAACTCCAGTTCATGGACGCGTCCGCGGTGCTCAATTAAGCCGAAGAAAATACGGTGGAAGAGATTGATGTCCTTCTCAGCGGGTTTAATATTTTCCTTCACCGCCAGAAGACGCAAGGACTCCATCACCTTAGCAATATCAATCTCCAGGGGACAACGGGCGGAGCAAGTTTGACAAGAGACACATAACCAGATGGCTGAACTGGAGAGCACCTCATCTTTCAACCCGAGTTGAATAGCCCGCATCACCTGGCGCGGAGTTATATCCATAGCATAGGCAAGGGGACAACCCGCGGTACACTTACCACATTGATAACACTTAGAGATATTCTGCCCGCTTTGCTCTTCCACATAGCGGCGGAATTCACTATTAGCTTCGGGAATAACCGTACCTGATAAGACCACCTGCTTCTACCCTTCCCTATTTTAGGCTACATTATAATACGATAGTTTGTGGTTTTGCAACTCTTAGTCTCTTTGAGTGGGAGTAATACAAAGGGTCTCGGTCCACTGCCTCGTCTTCTCTAGAAATGTACTGCGGAATTCTACGGTAGGCTCGATGCAAGAGCTCTCCTGGTAATGATTCCAACTTGCTATTAGCACAATATCAGCATTATTCTGAACCGCAGTATCCCAGAAGAGGTCATAGCTATAGCTCTCACCAATCCTCAAAGGGATGCCAAAGCCAGTATCTTCAGGCTTAGCTAGAGTGTCATCAAAACAGGGGGTTACAGCTATTATTATGGGAGTATCTCTCTCTTCACTATACTGCCGTAACAGAGATATTTGTGTAGTCCAGTAGTTTAGTGGCAAATCAGGATTCCTGACAGTATCTGGCTGTTTGTTCTCAGATAACCACCACTGGTGCCATAGTATGGCGGGGGAAGAGATAAACAGAGCATCAAAGTTTCCTGTATAAAATGCAGTCTCCCCCAGAGGGGAAGTTGTGAAAAGGGGGGGGGGAGTAGCTACCCAGAAAATCTTCTCCTGGGAGGTATTTTCTGCCTCTGCAGTAATATTTTCCCAGAATATCTCCCACGACCAGCACAGGGCTTCTGACCAGTCTTGCTCAATCTTATTTATTGGTTGGGTAAATCCAGTCATGCTCAGGGGATAATAGAGCAGTAGTTCATCCGTACTGGCGACATCTACACCCCAGTTTGCGGAAATCATCCCCAGTGCTCCGGTCACACTACAGCTATAGTTGTGCTGATAGAGTGCTATCAGGGACTGAGCCTGGTAGAGCTTTTCTTCTGGAGACCAACCAGGGGCAAAGAGAGAGCTACCCTGAAGAAATACCATTGGTTTACCCTCATGCTTCAAAAAGGCAGGAGAATCCTGGGTGCGAAGTGCTCGCTGTATATAGCTGATGATAGTATCACTTGTTTGTGGGGCGAGAGATAGCTTGGGCACAGTGTTGTTTGAAGGTCCTGGTGGGTTCATAGCCACGAAGGAAGAATCATCAGTAAGAACTCCCAGGTCAATCAGCGGAGCAAAGTAAAACTCTTCTTTCTCAGCAACCTGAGCAAAGAGGGCATATCTCTCTACCGTATGCCAATTGCTACTGTCAAAACAGAGCAGGGCAAAGTCTATGCCGGCTTCCTTCATCTGGTGAATATCATCTTTAATATACCCATAGGAGGAGTGGTAGAATCCTTCCATAGGGGTTAGTCCTGTGTTACGCCAGCTATCGCATCGGATATGGGGATCGCGAGAGGAATTATCATACCAGTAATATAGCGTACCCACTAATCTTTCTTCCCCTTGAGGTTGAGGATAGAAGATGATTTCATTCTGGTCTGTGTAACAGTGTTCAGCTACCCCACCTAAAGCTGGCATTGCTACAAAGAGGGAGGCTACTAATATTGAGGTAGGCGTAGTTATATATTTACGGTGCAGTACTCGCTTCAGGTGTGGCAAATAGAGAGATACCTCCTCAGAGATAACAGGGATGACCTTCTTGAATCCCCTGTAGAGGATAATGGCAGCCTGAATCATGGCTGGAACAAGGAGTACTATACACAAGGCTGATACTATGATGTCGTATGGAGGAAAACTGGAGGCAATTCGAGCGTCTAGCTCAGCAGATGACTGCCCCATAAGCCGCAAGGCAATATCTGTGGGGATAAAGGTAAGATAGTGGTGTCCTTCGAGAATCGAGGCTGCCAGGTAAGGAATGACGAGAAAACCATAGTACCTCTTCAAATCCTTTCGAGTAATGAAGCTATAGTTGCTATAAGTATAGAGAAGGATAATTACCAGGACTATAGGGATGACAAGATACTGTGGGCTCACCCCTTTGTTGAACAGAATAAATCCCAGCACTAGAAGGAAGCTTATGACAAGAAGTTCACCCTCTCTTGTTTCCCGTTGCAACCAGTAGTATGCAGCGGTAATTCCTATGGTGGCAAGCAGCAGCCCAGCAGAAATACCCGAGATGGTTTGAATTGAGAGAGAGGGAATACTGATGGGACCTATATTGCTCAATCCTACTCCGGCGTAGAGGATGACGATGGGAGAGAAACCAAAAGGTGGTCTGCTGGCATGCATCCCTGCAACCTGCGTAATAAACCCATCAGGGCAGGGGAGAAAGAAGGGTAAGGAGACTAGTACGAAGATACCTCCCGCACAGGTAGCGAAGAGGAGTGGGGCAATGAGTCTCCTGCTCTTATTCCAAGCATGAATTAAAAGGATAGGGACAAGTATTACCAGTATTGGTTTGACCAGGATACTCAGTCCAAAGAATAGCCCGGCTCTATTCCAGTTGTTGTGGCGAAGGCTGAGCAAGCTAAGTAGCAAGAAGTTCACCATCCAGATGTCAAACATGCCCCAGACGGCGGCAATGAAGATAAGGAAGGGGTTATACAGAACCAGCTTCTCTGCCTTTAATGCCCTGTCCTCAGAGCTGACCTCAGCAACAAACCTATATACCAGGTAGGCACAGAGCAGATTACCCAGGATGAACCCCAGTTTCAGGAAGATTCTCCCCACTATTGGGTCTCCACCCAAGAGGAAGGAAGGGGCATAGGTAGCGGAAAAGAGTAGTAAGGGAAAGGGAGGATAGGCATACCAGAGTTGAGTCCAGCTATCAAAGGTATACGCTGGAGCATTAAGGGCTGTCTGATAAGGTGTTATTCCCTCCTGGAGAAACTGACTGACAGTAGTGATAAAAACAAAGCCATCCCACTCATGAATAAAGAATCCTGCCAGAGCCAGTTGAATCAGGAAAGCAATAATGTAGTGTTTATATCTACTTAGGTAATAGTGGCTCTTCTCGAGGTTCACCTTTCCTCCATGCCCAGAGCATACTCCAGGTGAAGTTCCACACAAACCCTGCCAAGATCCCCAGTGCCATGCACACCAGATAGTGCATTCCTTCCATACCTGTCAGTAACCAGAAGAATACAGCGTAGCTAGCGCCAGCACTGACGGCAGTGGCAGTGTTATACTTCAGACCACGCTTCAGGACTGCTCTGAAAGAAGGCGTTCTCCTATCCCCGAAGGTCCAGATATCATTCAGTATGAAGTTGGAGATGATTGCCAGCTCAATACTGGCAATGCCTGCTACCAGAGGGGATAAACTAGAGTAGGCGGTGAGTAGGAATAAGACCCCCAAGTTGACCCCTGTCCCACTCAAACCAACAGCAAGGAATTTAGCAACCCTTCGTATCTCCTTATCCTTTTCTACCAGGATGGAGAGGTGTTTGAGATAGTTCACCTGCTCTTTCATATTGAGGTTGCTTTTCCCTGCTTCTCTCTCCTGGAAGGTATAGGGAACCTCTCTTACCTTGTGAGGAGTGAGTTTCCCCTTTGCCAGCACCTCCAACAATATCTTGTAGCCGATGGGTCTGAGTTCTACATTCTCTATCACCTCTCGCCGCACCATGAAGAAGCCTGACATAGGATCCTTCGTTTTTCGGATTGATGGCAGGAACAACCGTGCCAGTGTGGTGGCAACTTGAGATACAAGCTTCCTTTTGACACTCCACCCCCTGATACCACCACCAAGAATATATCGGCTACCAATTGCTACATCAGCCCCATCTTCTATTGAGTGAATAAGGGCAGGAATCTCTTCTGGTGGATGCTGGAGGTCGGCATCTATTACTCCTAAGATTTTCCCCCTTGCCTGGCGGAATCCAGCTATCACTGCTGAAGAAAGTCCCCGCTCATTTCGGCGGCAGATGACTCTCAAGGGATACTCTCCTGAGAGGGACTCAGCAAACTCCGCTGTACCATCGGGGCTGTTATCATCTACAATGATGAGCTCATAGGCATAACCTACGAGGGCATTATGCACCCTCTTTACCAAGTTGAGGATATTCTCCCTCTCATTAAAAGTAGGGGTTATCACTGAAATTAGTGGCTCTGACATGCTTCCCCTCTAAATGACTTATTATTTATGACAAAGTTTTGTAACTGTTTACCTTGGTGCCATTCTGAGCATAATAAAAATCCCCTTGTGCTCTTTACAGCCTTTCATTCTACCAGGTTCAGAGCAACATACAAGTTACCGAAGGTTTACATTTACCTATAACTTGCCCATTCTATTCTAATCTTTCCTCTTTTGTCAAAGAATGAATCCAGGGAAGGTGTTCTAATATGCCATTCACCTCCGTTCTAAGTTTTTGCCTTCACAATATCTCTTACTTCTTCGTATTTTTCGTCTTCAGGGAGGATCACTTGGACACCCACACTTGCAAATAATGCGCTGATAAACAACCAGGTAAACTCTTCCCATGCCTTTCTCTGACCGCCATCAACAATAAGAAAAGCTGGATTGTTCGGCTCACCATCTATAGCTGTATCTCTGAAGAGAGCTTCAGCCCTGTCTTTCACCGACTGGGGCATGTTTTCTTCTAGCGCATCTTTAAGTTCATCTAGGGTTATGCGCCTGGGCATGTTGCCTCCGCGCTCGATTACTGAAGTCAGAACAATCCGGGCAAAAGTGGAAGGCCCTAGCCCTTGCTTGGCTGCGATGTCGCGCAAGGTGGCTAACTCCTCACCAGTTAGACGAACAGCCAAAAAGGAGGAACGCCTTTGGTCAGACTTGGGCCTGCTTAGCCTGCCTTTATGGCCATCAGCTAGTGGCCCATGCGCCTCCCAGTACCCCCTTTCTTCCTCAATCGATTGGAACTCCGGAATCTCAGTATCGTCCCTCCTTTTCATAACTTCTCCTTCTTTCTTAACCTTCTTCTGTATTCACGTTTGTAGTTCTCGCTCATGTCAAAGGCTGTTATCGTCCTGAACAGTCCTTTTCCTAATTGCTCGACTACAACATTCAGATACCTGCCGCTAACAGACTACCCACTCAGAATGTACCTCCGTCCCCCTTCTCTTCTGCTAATATGAATGCCAAAACACACATCTTCAACCTCCTGAGGGTTTACATTGTGCTGGGCGATATGCTCAATATTTTCATCATCCCATTGGAGTTCACTGATTTGCATCTGTTTCTCTCACCGAAATAGTATCACAATGTGACACAGATATCAAGGGATATAGTCTAAGACAAACGAATTATGCCAACATGGTTTGGTTGACATTCATTGTGAGCGTTGAGTAACCAGCATTGGGGTAAGTAGCAGGACTGAAAGCTTCTATTCCGTTCGTCTCAACTCAAAGACCACAGGGTTTGCCGGGTCGGGGCAGGCAGCGGTTGTCTTATCCTTATCCTCTTCCCACGGGAATGAGCCACCGAATTGCAGCACGGTGGCAAAAGGAAAGAGGGCATAAAACGCCCACGAACACATACCCACTGGGGTTTCTTGCCCGATAATGAACTCATCCCCGACTTTATGCCCGGCAGCACAAGTGCCCTGCTGCGATATGACCCTGGCAATGACATGGTGCATTTCTGACATGGGGTTTCCTCCTCGAAACATTGATCCTGCTTTCTCCAGTGTAGGCCGTATCTTAACTAAGATAGGCGACTTCTGCAACTTGGCATAGCAAGGGAAGCAATGCTGCGCTACTTCCACACACTGATGGTATTATTACACTGCAAGCCCATAATATCGATCAAATTTTGTCGTGGTTCTAGTTTAAGGCAGCGATAGCAAATCAGGTGATGGTAGCCCTGCAATTTTTGCAACAATATCTTGAATAGAAGCGCGAGTTATGCTACAATACCATATATGAATTAAAGGAAATCTTGCATAAGGAGGCCATGATGGATAATATGGCCAAAACTCTTGGGCAGCGGATACGCGCTTTGAGAGAGCGACTAGGGTTAAGCCAGCAGGAACTTGCTGACCGAGCAGGATTTTCGGCACATCAGGTAGTTTCGCAAATCGAGAAAGGCAGACGAGAGATTAAGACGTGGGAATTAGCCAATCTGGCAAAGGTACTAAAGACCGATATCTCCACACTTCTGTCCAATCAGGAACCCGAGCCCCTACCAGTGGTTCTCTGGAGAGAAGCCCCTGAGGAAGATGCCAAGACTAAAGAGGCTGATTTCCTGCAGCGCTGTCAACGGTATGGTTATCTGGAGAAGCTATGTAATGCGGAGTCGAGGAGAAAACTGCCGCAGCGAGAGGTGGATCCAAATAGATTGGATTACGCCGATGTTCGTGAACTTGCTGAAGATACCTTGAGGCAACTCAATTTAGGGGCTCGGCCTGCAGCTTCCCTGGTTAGCACGCTCGAAAATAGCTATGGAGTGAAAGTCCTTTATTCTAATTTAGGGGAGGAAGGCTCAGCAGCATCGACGATTGGTTTTTTTGGACCAGCGATCTTAATGAATTCTGTAGAAACCCCTTGGCGTCGGAATTTCAGTTTTGCCCATGAGGTCTTTCACCTTTTGACATGGAAGAGTATCCCTCCAGAGAGGATGATTGAGGACCCTGCATTTCGCGACCGGATTGAGAGCCTGGCAAATGCTTTTGCATCCAGTCTCCTGCTGCCGGGTGATGCTGTGTCCATCTCAATTGAGCGTCGCCTGAAAGACGGGAAGCTATACCTTACTGACCTCGTTGAGGTCGCTCGCGAATTTGATGTCTCTACAGCCGCCTTGCTCTATCGTCTGCTTAATCTTGGCTATTTTGATAAGGAAGACGTAGAGCGGTTGCTCAATGACCCTGCTTTTCGTCGATTGGATCGCAGCACAATGGCGGCTTGCTGGTGGGACCCACCACCAATTCCAAAGCGCTTTGTCCGTCTGGCTTTCCTGGCCTATCAAGAGGGCAATATCTCGCGCACTAAGCTGGCAGAATATCTAAACGTAAGTCTTCTGGATTTGACTGATACCTTGCTGGAGTATGGCCTGGATGACCGCGAAGATTACAAAGCCGAAATGCTTACTTCTCGACGCTAACATTATCATCAAAGCCTACGAACTGGAGGTCTGGCTGCCTCTGATAGAGCGGGTTGGTATAGTAATACCATCTATTGTGGTAGCTAATGAAGCTCTGTTCTATATGCGGAAAATCGGCGGTATTCCTGAAGAAATCAATCTTCGCACATTGATAGATGAAGGAAAAATAATGGAAATGGCTGCTACCCATGAAGAACTCACTGCCCTCTATCAGCTATTCGACCGGGTGTTTGTTGAAGGGCTTCACGAGGGAGAGGCGGAGGCTCTGGCCCTGCTCCATGCAGGCAGAGTGTCGGAAGCTTATTTTTGTACCGGAGACGCAATTGCGATCAAGGCGCTGGCGATGATTCGCAAGTCAGAGCGTGGCGTTGCAATGGAGAAAATGTTAGAGAAATTTGGCCTCCAGAGAAAGTTAGAGAAGCAATACACCAGCGCCTTTTTTCAGGAGAATATCAAACGCGGCCAAGAAAACCTTATCACTGGCCAAGGGCTAGTCAAAAGTTGCTTTTAAGAGTCACTTGCTTAGTAGTTGGTATAAAACCTGGCACTCTTTGTGTTGCTTTTGCAGCACGAGGTTAAATAGCATGGGGTGTGGGATTGGTGAGTCTAACTACGATTGTTGCTTGGTTCTAGGCATTGATGTACCATAGGGTATGAGGTAACTTGCAATCATGACTAACTGCCCTATCTGCAAAGTCTCTGTACCTAAGCATCAGACTTGTTATTATCAATAGAACACTCAACTTCAAGAGGAGAAGAAACTGCAGGGAGGTAATCAATGAAATATGAAACGAACCAATGTTCCTTTCATGACATGTTGCTTGACCCCAATAATTATAGGTTTCTTGACCAGGAAGATTATCAAAGGGTTAATGACAGGAGATACCACGAAGCCTCAGTACAGGACAAAGCCTATAGATTTCTCAAAGGTAAGCGCTACGAAGATTTGCAAGCACTGAAGGAATCTATCTTGACCAATGGCTATGTTCCATTGGAGCTCCTTATTGTGAGGCGTTATGAGTTTAAGCCTGATCTTTTCGTAGTAATCGAAGGCAATCGGCGTGTCGCAGCCATTAGGTGGATATTGGAAGATGAAAAGAGTGGTGTTGATATCTCAACGGAAACGATAGCATCATTTGGCAATTTGCCGATTGTACTTATAGATGTAGATGATCCTGAGAACAAGGATGCTGTGCCTGTACTTATGGGCATAAGGCATGTATCAGGCGTAAGGCCTTGAGGAGCATATCAACAAGCAATGCTTATTTCTCAACTAATAGATGATTTTCATCTTCCATTGCAAGAAACGGCAGCAAAGCTGAGCATGACAACGCGTGAGGCCAATCGCCGACGCCGTGCGTTCAAGGCTTTGGAACAAATGCAGGAAGATGAGGAATTTCAAGAAGTCGCTGATCCAGAACTATATTATAAGTTCCATGAAGCAGTTGGCATCCCTGGGGTAAGAGAGTGGTTAGGATGGTCAGAGAACGAACTTCGCTTTACTAACGATGATATGAGGCCACAATTCTACGAATTAATCACCCAAAGATATGATGGGGAGACTAATCGGCCAATTCCGGCCAAATTACAAACACGTGAGGACGTCAGCAATTTACGCCGTATCCTTCGAGACGAGAACGCCAAAGCTGTTTTGCTAGACCCCTCCAGAACGTTCAATGAAGCTCTGGCATTAGCTATATCTAGTGAAAGTGGAGGATGGATATCTCAAGTCAAGGCTGCAATTAGTGCAATTGAGGGACTTAAAGTAAAGGATGTCAAGCTGATTAGTGACGGCGAATTGCAGTTATTAGAAAATCTGAGAGCATTGCTTAGTGAACGCATTGAAGATAGAGAGAGACTCTCCTCAGAGTGATAATAATGAAGCCGAGGCCAGCTTTAATCGCAGATTTAATATATGAACAATTACCTATCGACTCTAAGCCCATAAAGCTAACTAGCTCAATTGAGAAGATAATCGCAAACAATTTTGTTGAACTGGACTCTGTTGAGAAGTCATGCGAGTGGGAAGCTCCAGTAAAATCACGGTTGCTTAACTACATCAAGAGGTCCGAGGAGAAGGGTGTTCAGCCCCAAATAGCATTCAATTCCTCCTCAGAGTACATGATACAGGGAGCTTGTTTTGTAGAAGGTAGTGATTCTAAGGAAGTAGCTGAGCAGAAGAAAAGGCGGTTGCTATGGAGAGACTATTACGAAGCATTGCGAGAACTTTCTCCCCATCAATTCGAATTGCTGTGTAGGAATGTATTGGAAATACTGGGTGTCAGAAATGCTAGGGTAACAAAGCGGACCAAAGATGAGGGAATAGATTTCTATGGAAAGTTGTCGGTCGCAGATTTGATCAAACCCTCTTCAGCCTTCAGATTCAAACCCTTTGAATCATTCTTAGAGATATGGCTCGTAGGGCAAGCAAAGCACTACGGGGCCGTTAAAGTTGCTACGCCAGATTTAAGAGAGCTGGTGGGTTCTGTGAACTTGGCAGTCGCGCGTGCCTTTGCTGATATGAATCCTAATAAGTATGCTGACCTACAAATAAGGGTGGCTGACCCTGTGTTTATGCTCTTTTTCACTACCGGCCAAATAAGTATAGATGGGTGGCAGCTCATCACGAAGAGCGGAATCGTTGCCATGGATGGAGAAATGCTGGCTGCATTCTTAGCTGACCATAATGTTGCGATTGTAGAGAGAAACGGCCTAAAGCAATTCTCCAAAAGCGCATTTCTTGATTGGCTCAGAGAATCCTCCAAAACAGTCCCTTTTGAGTTATAATCATCACAAGGTAGGATCATGACCCAACTAGCTAAAACACCCCGAATACCCATCAAAGACACTGAGTTTGTCTGGCAAGGCAAGTATGATAAGGACGGCAAGCGCGTAGCCCCACTGCGCATCTCCCTCCCCTTCCAGGCGGTAGAGATAGTCAACGAGTCCGTTCAGGAGCGGCAGATGGCGCTTGAGGCATGGGCACACGGCAGGACGAGTGAGTGGCGCAACCGCCTCATCTGGGGAGATAAGAAGTATATCCTGCCGGCACTCCTGGATGAGTTCGCCGGCAAGGTTGACCTCATTTACATTGACCCACCCTTCGATACCGGGGCAAACTTTTCTTTCCAAGTTGATGTGAACGGGGAGAGTTTCACTAAGGAGCCCAGCATCATTGAGCACAAAGCCTATCGTGATACTTGGGGACGCGGGCTGGATTCTTATTTGCAGTGGTTTTACGAGACAGCCATACTATTGCGAGACCTTCTCGCAGATGACGGGAGCATTTGTGTGCATCGAGATGCACACATGAGCCACTACACAAAGCTTCTTATGGATGAGGTGTAGTGTGACAGGAACAAAAGCTGTCAAGACTCTTTAGAAATGTCCTCCCTTCTGGACTCAATAGAAATGACCTCTGATTGATTCACACCGTTGATGGTACCCTCTTGGAAACAGATTGTGGGTTAATAAACTTTCTCCAAGGGTGATCTTGGGGAGGGATGTATTTCCTCCTGGGTTCAGTAGTTTGTGCCCTTTCAGAAGAGACCACGAGTTGTTTCCGGGGTAACTCCTTGATTTCTCTAAAGGAAACATCTCTGTCTCTATACACCAGGTGGATTGAGCCATCCAGATGCTCCTGAACGGTGACCTTATTCTTCGCAGGAGGCAGGTTCGATTGAGACACGATCTGGAGAAAGCGAT
>JAUWOP010000033.1 GCA_030612045.1 Chloroflexota bacterium | reverse complement strand
ACATGCGTGGGGAATACCATTCGACTCGTTCCGTATTCTAACATGGGAGCGGTTCACCCCCACATGCGTGGGGAATACGTTGCCCTGTTGCTGCACGAGTTTCCTTTTACGGTTCACCCCCACATGCGTGGGGAATACACTAGAAATTGCTATCTAGCCCATTCCGGGCTCCTATCTGGCTACTCCTCTATAGTGTCAGCAGATTCTATAGATGTCCTGCCATGGCGGGAGACCCGGATAAGTGCCATGCCCTCAAAGTCCCCAAAGTTGCGCTCACTCACCCCGAACTGCCGATACGAAAAGCCCTGGGGATTCTTATCTGACCACATCTGAAGCACTGACCCTTCCCCCTTCGTTGCCTTTAGCGACCTTTCCCAGAGCTCATCTCGCACTCGCGCACTAGGATTCCCCAGGAACACCCCCACCCTCGGCTCCAACAGCCAGCGTGACAATGCGCCCCTCAAACTCCTCGGCACCCTCTCCAAAATCATCACCAGCATTTAGCACCTCCGCTATATCCGGCAACAGCCGTTCCATTAGCTTGAACTCGTGGAAAGCATGGCGGCACTCCATCCGCACCGCACGCTCCAGCTCAATCGGTTCCTGTGATGTTACCCGAAATGCCACCGGAATGGTGAGTGCTGTTTTGTACAGGTCAGCTATATCATAGACAAAACTGAGCATCTTCCCGGTATGGACAAACCCCAGTGCCGCAGAGTAGCCGGCAGAGAGGATGCCCGCATGGCAAACACCATACAGGCAGGCATTGGCTGCTGAAAGGGCACGGTTAATGGAGTCCCCTCGGCCCCAGTCATTCTGGTCATATCTACGGCCCTTCCATTCCACGCCGTATTTATTCGCTGCTTCAGCGTATGTCTTCCTCACCCTGATGCCCTCCATACCGCGTATACTCTCCAGGCTGACGGTCTGGGGGATAGCCTCCGGGAAGCGAAAGCGATACATCCTCCAGGCAACCTCAAGCCGAGAACGCTCATCGCTGACGAGCTTTGCCTGGCGGATGAGCCGTCGGGAACTGTAGGTGCCGCCGATGCTTGCCGCATAGAGCCTCACCCCGTCCTGACCTGTCCATGCCAGCAGGCAATTGTTGCGGGAGAGTGCTTTTATGGCGGCATGCGTTACCGTCGAGCCGGGTCCGAGCATGACCACCGCCAGTTGATCTATAGGAATGGGTGCCACACTGTCCCCCTGATGGAATGCCAGCCCATCGGCATCCACATCCAATCGTCCCATCTCCAAATAAAGGTAGTTCCAGCGATCGCTGAAACGGGGCAACTCATGAAGGGTTCGCATAGCACATTTCCCTTAGTGGCGCAATCGAGAGCAGTCCAAATCCCAAGCCCTTGGCGCTACCGATGCCACGCCCAAGCGTTTGCGGAAATATGTCAGGGTCGGTCACCTTTAAGACCCCTTCGAAGCGCACCGAGAACAGGATAAGGTCATGTGGCGAATCGGACCGGTCAGTCATTTTGTCATGAGCGATACCTTCAGGAACCACGCTGAGGGAAACTATTTCAAAGCCACCTTCCTTTGCTTTACGATGGAGCCATTCAATTTGGTTGTCCTCTCTTAAGATGCCCAGTCGTTTCCCATCCCGCTTTATTGTGGGGTTGGCTTGCAATCGGAAATAGAGCATCTGCCCCACAGCAACAATCGGGTCATAGATTTTCCACTGCGGTGGTTCCAACAGGAAATTGCCTGGTCCATTGAGGGCTGTCCAGTCGGGTTCGTTCTCCGACTGCACCAGGACTGATATGTCACCTTTCCTGAGGTCAATGTCCAGACGAAAGAGGACACGCCCCGGTCCGCCATCCTTCTCGTCGGGGAAGGCACACATCAGGGAACGGTGCAACTCATAGGGTCGAGATACTTCAGTCATCGCTTTCCGCGAACGGGGGTTTAGCTTTAAGCGGGAGAGATACATTGCTCCTCCTTACGGACGGGAATTTCCGAGAGCGGGATAAACTCGGTCTTAACATGTCGGGGAGCGAAGCGGCGCTCGGAGAACGAGAGAGGCTGGTCCTGTTTAACGCGGTCTCCCTCGCCATAGTCGACCTCGATTTCCAGTCGTATTTGCTCCGGCGGTTGCTCCCCGGACCTGAGACTGATAGGATAGCGACACAGAACCGCTTTCAAACTATCCTCTGAACGCAGTCCATCTTCCAGCCGCACTGGCTCGCCGGGGACAAATGCCTTCCGACCGAGATAGAGCGGCCAGACCGGTTTAGCCAATGCGCGGTCGATCTGCTCCAGAAGCGTTCTATCCCCTTGGAGTCCCACCAGGAAATCGGCGTCGGCGAGGTAATAGCGGGTGGATACTACAGCTTCTCCAGGTTTGGGCTTAGCACCGCTTGCCTTGATGACATTAAGCGTGGTGTGATAGTCGCTAGCCATATTTCCCTCGTGATTCACGCGCACGCCCATACGCAACTCTGCAAGGTCTTCAATTGAGGCAGACCTGGGTCTGCCCATGGCAGCACATACAAGCCCGATAACTCCGCTCTTGGAAGGCTCAAGCCCTGTGTCTCGGATGGTGAAACGGCTCTGCGTACCCCAAGACTGCATGGTGCCGGCAAGTCGCAGGAGCAGGATACTCATTTCCCCTCCTCGAACACCGTGGCATCTGCAATTTTCCTTACCAGTTCCTCAAACGAGGAGACCTTCTGGTTCTTGAGGGAATCCAACTCAG
This sequence comes from Chloroflexota bacterium, assembly GCA_030612045.1. Taxonomy (GTDB): domain Bacteria; phylum Chloroflexota; class Dehalococcoidia; order UBA2247; family JAUWOP01; genus JAUWOP01. The sequence goes on along the minus strand of JAUWOP010000033.1, from coordinate 16,259 downwards.
CCTCCTCTACCAGACAGATGGGACGGACATTGACACCATCCTCTCCATAGACCTTAGTGAGTTTGCCCCAGTAGCTGTCCATAGCTTCTATTGACGCTTGCACCAGGCTCTTGTCCCTGGCTGGTTTGACAGGTGTGGCAAAGGCATTGGCAAGTGACATAGGGGCACCATCCTGGCGAACCACCGCAAATATGGCATCCGGGGGATTTTGAGCCGCCATAGAGTTCTGCTTGCCTGTGGGGATGGCAGCGACCGAGGCATGCAGAAAAGCCTCCAGGGTCTTGCGGGCGAGTTCCTCATCTCCGCCGAGGTTCTTTTTCAATTGTTCCATGTCTATCAGGGAATAGCGGTAAAAACAAGAAGAATTGAAGCCGGTGACCCCCATCATGCCAGCGCCGGTCTCTGCCTCCGGCTGCAGGTCATCAATAGCGGTGTAGAAATCCATATCCATCAATACCTTGTTGGTGGAGATGGCATGAGCGACCTGACAGGCAGCGTCGACATGTTTAAAGTTGTCCGAGGTAACCATTCTCCCAAAGAGAGCTATATCCGCAGAACGTGGTGTTGGGAAATGGACAAAACGCCCGGACTTTTTATTCCTGATCTCTTTTACAGCGTCCTGTGGCTTAACATTTTTATCTAAGAGGGACTTGATCGACTCAGCGCAAGCCCTAACTTCATCTGGGGTGTAGAATACAATCTGGGGAGTCTTGAAGATATCAAGCTCATAGTTGTCTTCCGCTTTCTTTTCACCTTGTTCTTTCTTCTCACTCTTGGCAATGTCCTGAAGATTCTTGCCAATGATATTGGCTGAGTCTTGCTCCACGCCCATTTTCTTGAGAACTTCCGCTACCTGGTTAGGAAACCTGAGTGACCTGCTGGAAAGATAACCCTCCAGTCGTTCCTGGAATGTCCCATCCCAGCGTATTGCTCGCTTGATGCACTGGCTGGAGATGCGAGCGCGACGGTGCCCGCCGAACTCACAATCCTTTGGGGTATTGGTATCGTCCCGGTTGAGGCATGAAGGGGCGAAGTTCTGGATTAGGTGTAACTCGACTTTCATTCTGATTTCCTCCTTATGTTTTGTCTTTCGGCTAGGATGCTGCTTGAACTTTACTTTGCCAGAATTCTCTTGCCCACTGCTGCTGTACAAAGCGGTCCTCGTGGTCCCAGGAAAGGATGTCCTTGAGCAGTCGACGCCAGTTAATTGGGACATCCTTAGACTTCAGGAGACTGACCGCCTGTCGCAGGTGATTGGGCAAATCATCACGGTGACAATTAAGCAGAGCTACGAATCTTTTTTCCAGGCTATCGCTGGGGTCCTTCACCATGGCGAATGCTGTGCCCATATTGCCCGCTCCTCCCGGATCAGGGTGGAGAGCAAAGAGGGAACCTACAATGTAGGCAGTGTCCTCTGCCCACTTGCCGCTCGGAACCCAGGGCAGGATTTGAGGATACATCAATGGTACAGTCCCCGGTGAACTTCCCAAACCGCGGCGGAGCTCCGCCAGCGCACCGCGGTTCTCCTGCTTCTGTAATGCTTCCAGGTGTGCTACGAAGTGGTCAATCCACACTTCTTTTTCTGGCATAATTTTCCCCCTTTCATAATTAGCTTATGCGAGTACACGCTTGAGCCCACCACCGAGTCTCTGCCTTGCCTCAACAATAGACCTTAGCGTTCTTGCTGAACCATCAAGGTCACGGGTAGCCTCTTCAAAGCAGTCCCAGCAAGTATAGCGCAGTTTGTCTGCCCAGGTATCCAGCGCCTCCTCACGACCGTTTGGCAGTTCCCTCAGCAGGTGGTAGAAATGTCTTTCCAAACGGGGCCAGAAGAGCTTATCGGCGCCAAGGTGACTCACCAGATTTGTAACCGCATCCTTGTCCGGGTTACCTTCCGGGGGAGCAAGCATACCTCCAGCAAAATGACGGAGCGCATACCTGAGAGCCTTCTCCGATTCCTCACATTCCTCCAGGGCTGTTTGCAAGTCCTCGACAAGTGACTCATCGTCAAGGTAATCTAGAGGTAATGGCAAGTGCTCGTGACGCCAGAAGTCTATCTTCGCCTGGTTGGTACCTAACCCATAAGCATCTACCAGGTAAATAGAGCTCTTTTCTACTGCTTTCCTTTTTACCAGGAGAGAAAGCCACTGGATTATCCGTGGTGGACTGTTTTCCTCGCTGGTGATATTGAGCAGGCTGGTACTGTCACGCCAGAGGACACGGTTCTCACGGAAGCGAAGCCCCAACCAACCAGCCTTTGCATCTTTCCTATAGGCTACAGCAGGGTCAAAGAGGTTGCCATCGCTTTTCAAATTACGCCCTAACGCCATCTCGCACCCGATAACCCTCAACCCGCTACTGTCGGTCACCAGACGCAACAATAGCGTCTGCCAGGTAAGATAATCGAGATAGCCCATTGGGAGGGGTGAATTCAAGGGCTGATCTTGTTCCCAAACGGGGCGGTCCTCACCAGAGCCAGGGATAGGCTCGTCTTCATTATACTTGACCAAATTCAGCATGAGGGTTTGGAAGAGGTTTTCTCCTTGCACCAGGAAAAGAACATTCCGTGCTGAAGGAGCATCAACAAAATTGGTCCCTAGCCCACTCAAACCACCCAGCTTGAAGGACTGAAGTGCGAGCAAGTTCCGGGCTGCCGCAACAACATCCAGAGGGGCACAGCTATCATCAAGTGTATGGTCAAAAAGGGTGGGATTATTGCCCCTGGCCAATTCAGGCAATAGATCGTTGACCTCTACTGTCTTCATTTTCCCCTTTCCAAATCTGGCTGTTTGGTAAAAGGGATGTTCTTTATCGAAGAGGTCGAATCGGTTGTGCCACTTATCGAAATAATCTTGCAGGGTACTTCTATCAAAATGGCCAGCCTCCCATATATCTTTCCATTCCTCAACGGAGGTGGGACCAAAATTGCGGTGAAGGACAGCCAGCAGCAGACGATGCAATGCTGCAGTTATCAGTGGCGAGGGGTCGAAAATTTCCTTTACATCGTGGGCATTTGATAGTGTTTCCAGTATGCCAAGTTCACCAGACGAGCCGTCCCGCATGATGCATGGTATCCACTCTTCATCCACAAGATTGAAGGAGTATCCTGTCATTTCATTCCTCTCTTTCCCCCTGGTTTGCAGGGTCTTCGATGCATAATCCCAATTCATCATCCAGATGTAATAAGTATTTGTCAACCTTGGCAATGCCGTTTTCAAACTCCAGGAGACGGTGATGCCGCAAGGCAGGCGACTTCCTCCAGGAATCGAGTGGGGCTTGTTTGATCAGCTTGAAAACCACCCTCTTATCGGTAATGGTCAAGGAGCGGCGCAGGAAGCTCTTCATTAACTCACCCTCTGGTTTCTGTCCCATATCCACCGAGTTCTGTTCCCCTTCATGCAGGAATGTCTCACCTGCCGATTTGCATAGGCAGACAACCTGTACCGATGGCTCAACCAATCTGGTAAGCGCCTGCAGAGAACGATGGATTTCCGGGTTGTCTTCCTCAAGTTCCTGGCTGGAACTACCGAAGAATTCCAGAGGGTCTCTATCGTCGTACCCAGGAACGAGGTTTACCCTGGCGCTAAATACATCTCTCTCTATTCCCCCTTTCATTTTCTCACTGGCAGCATGGACTGCCTCCTCAAAATCAGGTGAGGGCCAGGGTCCTTCAGGCTCACCATATACCTTCTCTGTAATATCATGAATATCCTCAGGGAGGAAGATGCTGGTGCGATCCTTTAGGTGCAGATACGAAAGCAGCAGGAAATACTTATCGTACACGTAAGCAGAAACTCCAAATACCGGAAGGCCATTCACATCGGTATCTGGCATACGAATCCATAGCGTGGGCTGTGCCATGGAGGCAGGTCTTGGGTTATCGTGGCGGTGTACTCGCCCCGCCCTCTGAATGACGAGGTCAGCCGGGGACAGATCGGTAACCATCAGGTCAAAATCCACATCAAGGCTCTGTTCGATAATCTGGGTGGCTACTAATACCGCCCGCTCTGGCCGTCTGCCTCTCTTACCAAAATGGTGCAGAATAGCATTTTCTCTCTCCAGCCTTTCTTCGTAGGGGTAACGGGCGTGGAGAAGCATAAGCTCGTCGGGGAATACCAACTCTGCTTGCTTAATGGCGGTATAGGTTTCCTGAGCACGCCTCACCGTGTTACAAATGATGGCTACACAGCCACCTTCTGTAATAGCATGGCGCAGGTTGCTGACCAGTACCTCGAGATCATCCCTAATATGTCGGATGTGTAATTCTGTATGACTGGTTGCCTCAAATCCGTCTACAATCACTTTTGCCCCTGATACCCAAGTCACTCTTGGGTAGGCTGATGGTGCTAATTGCGTTGCCTCTCCTGTATATGCTTCTACCAAAGCCTTACGTTTACTCGCTGGTAGTGTAGCCGACAGCAGAACTACCGATGAGCCAATAGCATGTAACCAACCAATGAGTTCTTCTAATAGCGTTGACATGTACATATCGTAGGCATGGACTTCATCAATAATTACCGTCTTTTGAGCCAGTCCAAAGAGACGCACAAAGAAATGCCTGGTCTGTAGAACGGAGAGGAGTGCCTGGTCTATTGTGCCCACCCCAAAGGGTGCCAATAGTCCCCTTTTCTTGGGAAGAAACCATTCAGCGGCAATGACACTGTCAAGGGGAGCATCATTATCTCCATTATCGTTTATGCCTACACGCAGCCTGGAGAAATCCTCCGATAGCAATGCTCCACCATGAATCAACTGGAGGTTGGTAGCTAAACCTGGATACCTGGTTTCAAGAAATTCCTTCACCCTTCCGAACATCTGATTACTGGTGGCCTGAGTGGGCAGAGCAAAGTAGGTACCCTTCTGGCCAAGTAAAGCTGCCCAACAGTCAGCTAGATACATAGCAGCCTCGGTCTTACCTTCCCCCATTGGCGCTTCTATGATAACTAGTCCTGGTTGGCTAGCCAGCGTTTCGGCCAGTTCGCTGACCTTCGACTGGAGGGGTCTGGGTTTATCGACAATTGTGGGAAAGAGCTGCTGTAAACTAGCCGTTTGGGCAGGTGGTTTCCATCTCTCCCAACCGAGGCTGCGAATAGCCCTCTCTGCTTGCTGGCGAGCGTATGTTAGATGTTCGTCTGGCGTGTGCTCTACTTCGAGTGGGAAGAATTCCTCGCTGGAGCCAACCCAATCAGCAACAGAGGTCAGCCCAGCAAACATTACATAGAAGGCATTATCATTTACATATTGGGGTACTGGCAGAGAGGAAATGTTTAATAATCTGGCGAGTTGGACTGCAAAAGCTATCCGTATGCTATCCCACTTGGAATCCCCCATCTGACGGCGTTTTGGCTCATTGATGCTGAAGGTGCCGTGGTGACCCCCGACGGCAAAGCCGATAAACTGGGACATATCACCGGGGAGATTATGTTCAGGCAAGGCACTTTCAACAAGAGCGGGGAAAACATGCGCCGTTATCATGCCGTGAGGTATGTCTTTTGCGTGGGACTCAAATACAAACCCCATGGATTCAAGTTGATATTTGGCTGCTTCACTCTTGCACTGGAATACAGGGGATGCCTTGCCGATGTCATGCAGCCCAGCCCAGAGAGAAATCCATGCAGCCGATTCTGATTCTGAGAGACCGAGCTGTTCAGAGAAAAAACGCCTGGCTCCAGAATGTAAAGATTTCCCCCATAATTCTCGAGTTACCATAGCCACATCAAGCATATGGAAAAGCAGAGGATAGCGCACTTCTGACGGCGGTTCGGCTTTCTTCTTTGCCCAGAGTTGGAGCAGCGTATCTGTTACTAGCATTTGCCTCATTATAGAATAACTCAGAGCACCTGAAGACAGAAATTATCCCCAACAAAGTAATTATTCTTCTCAAAAGTTAGATGTGAGAGGCTTATTCCCCTCTTCCGCAGCAATTTTTATACTTCTTACCGCTGCCACAGGGACAGGGGTAATTACGTCCCACCTTCTTACCCCCCTTTCCCCGCAATGCTTCCGTTTGCGCTGCTTGCACTGCCAACTTAGGCTCTTTCTTAACTATGTCTACATGATATATAGTATGTGCCACATCATGTTGAATACTGGCAAGCAAGCTCTCAAATAAGGTATACCCCTCCCGTTTATAGGCAACCAGAGGGTCTGTTTGTGCTACTGCCCTGAGCCCAATGCCCTGGCGCATCTGGTCCATCATAGTCAAGTGCTCTATCCATAGCTTATCAATAACTCGCAGCATTACCAGGCGTTCTAGCTTACGCATATTTTCTGAGCCTATCTTCTCTTCCTGCTCCACATAGACAGACTCAGCACACTTGACCAGCCTGTCTTCAATTTCATCCTCGCTTAACATGGAAAGAAGCTGTGGGGTTATCCCTGGTGGTAGAGGGAAAATTTGAGATATGCCCTCTAACAATCTCTTAGTATCAACCCTATCCTCTGTTACACAGTCATCAACTAACACTCCGATTTCCTCTTCTACCGTAGAGTGAATATTAGCCTTAAGGTCGGCTCCCTCTAGAATCTTCCTTCTCTCCGCATATATTATCTCGCGGTGCTTGCTAATTACATCATCATAGTCTACAAGGTGTTTCCGAATATCAAAGTGATATGCTTCAACCTTTGACTGAGAGCTGGCAATAGCCTTCCCTACCACAGAGAGCTCTATAGGCACGCTATCATCTATTTTTGCCCAATTCATGATACCCTTAAGCTTATCTCCACCAAATTGGCGTGTCAGGTCGTCCTCTAGTGAGGCATAGAAGCGAGAGCTTCCGGGGTCTCCCTGGCGCCCCGCCCTACCCCCCAACTGATTATCAATACGTCGGGACTCATAGTGCTCAGTACCAATGATATGTAATCCACCGTTCTCAACCACACCTGGACCCAATGCAATATCCACCCCACGCCCCGCCATGCTAGTAGCCACAGTTACTGCCCCCGGCTGACCTGCCTGAGCGATAATATAAGCCTCTTTTTCATGATATTTGGCATTAAGCACATGATGTGGAATACCTTTGCACTTTAGCAATTCACTGAGCTGCTCTGACTTCTCAACTGATGTTGTGCCTACCAGGACGGGGTGCTCCTCAACATGAAGGCTTGCTATCTCCTCGACTACTGCCCTGAATTTAGCTTGCTCAGTCTTATACACTCTGTCTGGATAGTTGTGGCGTATCATCGGCTTATTAGTAGGGATGACCGCTACATCGAGGTGATATATCTTGTGAAATTCCTCTGCCTCGGTAACAGCGGTGCCTGTCATGCCGGCTAGCTTCTTATAGAGACGAAAGTAGTTCTGAAAGGTTATGGTAGCCAGGGTGATGCTTTCTGCCCGTACCTTCACCCTTTCCTTAGCCTCAATCGCCTGGTGCAGTCCCTCAGAATATCTGCGCCCCGGCATCAGCCTCCCGGTGAATTCATCTACAATAATTACCTGCCCATCATTTACCACATAATCCCGATTCTTCTTAAACAACACATACGCCTTGAGGGCACTCTCTATATAATATGTCAGGGTATAATTACTGGAGTCGTAGAGAGCAGGAGCATGAAGCAACCCCTGGGATTGAAGCATCCTCTCTACCCTGGTAATTCCATCATCAGTAAGGCTAACACTCCGCATTTTCTCATCCACGGCGTAATCCTCATCTTTTACCAGGCGAGAGACCAATCTGGCACATACCTCATACTTCTGAGAAGACTCATCGGAGGTGCCACTTATGATGAGGGGTGTGCGTGCCTCATCTATGAGGATATTATCTACCTCATCAACGATGGCATAGTTAAGAGGACGCTGTGCACATTGGGTGAGGTCCACGACCATGTTATCCCGCAAGTAATCAAAACCAAATTCATTGTTGGTCCCATAGGTAATATCAGCCTCATAAGCCTGTCGGCGGGGGACCGGGCGCAGGTAAGTCCACCGCTGGTCCTCTGATTCGTAATCGGGGTCGTAGAGGAAAGATGCTTCGTGCTGGATGCTGCCTACACTTATCCCCAGAGCATGAAAGATAGTGCCCATCCAGCAGGGGTCACGCTTTGCCAGGTAATCATTAACTGTTACCAGGTGACATCCTTCTCCAGTGAGAGAATTAAGATAAAGCGGCAGTGTAGCTACCAGAGTTTTGCCCTCACCTGTCTTCATCTCGGCAATTTTACCTTGATGGAGTACTATGCCGCCTATAAGCTGAACATCAAAATGACGCTGGTGGAGGGTGCGCTTTGCTGCTTCCCGAACAGCAGCAAAAGCCTCGGGTAAGAGGTCGTCCAGAGTCTCGTTTCCGGCGAGTCGTTCTCTGAATTCATCTGTTTTGTGACACAACTCCTCAATACTGAGTCTCTCGAACTCATCCTCAAGGGAGTTTATCTTCGCTACCACAGGATGCAAGCGCTTTAGTTCACGCTCATTAGAGTCTACCAGCTTACCTAACCATTTCAACATGCTTATTCTAGATTCCTTTTGGTAATACTTACACCAGGTAAATTGCCACATGACGGTTCACATGCATCTGAAGCCACCATAGACAGTCCCCATAGTATCTCCTCTCTCTTCACCCTTGCGGCAGCTTGCTTATGCTTGCAGAGTTTGTACACTGCTTAAGATTTCCTCGTCTGGCATTTTTCACAGCTTGCACACTCTACATCAGAGGGCATTGATGCATGGTGCAGTCGCTCACCTTTCCTACATGATATGTCAACGGAATTTACCTTATCCATATCTATGCCTTTTAAGGTTGAGACCATGGCAGTCAGGATACGGCTGAATATTTCACCGACGAATAGATTCAAAGGCACGGGAAGCCCATTTATGAGTAGGGAGACTTCCTCTTTTCTATCACCAGATAGAAACCTCTGCTCCACCAGGTCAGCAATCCCGCTGAAGTCATCCAGAGCAAGCTGTGGGACGGCTATATCCAATGGCTCATCAGTAGCAACAGCAAAAAGCTCCTTGTCCGCAATACTTGTGCTTGCCAAGCATACAAGTTCACCCATCCCGTGGCGATGAACCTCGATCTTAGGGGCTTTGTCCTGCTTGAAACCATCTGTTAACACGATATCGAAGTCATGTCCTATAAGGTGAGAGAGCTCATCTAAACTATACTCATGTTCTACTGAGCGGATTAAGACTACCTTTCTTCGCTCTTTCTCATTTTCACAATTTCCTTCCGGCTGAGGGGAACTCAGAACTGTAAGGTCACTGCCAGCTTGAGTCAATCGCCAGCTATCCTTCTCTGGCTTATCAATCTCAAAGCCGTGAACAGCATGCTTAATTAAGGCTACTCGGTAGCCGCGTCGTTTCAACTCTGGAATCAAGCCCTCCAGAAGTGTTGTCTTACCTGATCCTGCCCTACCCACAATAGAGACTATAGGAAGCATCTGATAACTCCTTTTTTCGTTTTTTCGTAGATATAAGATCCAATTATAATCAACTACACAAATTTTCTTGGTAACTACTCACCCTAATGTCATTCTTCGGTCGCTAGGCTTCCTCAGAATCTTGGAGACCCTTCATTGCACTCAGGGTGACACAAAGGGAGACTGAGCAGTTACCTTTCCTATTACTATAGCTCCTCATGATGACTGATGAATCAAATACAGGGCTTAGTGATTCATCAAGTACTTACGAGAGTTGGACACCTACTTTTGCAGGATGCTGTAACCTTTGCTTGCTACTGAGTCTGACAGGAATTTTGCCTGTTCCAAGTCAGACGGAGTGTTAATATTCAGGAAACTAAGATGGTGCGGGTCAAATCTGTTGACCTCATCCTCTTCTACCCACCTTACCCTCACTTTATCAAAAAAGGCAATGACTCGAAGTACATCATGGTCGAGAAGCTCTCTAATGGGTCCAATACAATTCCTGGAGTAGATTGCGTGGAGTGGTTCTGCCCTTTCTCCTATCTTGGGGATAATTACATCATACTCAGGTGCTAGCTGCAACATGTATTGCAATAAGGAGATATTCAAGAAAGGCATATCACAAGCTACTACCAGATTATAGAGAGAGTCAGACTCCATGAGGCCACTGTATATACCACCAAGAGAACCTTTACCTGGATATATGTCAACTATCTCTATTGTTCTTTTCCGTAACTGCTCCGCCAGTGGGATAGACTGACCTGGAGCAACAGACAATATGACACGCTGAGATATTGGAGAAACCCTGCGGATAACTTGCTCTAAAAGGGTCTCATTACCCAATACCTCAAAAATCTTATCTCTTCCGAAGCGACGGCTTCTGCCACCGGCGAGAATAATGCTTGCAGCCCTCAAACCCTATCAACCTCCATATTATACATAATAAGTATATCTGGTGCTGAGGGTAAAATCAACTTGTTACCTGTGACAGAACTATTACGAAAAGTAAAAACAAGCTGTGGTATAATATCAACTGGTTGTATCAACTTCTAGAGAGTGGGATTATCGAGTGATTTCTGTGGAGGAAGCTCAGGAGAAAATCCTGAGCTACATTAAAATTCTGGAGCAAGAAGAGAAGCCTATCCTGGAATGTTTGGGGCAAGTTCTAGCTGAGGACATTTACTCCACAATAGATATTCCTCCGCTCGACAACTCCGCTATGGATGGCTATGCAGTACGCTCAGAAGACACACGTGTTGCCAGTAGCTCATCCCCGGTGATTCTGTCTGTTATTGGGGAGATTGCTGCCGGCTCTATGCCTGAGCCTGAGAAGAGGGTTAATCCAGGGACAGCTATCCGTATTATGACAGGTGCACCCTTACCTGGTGGAGCTAACGCCATAGTGCCATTTGAGGATACAGATGAAACCTCCCGTAGAGCATCCCAGGATGGCTTATCACAGATTGCCATATTATGTGAGGCAAAAAAGGACTCAAATGTTCGGCATAGAGGTGAAGACATCGTAAAAGAGGCGCTAATCTTAGAAAAGGGGGAGGTACTCTCTCCTCCAGAGATAGGTGTACTGGCTTCTCTGGGACACTCTACCGTACAGGTTATCCGCCGTCCGATTGTCTCTGTCCTGGCAACAGGGGATGAGCTCATAGATATTGACCAGCCATTACCTCCAGGCAAGATTTATAATAGCAATGCATATGCTATTGCTGCCCACATCCTGTACTATGGTGGAATCCCCAGAATCCCTGGCATAGGTCGTGACTCAGTCGACGCCTTGAATAGTAAGATTGATGAAGGGCTTGACTCAGCAGACTTACTCATTACCTCTGGGGGTGTATCCCTGGGGGATTATGATATAGTGAAGGAAGTTCTGGCAAAGCGGGGGGAGGTTGTTTTCTGGACTGTACGCATGAAGCCAGGGAAGCCGCTTACCTTTGGGATAATTGACAGGATAGAGGATGGAAGGGTAAGAGGGGTCCCACACCTGGGTCTGCCAGGCAATCCGGTGAGTTCTATGGTTACCTTTGAGCAATTTGCTCGCCCTGCTATCTTGAAGATGCTGGGAAGAAAAGACCTGACAAAGCCCTCTATCCAAGCGGTCATTCAAGATGATATTACCAATACCGATGGTCGCCGTATCTTCACCAGAGTAGCAGTTACCAAGCACGGCTCTCAGTATTATGCTAATCTCACTGGCTCTCAGGGTTCGGGAATTCTCACCTCAATGGTAAAGGCAAATGGACTGGCTATTATTCCCGAAAATGTGGAAGGGGTAAAACGGGGAGATATAGTTCAGGTACAAGTGTTAGATTGGATGTAACTATTCAGATGGCAATTGATAGCCACAGAGTTCACAGAGAACCACCAGGGTTTGATTATTGGAATTTGGCTATTATTTGGAAATTGAGATTTGGCTATTGGAATTTCTGCTACTCGGTGTGCTCTGTGGCTGTGTAGTTATGATTGGATTTAATCAAATGGGTTCCTCACAGAGACCGTGAGATCCTCCATGAGATTTTTAGATGATACCGTATTCCTGATATTCACCGAATACCTCTCGTAAGGCATCACACATCTCACCAATAGAGGCATAGGTATTAACACACTCCAGGATGGGGAGAGTGAGGTTGGTGTTCTTGTCCTGTGCTGCTTCCTTCAACCGCTTGAGAGTGGTGTTTACCTTCCCGTTGTCCCGTTCCTTCTTCACTCTAATCAAGTTAGCTATCTGTCTTTGCTCGGCATTCTCCCTCTTCCGAGGGTCGTAGGGATGTGCCACTATTCTGCTAGTGGTAACTTCCAGCTCATCCTCACCAATAAAGTTATTTACCCCCACCATAACATTTTCTCCATTCTCTACCTTCTTCTGATATTCGTAGGCACTACGTGCCATCTCACGCTGCATCCATCCTTCCTCTATAGCTGCTACTGCCCCACCCATAGCTTCAATCCTATTGTAAATATTCCAGGCTTCCTTCTCAATCTCATCAGTTAGTGACTCAATGTAGTACGAACCTGCCAAAGGGTCGAGCACACCGCATAATCTAGCCTCATACTGGATTATTCTGGCAGCATCACGCTGGAGTTGCCATGCCTCCAAACTGTGCCCCAGTCCCAGTGGCTCATCATAGGGAAATCCCATCCCGCTACTGGGCGTGCCACCAGTAAGTGCAGCAGCCACACCACCAATAATTGAACGGGTTAGATTATTGAGGGGACGCTGTGCTGTATACTCCGCCTCATTTGTCCTCGCTGTAAGATTACTCCTCATTATCATGCTGCGGTGGTTCTTAGCTCCAAATCGCTCCTTCATCATCTTAGCAAACATTCGCCGTGCTGCCCGATAGGCAGCTATCTCTTTCAGTATCTCCATACTACCGCCTATGCCTAAGAAGGTAAAACGGGGCATAAAGGAGTCCATATCCAGCCCAGCACTCACCCCTGTCTGAATATATGCTGCGGCATTAGCCATAAGAAAACCTACTGATTGAGCACGGGAACATCCTGCATTACGGAGATGCGCTGTAGAACAGCTAATAAAGTTCATTCGGGGCATATTCCTTGTACAGTAGACCATTGTATCCCGCACCAATCTCATCGATGGCTTGGGAGGAAAGATGTAGGTCCCTCGTCCTATATATTCCTTCAGGATATCATTCTGTAATGTTCCCCGTAACTTATCCTGCGGTATTCCCCTCTTCTCTGCCAAAGCAACATACATCATTAATATCACGATTGCAGGTGCGTTTATCGTCCAATTGGAGGCTATCTTACCCAGATCCATCTCTCCGGTAAATGCCTCATAAATTACCTCAAAATCCCGCAGGGTGTCTACTGCTACCCCTGTTCTACCCACCTCCCCTTGTGCCTGTGGGTCATCAGAATCATAGCCACACTGGGTGGGAAGTTGAAAGGCAAGATTAGGACCGCCCCTCTGACCCAGGGAAATCATCTCCCTGTAGTAATCTCGGGTGTCTTCTGACGCTCCATAACCAGAATATCCTCCCGCACGAACTAGCCCTTTGCCCGCATCTTGGAAGCCACTTCCCACGGAAGGGGCAGCCCCAGGAATACCGGTAGCATATTCTCCTGCGGTAAAGGGATACTCCCCAGGGAAACCTACCTTCTCTAAAAAATCATAATCCTTCACATCCAGAGGGGTATAAAACTTGTTGTGGGTTTCCTCTAATCCAAATCGCCCCAGTGATGGTTTAACTATCTCCTCCTCCCATTCCTTCCTTTTCCTGGCTATTTGCTCCAAGCTCTCACTGGTAAACATCTTCCCACTCCCTCCTTTAACATCTTCTCCTCTTTACCCAAACTCAGCATCCCTTTGGTCTTATTACTAAAGCTCTTAATTTTTAGTTGTGAGCTTTCAGATTACCATTTACTAAATTCTTACTGCTAAGAACTGATAGATGAACACCTCCGTAAAAAGCATAAGTGCATTCCCTGATCACTCAAGGAATGCACTTTAGATACAAAATAGCGGGGGTTGGATTTGAACCAACGACCTTCGGGTTATGAGCCCGACGAGCTACCACTGCTCCACCCCGCGACATTTATGTAATTCCTTCTATGAAGTTCACAAGATAAAACTAGGGGAAGTAAAAGAACCACCACGCTAGTCTTCCCAGATGTTGATACCCTGTTGGCGTAGCAAAGCTTCTACACCAAGAACTAGCCTCTACTTCTCTCACCTTCTTGCTTCCACACCTAGGGCACCTAGGATCACCCATAAAAAACTGCTGCTCAATTTCATCAAGGTCCTCATCAAGGAGATCGTCAGCGTCCTCAGCATTTATTAGATTTCCAAGGGTTGGTTCTTGGTACTCAAAGCTATACCAACACTCAGAGCATCTAAACGAAGCCACCTATACCTCACCCCTCTTTCAGACAGATAATGAAGAGTATCTATAGCCACAGGCTTACTCACCAAGAACTGCCAGAGCACGGAGACCCCGTCCTTCCCAACGTGAGTCACTCCCCCGAGCGCGGACAGCAGAAAGGCCACCACCACTTAAGCCACCACCGAGGAGCCGCCTAGAGGAGTCAATAAAGTATTCCTCGCACCATAACCAGGTGTTAGTCCCACCATCAAGGGCGCGAGGCATATAAGGATAAAGCTGAGAAATAACATTAGCTTCAACAGCTCGCTCTAGCCGAATCTGGGAGACTTCTAAGCCAATATGTTTTGCTAAACTAGGTCTTATGTATTCTTCCCATTCAATAGATGAAGTACCAAAACGAGAAGGCGGATTACCCTGGGTAAAACTGGCAATCTTCTCCCTCTCTCGTAGCTCTCTCATGACGGAGTTAAACAGGTTGTCATTTTCGAACATCTGCTTACCCCCATTAAATTCAGGCTTCATCCGCGTATCAATTAAAACAGTAATGCCATTCAAAACCAGCGTCTCGGGTGTAAGGTCTCCATTGGCTTGACAAAGCACAATCCTCTGTTCATCAACCTGCTCGTAGTACCAATTATCACCACCATCCAGTTTTATCTTCCAGCCGGGGAAATCCTCACCTGAGGACATAGTAACTTGAGGAAGGAAGTGAGGCTCCAAGCCAAGCTCACTCCACCGCGCCACTACCTCGGGCCCACACCTTTCAAGTAACTTCTGGAGACTACTTAGGTCAAATTCCTGGCCAAAAAACTCCCTCTGGTACTGACGCTCCCTTGTCAGTATGGCATCAAGGCTAGACATGAATGAATCCCCCTTCTTCAGACATCACACCCCCACTTCAGCATACATCCCTTGAGGACCTACGGTCCTCCCTTATACTTCTATCAGCCGGCTCCTCCTACTCCCTCCATACTCGTCCCTGCCATGGTAAACCCCCCAAACCAAGAACAAACCTTTTTAATCTCCTCTACTATCCTACTCCCACAATCAGGGCACCGCACGGAAACCTCCCCTCCCCTAGTAGCCGTCGACTCTTCAATATCAAATGCAGCATCACACTGAACACACTTATATGGCACTACCATCATTACGCTCCCATTTAGACATACTTACTATAATGGACTATCCCTCATCCTATCATCACTGAGCCCATACAAGCTAAGTCCGTAGCTTAAGGATACATAAAATAGTATTGCTCTGGGGGACGAGCCAAGACCTCGATCATTAGTACAGCTTAGCTCAACAGGTTACCCTGCTTACACTTGCTGCCTATCTAACAAGTAATCTCCTTGTGATCTTACTCCCCTAACAGAATTAGGGGAAGGGAGATCTCATCTTGGGGTGGGCTTCGCACTTGAGATGCTTTCAGCGCTTATCCCTTCCAAACGTAGCTACCCAGCTATGCCGCTGGCGCGACAACTGGCACACCAGAGGTCTGTCCCTCCCAGTCCTCTCGTACTAGGGAGAGCTCCCCTCAAATCTCCTCCGCCCACGACAGATAGAGACCGACCTGTCTCACGACGGTCTGAACCCAGCTCACGTACCGCTTTAATGGGCGAACAGCCCAACCCTTGGGACCTTATACAGCCCCAGGATGCGATGAGCCGACATCGAGGTGCCGAGCCTTGCCGTCGATGTGAACTCTTGGGCAAGACTAGCCTGTTATCCCCGGGGTAGCTTTTATCCGATGAGCCACGGCCCTTCCACTCGGTACCGTGGGATCACTAAGCCCGACTTTCGTCTCTGCTCGACGTGTATGTCTCGCAGTCAAGCTCCCTTATGCCTTTACACTCTATGGCTGGTTTCCATTCAGCCTGAGGGAACCTTTGGGCGCCTCCGTTACTCTTTCGGAGGCGACCGCCCCAGTCAAACTGCCCACCTGCCACTGTCCCGTATCCGGTTAACGGCCTACGGTTAGGGCCAAAACTCGATTAGGGTGGTATTTCAACGTCGACTCCACCGAGGCTAGCGCCC
>JAUWOP010000005.1 GCA_030612045.1 Chloroflexota bacterium | reverse complement strand
CTCAAGCCAGGTGGAAGCTATCCATGGAGTTGTGGTAGAATCCCTAACACTGGATACCTTAACAACAGACTCCCTGAGAGTAGCGGGACCCAATCTTAACATAGCCCCTATTCTGTCCTGATGATGGGGACCACCTCATTCTTGACATCGCAGGGTGAGACCATTCCATCACCAGCAACAGGATTCGCCTTGATTGATACAGGGGCAACTCGCAGTTGTGTCGACAGCCGTATTATTTCCGATTTAGGTGTGAACCCAATCGGTGTCGTGTCTCTTGGAACTGCAAATGGACTGAGCCAGCATAATCTCTACCCGGCGAAATTCAGATTTCCAGTCACCAAGTTTGATATAGAATTCAGTTCAGTCGTTGGCGTTGACTTAATGGGACAAAGTATTGGTAAGCTACAGATGATAGCACTCATAGGTCGTGATGTGCTATCTCACTGTCTCCTTGTCTATAATGGTGCACAAGGGAACTTCTCACTTGCACTGTAATCAAGTATTTCTAAGAGATTACCGATAAAGAAACATACTCTAATATAGAATAAATACAGGTCATCTATAGCATCTAAGTAATAGCAATGGAGACTGGTGTAGAAGTCAGTCTCCATTTTTGTTTAGGAGGTTAGCCAATGCTACTCCATAAAAGGAAAGCTGGCTTGATTTAGCTCTTAGTATTGGATATACTCCTTAAGAGATTTGCTGAGTGAATAATGTCTTAGAACATGGGTTAAGTCAAGAGCAAACCTTTGACTTTTTCAGTAATCTCATGCTAAACTAGCACATCTTGAATGAGAGTAAGCCAAGGGTAGAAGAGCTGGATTTTGAAGGTTGGGTTTATCGGAGGAAGTGTATTTAAACTAGGGTAAACTGCTAGTACTGTTATGAGAGCGCCTAGAAAGAGAGGGAAGTAGTATGCCGTGGAAAGTTTTTGGTGACAAGTTATTAGATCTATGTGAGTGCCATGCTGAAAAGATTGCTGAGCAGTGGTATAAATCTGTAAGTACAAATTCCAGGACTCCTTCATATCATTCTTTACCCAAGGAAGCGTGTCTCCCTCAAGTAGTTTTCTTTTACAAGAATCTAAAGGATCTCTATTTTACTACGGACTCCTATCAGCAAGTTCTAAAGCTTTTGGAGAGGATACGGTATGCAGAAGACGCATATGCTAGAGGTATTCCCCTACATGAAGCCCTTTATGCATTAATCATCATGAGGAGGCATATCTGGCTCTATGCTGAGGTGCAGGCAACATTTAATGCTGCTTCTGAGATGTATCAAGCAGTAGAAAGTATTAATCGGACACTGCTCCTATTCGATTATGCTACATACATCGTGGCGCAGAAATACTGCGAAATGACCAAATAAAGGGTTTAATGTGTAACTGGAACAAGTAGTAGTTCTAGGAGAGTACTGAGGAAGGCTAGCTCTTAGCTTTTATTTCGTCACAGGTAGGTAGTCAGATTTTCTGTCTATCATCCAAGTAAATATTCTACACATAGCTCTTTCAGCTTAAGTTCATCCTGTTTTTCTACCTTCGGACTCTCCGACCTCCCCCTTTGAGCGGCGATTATCTTTGACTTCATATTGGTGAAAGGGAAATCAGTTGCTTTATTCAGGAGCTTAAGGAGGTGATTAATCAGGGATTACATGGTCTTAGATATAGCTACCATAAAAGGAAAGCTGGCTTGATTTAGCTCTTAGTATTGGATATACCCCTTAAGAGATTTGCTGAGTGAATAATGTCTTGGAACACGGGTTAACTCAAGAGCAAATCTTTGACTTTTTCAGTAATCCTAAGGACTCGAGGGTAACAAGCGTAAGTGTTACGAAGAAGCTATGGATGAAAAGGATGTAGTAATAATTGGAGGTGGCCCCGGTGGCTATGTGGCAGCGATTCATGCTGCCCACCTGGGGGCTAGTGTGGCTGTGGTTGAGAAGGATAGGTTAGGTGGTACCTGTCTTAATCGAGGCTGTATCCCCACGAAGGCTCTGGTTAAAAGTGTGGAGGTGCTCCTCGACGCAAGAAAGGCAAACGAGTTTGGCGTAGAGATTGGCAATATCAATACGAACTTCCCCAAGATTATGGCTCGTAAGAGCGAAGTAGTTAATAAATTAGCGTTGGGCATCGAGCAACTGATGAAAGCAGGCAACATAAGTGTCCATAAGGGCATCGCTCACATCCTCTCTTCACAATTAGTTAGGGTGAATGATAAGGAGATAGTAGCCAGGAAGCTTATTATTGCTACCGGTTCTGAGCCTATTCCACTTCCTATCCCCGGTTCAGACCTGCCTGGAGTACTCAACACCGATGAGATTCTCGAGTTGAAAGAGCTCCCGGAAAGCCTTGTGGTCATCGGGGGAAGTCATGTAGGTGTTGAGTTTGCCAGCATCTTTAATGGGTTAGGAACGAGGGTTACTATTGTGGAGAAACTTCCCCTCCTCCTGAGGTCAGTTGATGAAGAGATTAGCAAACGAATTACTCAGGTCTTGCTCAGACAAGGCATCGAAGTTAAGGTTGGAGCTGCAGTTAAGGCTATTAAAGGAGTCAAGAGTCAAGAGTCAAGAGTCAAGAGTCGGGGGGAAGGGGGACTAAAGACTAAAGACTCCAGACTCAAGGTGGTTTGGGATACTCCGAGCGTGAGCGCTACGGGAAAAGATGAGCAGGAAGCTATCGGACAGATAGTTCTTGTGGCTGTGGGGAGGCAGCCTTATACCGAGGGGCTGAACCTAGCACAGCTTGGTATAAAGGTGGAGGGGCAAGCTATTATAGCAAATGAGCGCCTTGAGACAAATATTGATGGTGTTTATGCCATAGGAGATGTTCTGGGCAAAAGACAAAGGCCTATGCTAGCTCATGTTGCCTCCTATGAGGGCGAGATAGCCGTCGAGAATGCCCTTTCTTGTAGCTCTCGCACTGTCCATTCCCGTCAAGCAGATTATCGGGCTGTTCCTAATTGCATCTTTACCTACCCCGAGATAGCCAGTGTTGGTTTAACTGAGAAGGAGGTAAAAGGAAGCGGCATTCCTTGTAAGGTAAGCAAATTCCCCTTTCTCGCTTGTGGCCGTGCTGTTGCGATGGATGAGACAGCAGGTATGGTTAAGATGGTTTGTAATGCTGAGGATGGCAAAGTTCTGGGAATGCACATCATGGGAGCACATGCCAGTGACCTTATCGCCGAAGGCGCACTTGCAATACAGCTAGGAGCAACAGCCAGAGATATTGCCCTTACTATCCACGCCCATCCCACTTTATCTGAGGCGGTGCTTGAGACAGCAATGGGGCAGCTAGAAGGTTCAATCCATTTCCGAAGAGTATAGACATGGGAGACAGAGACAAGAGATGGAGATGGAGACAGAGACAAGAGATAGAGAAGCGGAGTGGAGCAGTCTCTATCCCAACTCTTTATCTCCGAGGGTATGTGTGGCTCATTACCTGGGAGTAATCCCATATGAGCATGCCTTAGAGCTACAACAATTATTGGCGCAGGCGAGAGCTGAGGGCAAGATTCCTGATGTAGTGCTGCTCCTGCAACATCCGTCAGTTTTTACACTAGGAAGATTTAGAGGGGAGGAAGACATAATTGTTCCTCCAGAGAGATTGTCCCAAGAGGGGATTTCTATCTTTCATACCAATCGAGGTGGCGGCATCACCTACCACGGTCCAGGACAGCTTGTAGGCTATCCCATCCTTAACCTTAAAGAAAACAGCCCTTTTCGTCCCAATCATACTGGTGTGCGTGAATATATCTGGAGATTAGAAGAGGTCATTATCAAGCTACTCCTCACCTTTAATATCCAGGGCCACCGGGTCGTAAAGTACCCGGGTGTGTGGGTAGGTGAAGAGAAGATTTGTTCTATAGGTATACATGTTAGCCACTACATCACTACGCATGGCTTTGCTCTCAATGTGAATCCTGACCTGAGGTATTTCGAATACATAAACCCATGTGGTATTAGCGTAGACACTACAAAGAACAGAAAAGTAATGACCTCAATCTCAGAATTAGTGGGTTACCCTGTGGAGGTCAAAGATATCATAGAGAGCTTACTTCATTTTAGGTGGATAGGCTGAAGGCTGAAGGTAAGCGTTCACCGAGGTTGAATTCTTGACAGGATAACAGGATAAAACAAGATGAACGGGAACTCTAAAAAATCGTAAGCGTTCACCCACTTTCATGTCATTGCGAGGAGCGTTAGCGACGAAGCAATCCCCCTAAATCCCCCTTTAGAAAAGGGGGAGGCTTACATTCTTTTCCCCCTTTAGAAAAGGGGGACTAAGGGGGATTTGATAGACGATGAGATTAGCCTTGCGTCTTCGCTCCGCTCGCAATGACACGGGTGAACGGTTACAAAAAATCTTGCCAATCCTGTAATCCTGTCGAAAGAGCCTCTCTGTGCTCTCGGTGTGCTCTGTGGCTGAATAGTTATGGCTGAAGACTGTTAGATTAGCTTGCGTTTTCCAGCCTATCCACCTGAAGGGAGATAAGTAGATGCCTGCCTATGTTAGACGCCCTGAATGGCTAAAACTGAGCCCGCTTGACCCTGTTATACTGAACAGGATGAATAGGCTCATGCAAGACCTGGAGTTACATACTGTTTGTGAAAGTGCACGGTGTCCCAACCGTACTGAATGCTTTGCCCGGGGCACAGCCACCTTTATGATTCTGGGGGATATTTGCACTCGAAATTGCACCTTCTGCGCCGTAAAGAGTGGAATACCTCAGCCCATTGACCCTGATGAGCCGCAGCATATCGTGGCAGCGGTAGATAAATTAGCTCTCCGATATGTAGTCATTACATCAGTGACAAGAGACGACCTTCCTGATGGTGGCGCTTCCCAGTTTGTTCAAACCATCAATGCCATCCACAGATATGATTTCAGTATCTTAGTCGAGATTCTAATCCCTGATTTTAGGGGCTCACTCTCTGCATTGCAGGCTGTAATAGGTGTTTCCCCGACTGTTCTTAACCACAATATAGAAACGGCACCCCGTCTTTATCCTGAGGTTCGCCCTGAAGCAAACTACCTGCGCTCGTTGGAGCTGATAAGGAAGGCTAAACTGCTCAGGAGTAGTCTTGTGACTAAATCCGGGCTTATGCTAGGATTAGGTGAAGAGCAGAGAGAGGTTATCGATGTGATGACTGACCTCAGGCGGGTCGGTTGTGATATTCTAACTATAGGGCAATATTTGCAGCCTTCATTAAAGCACCACGAAGTAGCCAGATATGTCCCCCCTGGGGAGTTTAAGGAATATCAAAGTATAGGGGAGGAGATGGGCTTCACCTCCATTATTTCTGGACCCCTGGTGCGCAGCTCCTTTCATGCCGCTGAAACATATCTATCAACTCTCAAGCTAAATAATCCACGGAGCTAGATAGTGTAAGTGTTACAAAAAAGGTAAGTGTTCAGCCGCAAAGGACACGAAAAGGTTTGTAGAGTTTATTGAGTTCCCCACCAACCCTACAAACTCTATAACTCTATAAACTCGGTGTGCTCTGTGACTATCAATTGCCGGCTGAATAGTTACTAAAAAGGGTGAGAGGGTGTTATGAAAGAGGAGATAGAAAGGCTTCCCATACTGCGGATTATGGAACAAAGCAGAAGTGAAATCGAAGATGTCGTCGTTACTGAGTTCCCTCTTACCATCATCCTCAACAACCAGGAAGCGGTAACGCTGCTCTGCTCACCGACAAAGTTAGAGTACCTCACCATTGGCTACCTTTGGTCCGAGGGCTTGATAGAGAGCAAAGACGAAATCAGGGAAATAAAACTTGATTGGGATAAGGATGTAGTGCGAGTGAAAACCAGTGGAAGAAGGGGTAGCACCTTTTTCAGTCCCCAAAAGGTGGACGTGGAGCCTCAAACAAAAATATCAGCTTCCCAAGTCTTCACCTTGGTAAATGAGTTCCAACATCACTCTCAGGTTTATGAGGCAACACACGGTCTCCACAGTGCCGCCCTATGTAAGCCAGACCAACTTCTCATTTTCAGTGAGGACATTGGAAGGCATAATGCTATTGATAAAATTTTTGGGGAGTGCCTCTTGAATGATATTTCCACAGACAATTGCTTAATAATCACCAGCGGAAGAGTCTCATCGGAGATATTACTAAAGGTGGCTAAAAGAGGCATTCCTTTGCTTATCTCCATAGCCGCTCCCACTAACTTAGGTGTGAGATTAGCCAATGATTTGGGCGTAACTCTCATTAGCTTTGCCAGGGAAAAGAGGATGAATGTCTACACTCACGAATGGAGAGTAGAGACAGGATATGCTGCACCCACCCTACCTGCTGCCTCCCCATAATGTGCTAAAATGATTACAACCACAACAAGGAGGCTTTTCAATGGGACCTTTAGAATCAAAGGTTAAAAATACGAGGAAGTTTGCAGTGGTTGTTGAAAGAGATGAAGATGGCTGCTACACCGCTAATGTTCCCTCTCTTCCTGGCTGCCATACTCAAGCAAAAACCATCACTGAGGCGCTGGAGAGGATAAAGGAGGCAATAGAGCTCTACCTTGAAGTAGAAAAACCGGAAGGAAAATCAGAATTTATTGGAGTGCAACTAATTGAGGCTTAGACCTTTACCACCGGAGAAAGTTATAAAAGTCCTCGAAAAGGTAGGATTCCAGAAGGAAAGACAAGAGGGAAGCCATGTTATTTTGAAACATCCCGATAGTAGGGTTACTATAGTTCCAGTTCACAAAGGAGAAGATATCGGAAAGGGATTGCTGAGAAAAATCATAAAAGATGCAAGGTTAAGCCGAGAGGAATTTCTAAAATTTGTGTAGGGACAACAACAAAGAACCCAGCAAGGAGGATTTCCAGTGGGACTTTCGGGAAAGAAAAAAGTTGAGGGGGAAACCGCCAAAGAATGGCTCAACTTAGGCCGCAATGCTTGCTCAAGGAGGATGTTTCCCATCCCCCACAAAGCATGGATGAGCTTGGGGATGAAAACATCCCTAAATGAGTAAAGGGGACAAGGGGAACGAAAGAGACCAAGATAAAGCCTTGTGCTACATTTCTAAGCTTCAAGACCATGAAGAAAAATTGGAGGGAAATCAAATGCTACAACAAGGCTCTGGAGATTGACCCAAGCCACGAAAGAGCAAAGAGGAATAAGCAATTTGCAGAAGAGAAGTTAAAGGAAAAGAGGATGAATGTCTACACCCACGAGTGGAGAGTAGAGACAGGATAATGGTTCATGCCAAGAATCAATCTTCTCGATCCTAAGACATGCACCCTGGTAGGGCTCGTTATCAATATAGCCCTGGCTATTTTCAAGCTGCTCGCGGGTATATTTGGCTTGAGCTATGCTATGGTAGCCGATGCTATTCACTCCTTCTCGGATTGCTTTGCCACAGGTGTCGTTTATGTAGGGCTGCGAATTGGGGAAAAGCCGCCCGATGAGGGTCACCCCTATGGTCATGCTAACGCCGAGACTATCGCTGCTTTCGTCGTTGCTCTTATAATCCTCGCTACCGGCGTCTTTGTGGGCGTTTCCGCTGTCCAGCTCATTGCTCACAAGGACTTCGAGACCCCAGCCACAATAGCCCTGGCAGCGGCTGCCGTTTCTATAGTCGTAAAAGAGGGACTGTTTCGTTATACACTCAAGGTAGGTGAGAGGAGCAATAGCCCTGCTGTTATTGCCAATGCCTGGGACCACCGCTCAGATGCCTACTCGTCGATGGCTGCCTTGGCCGGTATACTTGGAGCCAGGCTGGGTTTTCAGTATTTAGACCCTATAGCCGGACTTGTGGTCTCAGCCTTAATTATCAAGATGTCCCTCACCATTCTTCGCCCCAACATTGGAATCTTGATGGACGAAAAGCCAGAATCAGCACTTTTGGACAAGATTAGAGGCGCAACCCTTGGGATTGCAGGGGTTGAAGCGATTGATAGTATCAGGGTGCACCAGCGAGGCTCTACCTTCACCATTGATATAGAAGTAGCTGTAGATGGTGGACTCTCTGTGAAGCAAGGCCATCAGATAGCCGCTGAGGTAAGAAACAGACTCCTGAGAGAGATTGAGCATGTGCAGGATGTTATGGTTCATGTTAACCCGTACCAACTAAATCAACTAAGGTAGGAGCAGTTTGCTGCCCGCCTCTATAAGAGGCAAAGGAATGCTGTCATCCTCGCTCATAACTACCAAAAAGCAAAGGCTACTGTGGATAATGCGAGCCATTCTTGGGATAGTATCCTACATGTGACAGCATAAATAGTTGCGCATAGAATATATTCAGAATGACGCTGGGTGAACGATTACCAAAAAAGAAGCTACACGGTAATTTTGCCTCTATTTTTCTCAAGGGTAACCTCACCAATACCGGGGACATTCATTACTTGCTCAATCTGCTGAAATCTACCATGTTCCTCACGATAGTCGACAATTGCCTCTGCTCTCTTTGGACCAATATCCTCAAGTGCTTCAAGTAACCATACTTCAGCAGTATTCAAATTAATCTTCTGGTGCTCCTCATGTGAGGATTCTTCTCTATACGGTACATATATGCTGAGGTGACTACTGTCCCCCTCCTCCGTAACACCACCAGCACGGTTGAGAATGTCTCCTAGAGAGGTATCCTCGTTGCAGGTATAGATACCCTCGTTAGCTACACTCCCACTGAGATAGACCTCGATCTGTGAAGGGGAAACAGAGGTAAAGATAATCTCTTGAGCCTGCCTTCCCGTAAGATGGAGTGAACAGAAATATGCTCCTCCTACCACAAAGGCTATGAGAAGGAGTGCACCAAGATACTGCCATACTTTGGGCACTCTCCTCTTTTTCGTAACACTTGTACTATCACCGCCCTCAGATATCATCAGGTATCCCTTTCTTTGTAAGCGGCTACACTAGTCTTCTTCAAGTATCACTCTAGCATCTACCGCTACTGCTCTATCCTTGTATGCAAAGATGGGGTTAAGGTCCATCTCCTTTATCTCAGGATGATTCTCTATATAGTTGGACAGTTTGAGAAGCATATCTTCAAGAATAGAGATATCGGCTGGTTCCTGTCCTCGATAACCTTCCAGGAGTGGGTATCCCTTTAGTTCTCTAATCATCTCGGCAGCATCTCTTTTTACCAGAGGCACAATGCGGAAGGAGACATCCTTTAGTATTTCTACTAGAATACCCCCCAGCCCAAACATAAGTACTGGCCCAAATTGGGGGTCCTTGGACATTCCCATGATGACCTCTATGCCCTGTGGTGCCATCTTCTGTACTGAGACTCCTCCAATAGCAGCCTTAGGCTGCTTCTCCTTTACAGTTTCTATTATCTCCTGGTAAGCTTTACCTACCTGTGTAGCATTTGCTAGATTCAAGCGAACCCCACCAATATCACTCTTATGCGAAATATCAGGTGAAACTATCTTGAGCACTACAGGAAAGCCGATTTCCTTGCTAATGGTAATTGCCTGCTTTTTGGAGGTAGCAAGCCTTGCCTCCACTATATCTATCCCTACTTCCTTCTTGAGAAGCTCCTTAGATTCAATTTCAGTAAGCAGAGTCCGCTTTTGCCCCTTGGCTTTATCCAGGATGCTCTTTGTGACCATCTACCCCTCCTCGTTTCAAGATAGTAAGTATTTTATTCTCTTTCCATTTGGTAGGCAAGCACTCTCCAGCAGGGTAAAGATTTTGTAGGAGATAATGCGGGATGCTATACTTAAGCGTATATGGGCAAAGTATTGATGATTCAGGGTACAGGTTCTTCTGTAGGGAAGAGCGTGTTAGTGGCTGCCCTGTGCCGTATCTTCAGGCAGGATGGGTTCTCCGTAGCGCCATTTAAGTCTCAGAATATGGCTCTCAATTCCTTCGTGACTCGAGAGGGTGGTGAGATGGGACGGGCCCAGGTGGTTCAGGCAGAAGCAGCCGGTATTGAGCCAACAGTAGACATGAATCCTATACTGATGAAACCTGAAGCTGATACCAGGTGTCAGATTGTGGTAATGGGGAAACCAGCCTTTACACTTCATGCCGGTGAGTATTATCATCATACCCGTGAACTTCTTGAAATAGCTATGGATGCCTTGAGTCGCCTCCGTTCTATCTATGACATAGTTGTTATTGAAGGGGCAGGCAGCCCGGCGGAGATAAATCTCAAGGAGAGGGAGATAGTCAATATGAAGATTGCTCTCCTGTCAGAGGCACCGGTACTGCTGGTGGGTGACATTGACAGGGGTGGAGTCTTCGCCTCACTGGTAGGCACTCTAGTATTACTGGATGAGAAGGAGCAAGACCACATCAAGGGATTCATCATCAACAAATTCCGTGGAGATATAACACTTCTCCAGCCCGGGCTTGATTACCTGGAGAAGCTAACCTCTCGTCCCGTTATCGGCGTAGTTCCTTATTACCATGGCATTCTCATACCAGAAGAGGACTCCATCTATCAGGTTATTCAACCCACTACTGCTGAGCTTATTGATATTGCCGTCATCTATTTACCTCATATCTCTAATTCTACTGATTTTGAACCGTTACAGCAGGAGACGGGAGTAAGGGTTCGCTATATAATGACTGCCAATGAATTGGGTAACCCTGATGTTATCATCATTCCCGGTTCCAAGAGCACGGTAGCTGACCTGGCACGAATCAGGAATTGTGGGGTTGCCGATGCTATAATCCAACGGGTGGGAGAAGGAATACCCTTGGTTGGTATCTGCGGTGGATTCCAAATGCTGGGAGAAAAAATAGCAGACCCATATCACACTGAATCCGATGTTGACAGCATACCGGGTCTGGGACTCCTCAAGGTAACTACTATATTTGAGGGGACTAAATCCACCTACCAGGCTAGAGCCAGGGTAGTTTGTAACCATGGGCTCTTTGAAGGGCTAAGAGGAGAAGAGGTTTCAGGGTATGAAATCCACATGGGGCAGACTATTAGTGATTCTACCATATCTGCCTTCCAAATTATTCAAAGAGGTGATTTTCCCTGTAATCACCTTGATGGTGCAGTGTCAGGAGAGGGGAATATCTTCGGCACATATCTGCATGGACTATTTGACAATGATAGATTTCGTCACAAGTTTCTTGATGGATTGCGGCAGCGTAAGGGTATAGTCTCCACACCTCAGTCGCTCATACTATCACGAGAGGAGCAATACGATAAACTGGCAGATATTGTGCGCCGTAGCCTCAGTATGGAATTAGTTTATGAGGTACTACAAATTAAGGAGGCAAGCTCATGTTCTACGAGTTTCCCATCCCGTCGAATAAGAATGAATCTTCAGCTATTGTAGTGCTTACCCCGCCCGAATCCAAGAGGCTTATTGCTAAGGCAGTAGCTATATTACCAGAGGTGCAGCGGGCGCTGAAAGAGGGAAGAATTATTATTGGTAATGGAACTACCAATGCCTATGTGGCTGAGGAAATACTCGGTATCTCAATCCCCAAGATAAACTATGCTGCAGGGATTATCACCAAAGGAAAACTCAGCACCATTCCAAAAGCAGAGAGGTGGGAGCCTATAGTATTGATAAACGGGAAGCAGGCAAAAACTACTGTTAAGGAAGCCTTGCAAGAATTTACTGCTGATGATGTAGTACTTAAGGGAGCCAATGCTGTTGATACTCAGGGTGATGTCGGTATCCTTGTTGCGAATAAGATGGGTGGCACCATAGGACAGGCATTACCTATCTGTGCCGCTCGTGGTTCTCACCTTATCGTCCCTGTAGGACTAGAGAAGCTTATCCCATCGGTAGCGGATGCTTCTACCAAATGTGGTATTCACCGTTTTACCAGGATGTCTGGGCACCCTGTGGGCTATATGCCACTCATTAATTCAAAGGTAGTAACAGAGATTCAGGCTCTGGAGATGCTATGTGGTGTAATGGCCACACAGGTGGCAGCAGGTGGTATGGTTACATCTCAGGGGAGTGTGGTCCTGGTCTTGGAAGGAGAGAGGGAAAGAGTAGACTATTCCTTTGAGCTTATTCAGTCCATTAAACAAGGTGAGGTTCACCCCAATAACTAATCCTCATCCTAATTGTCATAGAGCCTCTTGCATCTACTTCACCAAGATTGTAGACTTCATAGAGGGAAGTTTCACTAGGGCATCAGAATGCACTGCTAAACTGAGTGTGGTAGCATAGTGATGACATTATTAAATTGAGATTGAAGGATATTAAAATAACGATTGTACAGGATATGATGATGACAGAAAACCTGGGTTTACAATTAGAGCAGCATTTACCCACTGCACTATTGAAGATTATTCGGATGGCAGGTGAGATAGCTCAGGAGAGGGGAGAGAAGCTTTACCTGGTAGGCGGCACCGTGAGAGACTTACTCTTGGGAAGGGCTAACCTGGATATTGATATTGTAGTCGAAGGGGATGCTCCCTTACTGGCAAACCTGCTGGCGCAGAAGACAGGCGGGAAAGCAGTAGTACATCCACGGTTCGGCACTGCTAAACTTCGCACCCCTGAGGTGAGTCTTGATATCGCCACTGCACGCACTGAGACCTACCCTTACCCTGGGGCTTTACCTAATATCCGTCCCAGTTCTATCGAAGAGGACCTCTCTCGGCGTGATTTTACTATCAACACTATGGCAATTCAACTTAATCCAGACAGTTTTGGTGAACTGATTGACCTCCATAATGGTAGGGATGACCTGGAGAATCACCTCATCCGCATTCTACATCGTAATAGCTTTGTTGATGATGCTACCCGAATCCTGCGTGCCCTTCGCTACGAACAAAGGCTGGGTTTCCAGCTTGAGCCAGATACGAAAAAATTGCTATGCTGTGATGCCTCAATGTTAAAACCACTGAGTGGTGACAGAATACGGCATGAAGTAGAGCTGGTCCTGAAGGAAAAAGAGCCTGAGAAGGTGTTGTGCCGTGCTGATGAGCTAGGAGTACTTGGTAGAATATACCCTGCCCTCAGTAATAATACCCAGATGATAGAACGATTGAAACAGGCTCGTTCCCAGATACCTTCCATCTCATTAGTGTTATCTTTTGCCCTCATAACCTATCATTTTACCCCGAAGGAAGGGGATGAGTTTATTATTCGGTTAAATCTGCCGAGCGCAAAAGCTGGAGCAATAGAGGATATGCTGGAGCTGAAACATAGGCTTGGTGAGCTGGATTATCCTGACATCCTGCCTAGCAGGATATACCTTCTACTTAAAAATTACTCCCTCCATGCAGTTCGCGCCTGTGCCCTCGCTCATGAATCTGCTCTAGTGCGCGGCTACCTTCAGCTATATCTGGATGAACTGCGCTTTATCACCACATCCCTGAATGGGGTAGACCTGCAGCAAATGGGTGTACCTGCGGGTCCCCATCTGGGTAATCTGCTGCGGAATCTCCTGGAGGCAAAGCTAGACCAGAGGGTAAGCACCATGGAAGAAGAAGAGAGTCTAATGCAGCAATGGCTAAAGGAGATAGAGACCTAAATAATCTTGTGCTGTTAACTATAGGTGTTGAGCTAATTTGTAGAGGAACCGATGCCTGGAGTTGCAGCTGTTCACCAGCTCTTATGTTATTGTGAGTGGAGTAAAGCAATATTCTCCACTCTCTACCGGGATTGCTTCATCGCTATGCTCCTTGCAAGTATTGCATTACGCTCTCACTCCCCCTATACTTAAGGCGCAAAAGGAAGTTGTGTTGTAACTACTCACCCTAATGTCATTCTGAGAGAGCACTTCGGCGACCGATTAAGATTTCTCGCTACGTTCGAAATGACATAGTGAAGGGATCAGGGTGACACAAAAGGGGCTGAGTAGTTATGTTGTGTTTAACTAAAAGTGAGAGAAACAGAGATGAATTACCCGCAGCTTGATGCTACCATATCCGCAGAACTGGATAAGCTCAGTCGCTACTCCTTTGAGGTAGGTCCTATAAGACCACCTAGTGAGGCATATTCTCTCCTCCTTAGAGTAACACGAAACTGTCCTTGGAACAGATGTGACTTCTGCCCAGCATATAAGGGGCAGAAGTTCCAGCTTCGAGAGGTCGAGGAGATAAAGCAGGATATCAACACGGTGAAGGCTATCAGTGAGGTAATAGAGGAGCTTGCCTGGAAGATGGGCTACGGTGGTAGAACCAGGGATGTAGCTGGAGCGGTAATTCAGACGATTCACTATAACTCCAGTGTACAGAATGTGGCGCTCTGGCTCTATTTTGGTGCAGAAACTGCCTTCCTCCAGGATGCCAATACATTGATAGTGCGAACTCCTGAGCTCATCGAGGTAATAAAGCATCTGAAGCAGACCCTCCCTTCCATTACCAGGATAACCTCCTACGCGAGGTCAAAAACAGCCGCCAAGAAGAGCCTGGAGGAACTGAGAGAGCTTCACGAGGTGGGTCTATCTCGTTTGCATACTGGATTAGAGAGTGGTAGTGATATGGTGCTGCAATCTATACAGAAAGGTGTCACTGCTGCTGACCATATCAATGGCGGCAGGAAAGTGGTTGAATCAGGCATTTCTCTTTCCGAGTATGTCATGCCTGGTCTGGGTGGCAAGGTAATGTCCCAAGAACACGCTCTGGAAACCGCCAGGGTACTTAATCAGATAGACCCCGATTTCATCCGTCTCAGGAGTTTGGCAGCACGTAATGGGACACCCCTCTGGGAGAAGGTACAGCGGGGGGAGTTTATTCCACTAACTGAAGATGAGATGGTAGAAGAGATACGGATGTTTATTGAGGCACTGGAGTGCCACAGTGAGGTAAAAAGTGACCACATTCTTAACCTTATTCCCGAAGTAGAGGGCAATCTCCCCGATGATAAGGCAAATATGTTAGGGGTAATAGATTACTACCTGGCACTCTCACCCGAAGAAAGACTCAACTTCCAGCTAGGTAGAAGAACAGGGCATTATCAATCCTTAGAGGATATGAAGGATGTCGGAAAGTATACCCGAGTAGAGCAGATGCGGAAGCGAGTGGAATCTTCCGGCAATGATATAGAGATAGTAACTGCTCGCATCAGGCAGGATTTTATCTGAGGGGTAAAGAGATGGATATGAGATGCTTCTTTGAGCCTGAAAGTATCGCTGTGATAGGAGCCTCCCAGAAGAGTGACCGTCCAGGTTATGCTGTAGTGGACAATCTAATACAGGGGGGATTCGAGGGAACAATCTACCCCGTAAATCCCACTGCAAATGAAATCCTGGGATGGAAAGCCTATCCAACTGTCCGGGATATCCCGGGCAGAGTAGACCTGGGAGTTTCGCTGGTTGCATCTGAAGAGACTACAAAGGTAGTGGAGAACTGTGCTGCTAAAGGAATCAAGGGACTGATAATCATGTCCGGTGGGTTCTCTGAAGCGGGGGAAGAGGGCAAAATCCTGGAGGAGAATCTGGTAGCTAAGGCAAGGCACTTAGGGATAAGAATTATGGGTCCCAATGTAATCGGTCCCATTAATCCATCCCGAAATCTTATCGTCTCGTTTGTTCCCTTCCCCACAATAAAGAAAGGCACAGTGTCTTTAGTAGCACAAACAGGGCAAACCTGTGCTGTCATCCTGGAATGGATATCCTCCGCATGTAACATCGGGGTGAGTAAGTCCATAGACCTGGGAAATAAGGCAGATGTTAGTGATGTTGAGGTTATAGAATACCTGGATGAGGACTCTGATACTAAGGTCATTGCTATCCATACTGAAGAAATTAAGAATGGCAGGAGGCTTATCGAGATTGCCAGGAAAGTCTCCCAGCATAAACCAATCCTTATGTTAAAAACAGGGAGAAGCGAGGCAGGGGCTAAAGCAGCGGCATCCCATACTGGCTCACTAGCTGGAGATGAAGTAATATGTGATGCTGCTCTCAAACAAGCAGGAATAATCAGAGTTAAAGACCTTGAAGAACTTATTGATTTTGCTAAAGCCTTCGCCTTCCTCCCTCTTCCACAAGGAGATAGAGTAGGGGTAATTAGCGCAAGTGGAGGTGCTGGAGTATGGGGGGTAGATGCCTGCCAATCCTGTGGGCTGAAGGTGAGTAACCTTGCAGAGGAAACCCTGTACCCCATTAAGGAGATTAATCCTCCATGGGTAAGGATATCAAATCCCGTAGATTTGGGTGCAGCAGCACCTGTATGCGGAATGAGTGAGGCATACCAGAGGGCTGTCAAGGCAGTTGCCTCCGACCCTAATGTGGATGCCCTGGCAATGATGATTCCTGCCTTGAATGAAACAGCGTCGGGCTCCGTACTTGTGGTTTCAGGCTATGAGATAATGGGTAGATTCGTGAGACAAGAAGGGAAACCAATGACTGCCTGGACGGTAGGAAGGGATGACCGCGTTAGAGAGGTAAATCGAGCCCTTGAGCAAAGCGGGATTCCCACCTTCCCTTCCATGGAGAGAGCTATTAACGCTCTAGGCGCAGTATGCCGCTACGCAAACTATATACATAACAGACAAGGGACAGGAACTCTCTAGACTATCCCAGCATCAGCAAATTCTCCTATCTCCTGTTCACTATACCCTAACAGGTTGGAGTATACCTCGTAATTATGCTGACCCAAGAAGGGGGCGGGAGACTTTGCATCCCCAGGTGTCTCGGAGAGCTTAAAAATGGAGCCCGGCACTTTGACCTTACCCGAAATAAGTTGTTCAACATCAGTTGTCATTCCCCGATATGCAAGCTGAGGGTCATTAGCTACTTCATCAAAGGCAGGAACTGGTGAACACGGTACAGAGGCATTACCCAGTTCATTCAATATCTCCTCTACGCTTCTTTTTCTTGTCCACTCTTCTACTAATGCCTCCATTTCATCCCTGTAATTAAGTCGCTGTGCCTGAGTAAAATACCTCTCATCCCCAATTAAATCCTCTCTCCCAACAACTCTCAAAAAACCTTCCCACTGACCAATTGTAACCACGGCAACTACTACATATCCATTCTTAGCTGGGTAAATACCAAAAGGAGTCTGTGCAGGAGGGCTATTACCATGCCTCTGGGGTGCTCTGCCTGTCAAGAGATAGAAGGGAAGATGTTCTATTGCAGTAAGAGCCCATATGCAATCCTGCAAGGAAATATCGACCATCTGCCCTTCGCCTGTCTTCCATCTATATTGTAAAGCAGCCAGAATAGAAATTACGGTGTATAGAGCCCCGCTAAAGTCTGCTATTGCTGGTCCTGCCTTAGTTGGAGGGTCATGAGGAAAGCCAGTAACGCTTGTTAACCCTCCCATAGCCTGGGCAACTAAGTCGAATGCCGGTTGTGAGCTGCGGGGACCTGTGTGTCCAAATCCAGATATTGAAGCGAATATCAACCGAGGGTTAACCTTCCTGAGTTCCTCATAGCCCAAGCCAAGCCTATCCATTACCCCAGGAGTAAAGTTCTCTACCACAACATCTGCCCATTTGGCTAACTCTCTAGCAAGTTCGCACCCCTTTTCAGAGCCTAGATTTAGTGTGATACTTTTCTTGCCACGATTTAATATAGTAAAAATATGGCTTTCCCCTCCCTCTGTGAGGGGAGGCGTAGTCCTTACTGCATCTCCACCAACGGGTATTTCAACCTTGATAACCTCAGCACCTAACTCACCCAGCAACATCGTACAAAAGGGACCAGCATACATTCTGGTAAAATCTAATACCTTAAGACCATCCAACGCTTTAGCCATACTAATCTCCTCCCCGGATATTCTCTACAATGTCTGGAATGATATACCCATTAAAGGCCCGGTATGGGTACACATCACAGGAGTGAACTCGGTAAGGTAAACCTCACGGCAGTCAACACGGGAACAGAACATCCCCTTGAGCCTCTCTCCCTTTTCAACATCCAAAGTGTGATGAACAATAGCTATCACAGGAGTAGTTCCCACCTGCTTCTCAATTAGCTCCACCATGCGCATCATGGCTTTAGGCTCAGTTCTTACTCTTCCTCGTGTCTGAACGGTCCCTTCCCCCCCGGATATTCCAATCAGGGGTTTCATCTTCAATATATCCCCTGCCCAGGCAACTACTTTAGGAGCACGTCCTAGCCTAGATAGATAGTAGAGAGTATCCACCATAGCGACAAAGTGGCTCCGGAAGACCATTTCCTTAGCTACTGTAGTAACCTCCTCCAGGCTCTTTCCCTCTGCTGCCGCTCGAGCCGCCCGAAGTACTATTAGTCCCAGAGCCCCACCAGTAGTGAGGGAATCTACTATCTCAATATTCACTCCTGGTAGCTCATCCCGCGCTAGCTCTTTTGCCTGCAGTGCTGAATCGTATGTAGCACTCAGCCCTGAAGAGATAGTAATACACACTATGCTGTCGGTAGTCTTGCTCAGGTCAGTGAAAATATCTCGAAAGTCCCCGACAGAAGCAGCAGTGGTAGTGGGAAGCTTATCTTTTGTCCCACTTGCGCTTGCCTGATGGAAGAGCTTCCAGAACTCCACAGTATTAATTTCCTTCTGGTCACGATAGATTGTATCACCAAAGACCAAATTCAGCGGGGTAAAATGAATATCGTTCTGTTGCAACACATCTTCAGGTAAGCAACTACTACTATCAGTAACGATTCTCACTTGGGGCATAACTATATTCCTCCTGTTTCGTAATATTTATACTTCTTAAACTGCCAGGATATCATCCGATGATAGCTGCTTCATGACTTCGTGGAGCAGGGATTCTAATCCCCACCCTTTTAGTGCTGAAAGTATTACCATACCCTGCCTATTTTGTCCTCCAAACCCGGATTGTGCAAGAATCCGCTCCAGGTAGGAGTGGTCTTCAAATTCCTCTTTTTCTAACAGCAGGTCAGCCTTATTTAGCACAGTAATCTGTGGCTTATTAGCGAGATTAAGTTCATTCAATATGTCTTCTACCGCTTGATATTGCTCTGCAGCCTCTCTATGGGAAATATCCACTACATGAATCAGGAGACTTGCCTCAGAGAGTTCTTCCAGGGTAGCTCTGAAGGCAGCCACTACTATAGTAGGAAGCTTCCGAATAAACCCTACTGTATCAGTAAGCAGAACCTGCTGCCCATCAGGTAACATTAAGCGACGAGTAACTGGGTCAAGCGTGGCAAATAGCTTATCCTCTACCAGCACATCGGCATTGCTCAGGGTATTGAGGAGTGAACTCTTCCCTGCATTAGTGTAGCCTACCAATGCCACAATTGGCACCCCACTCTTCTTACGAGACTTGCGATAGAGGGCACGGTGCTTCCGTACATCCTCGATTTGGCTCTTGAGCCGCCCAATTCTGTAGCGTATCAGTCGTCTGTCAGTTTCTATCTGAGACTCACCAGGTCCCCTGGTACCAATCCCACCTCCCAATCTCTCCAGATGAGTCCACCTTCCTGGAAGATGGGAGAAGAGATACTGGTGCTGTGCCAGCTCCACCTGTAACTGTCCCTCCTTGGTATGAGCATGGCAGGCGAAGATGTCCAAAATTAGGGTAGTGCGGTCAACAATCTTTACCTGAAGGGCATTTTCCAGATTTTGCTGCTGCCGGGGAGAAAGTTCGTCATCAAAGATGACCACCTCATACTCAAGCTGGTCTCTGAGAGCTACCAGCTCTTTGAGCTTACCTGACCCTACATAGTAGGCGACAGCAGGTCTTTCCAATTGCTGGATTATCTGACCCACCACCTCAGCTCCAGCAGTGTGAGCCAATTGCACCAACTCGTTGATGGAGCTCTCGATGCTCCAGCGGTTCTTTGTTCCCTTCAAGCCCACTCCAACAAGTAAAGCTCGTTCCACAGGGGACTGATTTTCTACCTTTTTTGCAATACTTACACTATCTCTGATGTTATCTCCCTGTTTGGGGTAGGTTGACTAATTTTAGTCAACCTTAGACTTGAATACTAGTGCAATTCAGCAGACGTTCCAATCCCAACTCCATGCGGTCATCAGGAAGGGTAAGAGACAACCTGATATAGCCCTCCCCATGCTTACCATACCCTATACCTGGAGTGACTACTACCCCTGCCTCCTCCAACAGCAGAGTGGCAAATGTTGTCGAAGTGTGTCCAGGAGGGACCTTTACCCACAAATATAGGCTTGCCTGTGGTGGAATCACCTTCAAGCCTATCCTGGAGAGTACCTCGAGAATACGGTCACGCCTTTGTTGATATATTGCGTTGTGCTCTTGAATACACTCCTGAGAGGATTGAAGCGCTACTATAGCAGCCTGTTGAATCGCCTGGGGTATCCCTGAGTCCAAGTTCGACTTAACACGCATGAGGGCATTCACCATCGCTGCATTGCCCACCATCATTCCCACTCGCCATCCTGTCATATTATAACTTTTGGAGAGTGAATGAAACTCCACCCCCACTTCTCTAGCTCCCTGTGCCTGTAAGAAACTGACAGGACGATAGCCATCAAAAGCAATCTCAGTATAGGGTGCATCATGACACACTGCAATGTCATGCTTCTTGGCAAAGGCAACCACCCTCTCAAAAAAATCTAATCCTGCTACAGCAGCGGTAGGATTATTAGGATAGTTTATCCACAAAACCTTAGCCTGCTGGGCTACCTCAGAGGGAATTTGCTCCAGAGCAGGTAGAAAGTCCTGTTCTTCAGTTAAGGGGAGGTAGTAGGGGACACCGCCGGCAAGCAGAGTGCTCACTGCATATACAGGGTAGGCAGGGTCAGGTACAAGACCGATATCACCTGGGTCTATGAGGCACAGGGCAATATGTCCTATACCTTCCTTTGAGCCAATGAGAGGTAATATCTCCTTATCAGGATCCAACTCGAGGTTAAAGCGCCCTTTATACCATTCAGCTATAGCCTGACGGAATTCAATAAGCCCCTCAGTCTCAGGGTATCTATGATTTGTTGAATCATGGGCTGCCCGGCATAGTTGCTCAATGATATGAGGTGGAGTAGGCATATCAGGGTCACCTATAGCGAAACTGACTATATCTTCTCCCTTAGCCCTTTTTTCAGCAATTTTTCGTGAAATCTCCACGAAGAGATATGGGGGTAGTTTTTCAATACGCTTAGAGAATTGCATTTTTCCTAACCCTGTGGCCTCTCCTCCCTGTCATTATTACAAAAATAGGCGGATAGTAGGGATAACCCTTGTGACCTCTCACAACGAGGGGCAAGCCCCTCCCCTACAAGATATCTTTATTTGTGAGTGTTCACCCACTCCTCATATATCACCCTGAGCCCTTCGTTTCCTGTCATTCTGAACCCTTCGCCATGTCATTCCTCGCTTCGCTCGGAATCTCAACATGTGGCTCAGGACAGGCTCCGTGAAGAATCTCAAGGCGCTCAGGGTAAACTCCGCGAAGGGTCTCTAGATTCTTCGTCGCTTCGCTCTTCAGAATGACATGCGGGTGAACGGTTATCTTTATTTTAATCCTTCGTAGTGCCAATGACAATTGGCATGATTGATTATGGGGAAGAACAATACTTTCCCTAGTAACTCAATATCACTAATCGGGCCATTCCCCTCTGAAGACCGTCTCAGCACCTCCTGTGAGGAAGACTTCTCCTTCTCCATCCCACTCGATAGTTAAGACACCCCCTGGCAGGATTATATCAGTTTGGTTTCCCGTGTAGCAGTGAAGGAAGGAGGCAACTGCAATAGCACAGGCACCACTGCCGCATGAGAGCGTCTCCCCGGCACCACGCTCCCACACTCGTGCCTTCACCTGAGTTTTGCTCACCACATTAGCTACCTCAAAGTTAATCCGTCGAGGAAATGCAGGATGATGTTCCACCTTTGGACCTAGTTCCATCAGAGGAAAGTCGCCCACCGAATCATCTATAAAATGAACTGCATGCGGGTTCCCTATAGAGAGAAGGCTCAGGGATAACTTTCTGCCTCCTATTATCACAGGATAATCCAGTATAGGCGTTATGTCAAATTTATCTCTCTCCCCCAGCAACACAGGGATTTCACCCGGACTGAGGTAGGGGATACCCATACCCACCCGAATTTTATCCACTCTTTTACCACTGAGGAAGGGATAAATCTTTCTCACCCCCACAGATGTTTCCACACACAATTCTCCATTCCGTGGTTGTATTCCTTTATTCTCGATGGCATATTTAGCAAAACACCTTATACCATTTCCACATGCCTCAGCTTCGGAACCATCGGGGTTAAACATCCGCATTCGGAGGTCAGCTATATCAGAGGGCAGCACCACCAGTAACCCATCTGAACCGATACCAAAATGCCTGTCACACACTGTCTGTGCCAGTACTACCCAGTCTCTTTCCTGTTCAGCATCAACTAGGATAAAGTCATTTCCTGTGGCTTGCATCTTAACAAAGTTCATTTCCCCCCGCCTACCTTTCTAAATCCTTCCAAGTGTAAATCAAGGGGTATTTCTTGGCAAGGGGAAACCTTCTTTTGCTTCCTGCTTGGGAAAGCATTAACAGCCAGAGAAAATGTGTCAACATATCATATATTTCAGTTGACACATACTGAGACCCTCTGTTAAAATATGCCATTATATGAGAATGTCAAAAGGGGAAAGTAATATCAGTATTATAGAGGCGCTTCAGGAAACAGGGGACTATTGCTCAGGTGAGGATTTAGCTCAGGAAATGGGCATCTCACGCACAGCAGTGTGGAAGAGGATTAATTTGTTGCGGGATGAGGGATTCCAGATTGAGGCAGTACCCAAGCGAGGGTATCGCCTTGTCTCCTGTCCTGAGAAGCTTTTACCACTGCTGATACAGAGCGGTCTTCGTACAACTACTATAGGTAAACGAATCTATTATCAGCCTGTTATGGACTCTACTAATGATGTAGCAAGAAAGCTGGCTGAAGGTGGCGCAGGGGAAGGCACTGTAGTTGTCTGCGAGGT
Source organism: Chloroflexota bacterium (assembly GCA_030612045.1). Lineage (GTDB taxonomy): Bacteria > Chloroflexota > Dehalococcoidia > UBA2247 > JAUWOP01 > JAUWOP01. The sequence goes on along the minus strand of JAUWOP010000005.1, from coordinate 24,723 downwards.
GCAGACTAGAGGGAAAGGACGCTGTGGTAAGGCATGGGTCTCACCAGATATGAGTATTAGGAAAAGTGTAAGTGTTACGGAAGAGAAGCATAAATGTCACGAAAAACAGAATGTGCTTTTCTCTGTTATTCTCCGTGATAGTATCCTGCCACAGTACCTGCCACGCTTTGCCATCATCGGTGCTCTTTCCGCAGCACAAGGTATTCGGAGATTAACCGGACTGGGGGCACAGCCTAAGTGGCCCAACGAAGTCATGTTGCATGACAGGAAGGTAGGGGGTGTTCTGGTAGAGTTCGGTGGAGAATTAGATTCTATAGGGTATGTTATCTTGGGTGTGGGTGTGAATGTCAATTTTGACCCTTCTAAGCTTAGTGATATCACCACAGAGGCTACCAGCATCTCCAGGGAGCTAGGCACTGAGGTGTCTCGGCTGAAGCTACTCCAGACCACTCTCGAACAGCTAGAGGAAAACTATCATCTCCTCAAGAAAGATAAGTTTGAGATAATTCAGTCCAGATGGTCTTCTATCCACTATGAACAAGGCAAGCAGGTGAGAGCTAACACACCAGAAGGCATAAAAATGGGGATAGCAAGAGGTATAGACACAAGCGCAGCTCTGATTATCAGTAATGAAGCAGGAGAGGAGAGTATTACCATGGGTGGCAATATATCCGTGAGCGTTATGGAGTGAGGTTTTTTGCGTGATATGTCAACATATCTTACTAAATTGGTTTACAAATAGTATAGGCACTCAGGTGTTTCCTGTGTCACCCTAAGCTATCTTGTTTGCTTCGAAAATAGACTGACCCCCACATCTGTCATTGCGAGGAGCATCCCCATAATGTGTCATTGCGAGGCACGCAGTGCCGAAGCAATCTCGGTGGGGGAGCGATGATGAGATTGCTTCGCTTCGCTCGCAATGACAGAGAGAAAGGGCTCGCAATGACAACCTATTTTCATGGTTCGTTGGTGGGCAGCCACCCATGAGTGTTTATTCCGAAAATAGCGTATTGTCATGTCAACCGTGAAACGCATAGCGACCATTTGCCCTATGTTATATGGCACTGGCGGATTTAAAATAATCAGTGCGGCACTTTAGGCTTGACACGACAGTATGTCATTCCTGCGCAGGCAGGAATCAGTCTATTTTCGCGAGAATGATACCAGGGCGAGTGATTATCAAATAGGAAGGAGAGCGAAATGCTGGAGCTCGTTATCATTATTCTCTATCTCGCTGGGATGATTGCCATAGGAGTAATCAACCGCAAAAAAGCGAGGGATGCCGACGGCTTCTTCGTTGCCCACCGTAAGGGCACTACCTTGCTTATTATAGGGTCCCTCCTTGCTACTATCTTAGGTGGTTCAGCAGTAATTGGAGTGTCAGGACTGGGCTTCACCCAGGGGCTCACCGGTATGTGGTGGCTTCTAGCAGGAAGTATAGGACTACTGATTCTAGGCATTTTCTTAGCTCGAAAGGTGAGGCGGTTCGGATTGTACACCCTCCCTGAGATGGTAGAGAAGCAGTATGACAGTCGTGTGGCGATGATTGCCTCTCTGCTTATCGTGATAGCATGGACCGGCATTATTGCTGGCCAAATAGTGGCAGCAGCTAAAATAATGGGGGTTCTGGATATAGGCAGTGTCTCACTCTGGATGGTTATCTCTGCTGCAATATTTGTTACCTATACGGTTATTGGGGGGCAATACTCTATCTTACGCACCGACACAGTCCAAGCAGGAATTATCTGTGGTGGCATCCTTGTTGGTGTCATTGTATTAGTGATAAAGCTAGGTGGCGTTGGGGGGCTGACAGAATCTCTCCCTTCCTCTTATTTTGGCTTTCCGCTGAGTTCACAATTTGATATTCTGCAACTGGTTACTTTCCTTGTTATTGTAGGTGCTACTTATGTGGTAGGACCTGATATGTATTCGCGGCTATTCTGTGCCCGAGATGAGAAGACTGCCCGAAATGCCGTCCTTTGGGTGGCTCTTATTCTCGTGCCTCTTGCCCTGTGTATTGTCTTCGTTGGTATGGGAGCTAAAGTGCTTTTCCCCGAAGCAATGTCGGAGCAGGCATTTCCTTTGGTGATGCAGGAACTCTTGCCTCCTGTAGTCTTCGGGATAATCCTGGCTGCCTTACTTGCGGCGGTAATGTCTTCGGCTGACACCTGTCTCTTGACCACCAGCACCATCTTGAATGTAGATGTTATCCGACGCCTACGCCCATCTATGTCTGAGAAAAGCACAATACTTCTCACACGAGTAGGAATTGTGGTCCTCGGTGCCGTCTCTCTGGCAATTGCCCTGGCTCTCGGTGGGGTCATTGCTTCTCTGATGTTTGCTTACACGGTGTATACTTGTGGGCTAGTCTTGCCGGTGATTGCAGGGTTTTATAAGAGGGAACTCAAGGTAACCGCCGTAGGGGCAATGACAGCTCTCATTGTAGGTGGTGGAATAGGATTGGCAGGTAAGATACTGTTCAAGCTAGGAACTGAGGTGACGGTACTGGGAGTAAGTTCCAATCACTGGGATCTGGCAGGGGTGGTCATCTGTGGAGTAGTCTTGTTTGGAGTAAGCTTTATCAATCGCAGGCTCAATCTCAAAACCAGCCATAGCTGCATCCTTTAGGGTGCGTTAGTTGATAGCATTGTCACTCCTGTGGACGCTATGCTAACAAATAACCGTCCTCACTCCCGTGAGGACGCTAGGGAATTTATCTCAAGTTTTGGTTATTTGGATTTGGGTGTTGTTTAGGATTTAGAACCTAGTGTAGTGTCTCCTAAATGACTTGACAATAGACACCCCATGTCATTCCTGCCCCGTATCAAGTACGGGGTAAACTCCAGCAGGAATCCAGAAGGTCCAAGGATGGATTCCGTGTCAAGCACGGAATGACAAACTGTATAGTTATTACGACTACACTACACTAGAGATTAGAGTTTAATTCCAGTGTATGCGCATTTAATTATGTCGTTCTATATGACTGGCAGCTGTCAGTTCTCTAGCACCATCTCCAGGGCTTCCTGCCATCCCTTCTTCGTAACACTCACATTTTTTGTAGTGCCTGCGCTTGCCCACCTCTTTGTATCTATCTGTATCATGGAAGGGAAGACCTTTACTCTATTTTCGTTTTCCCGTAACCGCTCACACTCCTTAAACTTCTGACTCAATTTACCACTGTCAAATTCTGCTCCCTCTCTGAAGTGGACTACAATCCTGCCATTCTTTCCCAAGACAGATTCTACCCCCCTCTGCAATGCCAGAATTCTGATTCTTACCACATAAAGCAGACTTTCCATCATAGTAGGTAGGCTTCCAAATCTATCAGTAAGCTCTGCGTTCATTGCTTCTACTTCTTTGAGAGATGCCAACCGAGAAAGACGCCGATAAATCTCCAGTCGCGTCTCAAGGTCAGCTACATATTCCTCAGGGATATATGCTGAGAGGGATAAATCAATGACAGGAGCAGGCACGGGAGTGGAAGCTGGTTCTACACCCTCGGACTCTATCTTCAGTTCCTCCACTGCCTCCACCAGCATCTGATTATAGAGGTCGAACCCTACTGTAGCAATATGACCGCTCTGTTCTGTACCCAGCAAATTACCTGCCCCTCTGATTTCCAGGTCTCGCATCGCAATATAGAAGCCAGCACCCAATTCGGCAGCCTCATATATAGTTTCAAGTCGCTTGTGGGCTGTGGGGGTGAGCTTTTTAGTATAGCGTCCTCCATCATACAGAAAATAGGCATAAGCACGATTGGTACCTCGACCTACCCTGCCACGCAGCTGATACAACTGTGCTAATCCCAGTCTATCAGACTGATTAACGATGAGGGTATTGGCATTAGGTATATCTAATCCTGATTCAATAATAGTGGTACATACCAGGACATCTATTCTGCCCTGGACGAATTCCAGCATCATTTTTTCCAGGTGGGTGCCTCCATCTCCTGTCATCTGTCCATGTGCTATGGCTATCTTTGCCTCAGGCACTATCTCTCTTAATCTATTGGCAACCGAAGTGATGTTTTGAACTCGGTTATGAACGAAGAAGACTTGACCATTGCGCTCCAGCTCACGAATTATTGCCTTCCGAATCAGGTGTTCATCATATCTCCCCACAAAGGTACTAACCGGCAGACGCTCCTCTGGAGGAGTTTCCATAATGCTCATATCTCGGACGCCTATTAGAGACATATGAAGGGTGCGAGGGATTGGTGTAGCACTTAGGGTAAGGACATCTACCTCTTTTCGCATCTGTTTGAGTTGCTCCTTGTGGGCTACTCCAAATCGCTGCTCTTCATCTATGATTATCAACCCCAGATTATTAAAGCTTACGTCCTTCTGAAGTAGGCGGTGAGTCCCAATGCAAATGTCCACTGTCCCCATCTTCAGCCCCTCGATAACTGAACGCTGCTCATTCTCAGGTCGAAACCTGCTCAAAGTTTCTATTACTACAGGAAAGGCGCTTAGTCTCTGTTTAAAGGTAATGAAGTGCTGCTGAGCCAGTATCGTAGTGGGCACCAGGATAGCTACCTGCTTACTATCCATCACTGCCTTAAATGCAGCTCTCACAGCGACCTCAGTTTTCCCATATCCCACATCACCACAAACCAGTCTATCCATTGGATGAAGCTTCTCCATATCCCGTTTAATTTGCCGCACTGCCTCTACCTGGCCATCTGTCTCTACATAGGGAAAGGAATCCTCAAGCTCTTGCTGCCAAACAGTATCTGGAGAGAAGGCATAACCAGGTGAGATCTCCCGTGTGGCATAAAGAGCCAAAAGTTCCTGTGCATTCTCCCTGGCAGATTCTTTCACCTTCTGTTTAAGGTGAAGCCACTCTTGGGTGCCAAGGCGACTTAGTAGAGGATGGGATCCGCCGGAGCCAATATAGCGAGAAATGAGGTCAAGGCGGTCAGCAGGCACATATAGCTTATCCCCTGCAGCATACTCTAACACTAGGTACTCTCGCTCCACATCATCCGCTGTTATCCTGGTTACCCCTGCAAAGCGAGCAATTCCATGTTCCACATGCACTACATAGTCTCCCACCTTCAGTTCCAGCTTCTCATAATGCTTACGCCTTTTCGTAACGCCCACACCAGTGTACTGTTTCACCTGATGTTTCCTAAGAAGGCACCTCTGTTTGGTGAATCCAAAAATCTCAGCATCAGTAAAGAGTGCTAGACTACCCATGATCCACCCCCTGGGGAGGTCGCCCTGTATCAAGGTTAGAGAGCTAGGTTGTGGCAATTGCCCCAGAGCCGGTCGGGGTATAACCACGATGTTACCTCCCTGGAGAATCTCGGCAAGCTTGGCACTATGGTGAGAAACAATGACCAGACGAAACCCCTCTTCAATCATCTGGTGTAATCGTTTGAGATAGAGGCTCATCTCACCTCTAGTGTGAGCATTACAAAAAAGGAGAGGAGCAGAGGAAAATAGCAATAATGAATGCTCTACCTCACCTCCAATGTCTTCAATCTCTTTACCTAATATCAGGAGCGGGATTACCTTCTTTAGACGAGTCTCTAACTCTCTCCATGAAAAATAGGTAGGAAGAGAGGTGGTGCTATCAGGAAAGAGTCCATCCTGCTCAACTAACCTGTGGCATGAATCACCTGCCCAATCTTCCAGTTCCATGACTGCCCCTTCAATCTCTGGGAGGTCGTCCAAAACTACCAGAGTGCCTTGGGGTAAATAGTCAAGGAGGGTAGCTGCTCCCGTGAGTTCTACCGCTGGTGCTATAATGAATGAAGATACCTGACGTAAGGAGCACTGCGTTTGGGGGTCAAAGAATCGGATACTTTCTATCTTATTCCCGCAGAACTCTAATCGCAGTGGCAATTCACTATTGGAAGGGAAAATGTCCAGTATACCTCCACGCCGACACATTGTGCCCGGCACTTCAACTATGGAGAGGTTTCCCCCTTCCATCTTCGGGCTGTTTATCTCATAACCCATAGTGCTCCAGAGGTAGAGTAACTCCCCAGGTTCAATACACATTCCTACGGAAATAGAGCGACATGCCAAACCTAGCTCAGTCTTGGTAGGAAGCTTGTGTGCTATTGCCAGGGCAGAGGTAACTATAATTTGAGATTTAAGATTTAAGATGGAGACAGAGAGGGGAGGGATGGGACCTCTATCTGCTAAATGTAGTATATGCGTGTCTTTGCTGCACCAGCTACGAAGTTGCTCGCTAATTTCCTCTGCCTTTGTAGAGGAGGAAGTAACCAGGAGGATGCATTTTCCATATTTCGTAGTACTCACACTATGCTCGCGCTGCTGCAGACTGCGATACAATGCTGCTACCAGATAAGGGGTAGCAGCATCAAGAACTATTAGCTGGCTTGTGTTCCTCTCTTCCAACTCCTGAATGAGGAGGCGGAAGGCAGGTAGTCCCAAAATGAGAGAGGTTAATGGAGATAAATCCACTTGTGGTCTCCAGAGAAGCTACTCATTAGTCATTAGCCCTTAGACCGAGAACCCTTAACTAAAGGCTGAAGATTAAAGCAGGGATATGAGCCAAGTATTTTGAACAAAGCGGTCTTAGACTGCACTATGGATAGTACTTCACTGATTAAAGGGTCCTGACGATGTCCCTTCATATCGATAAGAAAGATATATCTTCCCAGACTCTCTCTAGAAGGACGAGATTCTACCTTGGTAAGGTTGATGCTATGTTCAGCAAACTCCTTAAGTACTTCGTACAACAAGCCGGGACGGTCCTCGCTGAAGGAGAAACAAAGTGAAGTCTTGTCATTGGAAGTTGGGGTGTGGTCAGTATGTGCAAGAATAACAAAACGGGTGGCATTAGGAGAATGATCTTGTATGCTCCTGGCTAGAATCTCCGCTCCATATAGAAAGGCTGCTCTCCTGGTACCAATAGCAGCAGATGTTGGCTGTAAGAGCATCTGCTTTACTGCAGCAGCTGTGCTGAGGGCGGCATTTTCTGTAGACTGTGGCAGGAACTGCTTCAAGAAGTGGCGGCATTGCGCTAATGCCTGGGGGTGAGAGAAGATAGTTTTAATATCTTGAATCTGAGTGCCCGGTTTGACCAAGAGGCAATGTTCAATGGGGAGTACAATCTCCTGGCGAATAAGCAGAGGGAAGACAAAAGCTTCTTTGGACTCATGAATTAGTAAATCGAGAGTGTCAGTTACAGACCCCTCTAGGCTATTTTCAATGGGGACGATTCCTTCAATAGCAATTCCGGTAGCTACAGCTTGGGCTACTGTCGAGATGCTGGGAAAAGGAATCAGGTTTGTATTTGCAAGGGGATTCCCGCCTTCCAACCTCTGCCCATAATAAAGCAGCGCAGCCTCTTCAGTAAAAGTTCCTTCTGGCCCAAGATAAGCAATATTTACTATCATTTTTCTGGAGTAGTAAAGGTATCACACAGGTTTTTTTCAAGGTCAGATTGGGTGCCTCTGGCTATGATTACCAGTTTGTCTTCAGCCTGGAGGGTGAAGTCGGATGATGGCATTATTTTGGCATCTTCTCCACTACGGACTATCAGAGATACGCAGCTCTCTGAAGGGAGGGATAGCTCGTCAATTCGCTTATTTACGCTAGCAGCATCTGATGGTATTTTGAGCTCCACCACCTCCACCTCAGTATCCGGAAAGAAGGCAAGCCGAGTTAAGGGATGAATAGGTATTTCCCTCTTTATATGTTCGAGAATAATATCAAATGAAGTGACAGTCACATCTACCTCTAGCATCTTAAAGAGATGCTCATTCTTGGTATCAGTAACCTGTGCAATAGTACGGGGTACATTAAATTTATGCTTGGCAACCTGACAGGCTACGAGGTTATCCTCGTCGTGCCCGGTAACAGCAATAAATACATCCGCCCTATCGGTACCTGCTTCCTCTAGAACATCTACCTCACACCCATCTCCTAAGAGGTAAATGCTACCTAGCTCTTCTTCAATAGCCGATACCTTTGCCTCATCCTTATCTATTATCAATACCTCATGCTCCTCATCAAGCAAAGCCTTAGCCAGACTGCGGCTCAATCTTCCACTACCCACAATAATTACATACATTTTCTACATTCCCTTTTTCGTCTTTTCGTAACTTGGGCAGGTCTAAATATCTGCGCCTATTTATATACCATAAACATTTAGCTTTTCGCAACATTTACACTCACAGAAACGGCATTCCTCATGTGATGGAATCATCTATCGTTACGAGTGAGAAAATTACCCTTGCTGCAGCTTATCCTTGAATGATTGGACAAAGGTTATAGTGGGGCTTACAGTTTCCAGCCCTAGATCTTGGTAAATCTCTCCTCGCTGTGAGTCATATATACGACAAATAACTCGAGGTATTTTGAAGATATGCTTCGCAATCTGGGCAGCCATAATATTGTGGTTGTCTTCACCTGTTAAAGCTATGAAGGCTTCTGCTCCCTCTATTCCCGCCTTTCGTAGGGAGTCTTCATCTGTTCCATCACCTAGTAAGGCAGTTCCCTGAAAAGTAGGGACAAGCTTGCTCAAACTATGAGGATTAATGTCGAGTATGGTTACATCATAATTCTCGGCAGCGAGCATTGTTGCTAACTGTGCACCTACTCGGCCACACCCTACAATAACTACTTTCATCATTACTTGACTGGAAAAGGTTGGCGCACTAAGAATATACGGCAATGGGCATTTTTTAGCACATATGGAACTACTTCTCCCAGGTCAAACTCACCAAACCGCCTTTTATAATTTACTCCCATTACAGTGAGTTCAACACCTCGTTCCCTTGCCTCCTCTATGATTGCAGGTCCCACCTCACGCGCCTGCACCAGGTCAGTCTTCACCTCCTGTCCTAATTCCTCAGCAATACTCTCAGCGGCATATAGTACTGTCTCCCCTTTCTGTGTTTCCGGCTCCATTCTGGCATCAAGTGGTAAAGACCGCTTTACTTGAATTACATAAAGCAAATGTATTTCACTCTTGTTCCCTTTGGCAAGTCTACACGCCATTTCAACAGCTTCCCTGTCAGCACTGTTACCGCACACAGGGACAAGAATCCTGCTAGTAGGTTTCATATTCTAAGCACTTCCCTTAATTCCAGAATAAACATTCACCATAGAGCCCAGCATCAAAAGGGGTCCCACGAATAGAATAAACGCTGGGATTGGGATTGTCAATAATGCTTGGCCCATATGTACTCTGTAATTTACTCCTACATCTTTTACTCATTAGCTGAAATGAATCTTGAAGGCTTGGAACTATTTCCCGATACAGAAGTTAGCAAAAATAGTCTCCAGTAACTCCTCTCGAATTGTCTCTCCAGTAATTTCTCCCAGAGCATTTACTGCCTCAGTGAGCGAGATGGTAATAAAGTCATCAGGGATACCCGATTCGATATCAGAGAACACCTGCTCCAGGGATAATTTAGCCCTTTGCAGAGCATCTTTATGTCGGGTATTACTTACCAAAAGGGTATCAGGGGCAAACACCTTACCTTGTAACACAGTATCTGCAATCTTATCCTCCAGAATACTGATTCCCTCTCCTGTGAGTGCAGAGGTCATAATAGCTTCCCAAGGGAGACTTAGGTTCTCGGTTCTATGCGGCAGGTCACACTTATTGGCAGCTACTACCACTGCTTTCCCCCGAAGATAGGAGATGATTTCTCTATCGGCATCAGTCATTGGCTCGCTTACATCAAGTACCAGAAGAACCAGGTCAGACTGTTCTATCGCCTTACGACTGCGCCCCACACCTAGAGATTCCACAGGGTCGTTAGAATGAAGAATTCCTGCGGTATCCACTAATACGAAAGGTATTCCTCTGATGTTTACGCTTTCTTCAATCGTATCCCGTGTAGTTCCTGGTGTAGGAGCAACAATAGCCCTATCTTGCTGAAGGAGATGGTTGAGGAGGGTAGACTTTCCTACATTAGGGCACCCCACAATAGCTATTCTTACCCCTTGGCGGTAGATTATCCCGGCGTCGGCAGTATTGAGGAGTTGCTGTAGGTTCTGAAGGGAGTCTGCCATCAACTGCAGGATATCCTGAGGTTCAATTTCGTCTTCAGGAAAGTCAATTCGAGCAGTGAGATAGGAAAGGGCTGACATTAACTGAGAGCGAATTCTCTTGACCTCTGTTGAGAGATATCCTTCCAATCCCTGGATCGCTACACGCAGGCTGGATTGGGTCCTGGCTCGAATTACATCCAGTACTGCTTCAGCTTGGGCAAGGTCTATCCTCCCATTGAGAAAAGCTCGCAGGGTAAACTCCCCAGGTTCTGCTAGTCTTGCTCCGTAGCGCAGGGTTAGCTCCAGAATATGCTGCAAAGGGAGAGGTCCACCGTGGCAATTTATCTCTATCACATCCTCACGGGTATAGCTATGAGGTGCCGCCATGAAGGAGACCAGTACTTCGTCTATGATAGAGTTATCATTAGGGTCTATGATATGTCCGTAGGAGATATGATGGTTGGAGAGCTTGCTAGTAAATAGCTTCTCTGCAATAGGCTGAGAATTCTTCCCACTAAGGCGGATGATGCCAATCCCCCCTTCTCCTATAGGTGTAGATATAGCTGCAATAGTATCCTCGTACATGTTTATCTCATCTTCCCCATTAAGGGAGCACTAATCATACAGATTTTGGGCATATCACGCAACTAGGAACCGTGTGTAATATTTGGGATAATATCACCTAGTGAACCAGATAAACAGTCCTGTTCCTAGAGCCTCTATGCCAGCCCCAAAATAAAAAGCGGAATCTAATCCACCGAGTTCTGCTACTCCACCATTTATAACGGATGCTGCCATACCCAGGCTCATTGCCATAGTGAATACTCCCATGGTGGATCCCATACCGAACCTCTTGCCCTCTTCTACTGTTAATGCTGAGGCTGCAGGGATAGAAAGTGCTTTAGCAACACTACCAACTATACATAGAGCCAGCAATTGAGAGAAGTTTTGCACCAAGGGAATCATACCAAGCGTCATAGTGTCAATTAGATTTCCTATGACCACCAGTTTTCTTCTGCTAAACTTATCTGCTAACCTGCCACAGAGTGGCTGAAGCGATGCTGCCACAAGGATATTGAGTGCTAGAGCTACTCCTATCTGAGCGGCGGTTAGTCCCAGAGAAAAAGCTGCAAGTATGGGAAGAAAAGTGATGAAGGCTCCCCGCCCCATAGCATTCGTGAAACGAAAGCTGAGCAACACTTTTATCATGCTACTTTTCCCCATTTCTCGGAAGGAAGGCCGTGGGCTACACCCCCTTCTCTCCTTGGGATGTACATCAGGAAGGAAAAGGAATACCAGGATGAAGGCAAGCAGGTTGAGCACACCCATAGTATAAAAGGCAGTATCCATACCAAAATAGTCAGTTAGTGCCCCACCTATGAGAGGACCACACCCAAACCCAGCGAAGAAGGTAGCATTGAAATAACCCATCCATGTTCCCTCCTCACCCTCCGGGGCAAGGTCACCGATATAAGCTTGTGCAATAGGGATAATCATGCCAGCAGCGCTACCGTGTAGTAGTCGGACTATGGTCAACTCCAGAGGCTGGCTTGCCCATATATATCCCAGGGAAATTACTGTATAAGCGAAGAGCCCAACACAAAGGAAAACCTTTCTGCCTCTTTTATCAGATGCCCTACCAATAAATGGCATGAAGATAGCACGAGATAGAGAGAAACTAGCAGAGATTACAGCTATCCACAATATGGTAGCTCCCATGCTCTCAGCATAAATAGGCAAGAGGGGAGCAATAATTCCTACCCCCAACATGGAAGTGAAAAGTGCAATAGCCAGGATGGGAAAGACTCTTCTTATTATCTTGTGATTAGAAAAGGTTGCCGAAGGCAATTTGTGTACAGCTTGACCACGATAAATGGGGAGCTATCGACCTGCGTCCCTCAACTCTCTGAATATCTCTGAGGATACACTGTAGAGTAGCTCGTTGTTCTCTCGGAGGCTTAGATCGCTATGGATAGGTGTGATGGATATCCTTCCATCCTGCACTACCTTTGCATCAGTCCCCTCTTCTACTTCCCATAGGGGTGTTCCCCGTACAATCCAGTAGTAATCCCGCTTCCCATCGTGCCCTTTCTTTATCAAGTCAAAGTAGCTTCTACCAGCCAAGTGAGTAATCTCTATCCCTCTTATTCCTCCAACTGGCAGGTTGGGAAGATTCACATTAAGTAATATTCTCTTTTTCGCGATGTTCACACTTGGGGGAGAGGAGAGCAGTTTTCTTGCTAGTATGACGCCTAATATGGCAGCTGCCTCAAAATGCACATTCTCCCAGGCGTTTACCGAGATTGCCACAGCAGGTAGACCATGAAGATAACCTTGCATTGCCCCACCTACTGTTCCTGAGAGGAGCACATCGTCGCCCAGATTAGCCCCCTCATTGATACCGGAGAATACCATATCAACCTTGTTGCGTAGTAGAAGCTGCAACGCTAGGATGATGCTATCAGAGGGAGTGCCTTCTACAGAATAGGCTTTCACCCCTTTTACTAATGGCTCTATCTCTTTAAGCCTCAAGGGCTGGTGTAGCGTAATAGCAGTACCTATAGCACTCTGCTCTCGATCTGGCGCCACAATCACTACCTTACCCACCTGTTTTAGATTCTCTGCCAATACCCATATCCCTGGGGCGTATATACCATCATCATTAGTTATCAGAAATCTTGGTTGTTTTTTCCCTGCCATCAATATCTTCCTTACAGGAAGTATATCACTTTGCGCGGACTGAGAGAAACATCAGTCTCTTCCAATACCTTTAGTGCTCTCGGAAACTTTAGAATAGGATAGTCTCTTCTTATGATTAGCTATTGTAGCGCCGATAGCCATTGTAGCGCCGAGGTTTATCCGGTTATCGTAGCGCCGAGGTTTATCCTCGGCAGGGGTGGGGGACAAGCCCCCACGCTACCATGAAAATTCTAACTGGCTCAAGGGGGGATGTTTTCATCCCCAGCAAAGAATGAGCAAGGTTAGAGATGACAATGTCCCCAACAAGCGTAGAAAAGCTGAAATTGTTGTTCGAAGCTGAGAACTGCCTGCGTCCCGGCATTATTTTTGAAAGTCTGGAAGCAGTCGCCAGTCAAATGAGTGATAATGAATTTGCAGAAAGGATGGTGAAGGCTCGTTCCAATTTCTTTCAACAGATCTCAAGATTTTGATAAGCGGGTTGCCTGAAGCTGCTTCCTTTCTTTTATCCCCATATCCACAACTCTCCACAAAGAAAGGAGGGATTATTACTGCTGCCACTATCCTTCAGGCTCATTTTTCAATTAGAATAGACTCTATCTAAACGAGAGCATTGCTGTTCCGGGGAGCATAATCTCCCTTGCTGATTCCATCATACCCCCTGCAGAGCATACTATGGTGTTCTTGCTAATTGTTGTGAGTTTTGAAGCATCTCTTTAAAAGCTCGATGGCGGATTCCTCCCTTCAAATAAGCTCTGCCGCAGCGCTTCTTACATAATTATAGGCGCTTACCAGGCGTATTTCTTCATAAGTGTAATCATCGCCCAGCCTTTCTTTTATAGATGCCCATCTCTTACTGCCCGGAATCGAGAGCTCCCTTACAATCTGTTTTTGCTTATCAATATCAACGAATTTATCAATGGAAATTTCTTCGCCTGATAAAATTAGCTTTTCGATGTGTGATGCTATCGTGCTTATTGCCAGGTTTCTTTTCCGGGCGATTTCCTCAATCGTTAAATCTTGTTTGTAAAGTTCTAGCGTTTCTTGCAGCGTAGATGTTGTTGTTTTGGCGAGATAGCTATGTACGCTGGTCGGTTTTGGTTCGATGTTGCGTTCCTTGCAATAACCCCTGATTTCTTCTACAAATAATTCCCCGTATTTCTCTAATTTGCTCTCGCCAACGCCGTCCATCCTCTGAAAATCCGATAGGTTTTGCGGGAAATGACTTGCCATCGCCTTCAAAGTCGAATCATGAAAGATAATATACGGTGGCATACCCTCCGCATCAGCAAGTCTTTTCCTCAAACCCCTTAAATTTTCAAATAGCTCTCGATCGAAGCTCTCATCAAAATATTTTTGTGCTATCTGAACTTCCTCTGCCGGTTTGGTCAAGAGAACCATTTCTTTTTCGGATAAGATACCATGACTCTTTTCACTTAGTTTTACGATGGGGTATCTGTCACCATCCAATCGCAAGTAACCGAGTTGAACAAGTTCCCTGATAAAAGCCTGCCATTGCTTCCTGGTATATTCTTTGCCGATGCCGTAGGTGGTCAAAGTATCATGCCGATTGCGAATTAGCCTTTGACTCCTTGAGCCACACAAGATATCAACGATGTGATTTACTCCAAATCTTTCTTTAATCCGAGAAACGCACGATATGATCTTTTGGGCGATAATGGTTCCGTCAACCGTTTCCTTCGGCTCCAGGCAATTATCGCATTTCCCGCAATTCGTTTCGTGATACACTTCACCGAAATAATTCAGTAAGGTTTTTCGGCGACATGTTCTACCTTCACAAAAATTGAGCATATCCTGTAATTTGTCATATGCAATTCGCTTTTCTGTTTCATCCTCTTTCTGCCCGATAAAATATTCTATTTTTACCTTATCACCATAGCTGAAGAAGAGAATGCAATCGCTTTCAAGTCCGTCCCTTCCTGCCCTACCCGTTTCCTGATAATAACCTTCAAGGTTCCTCGGCAAATCGTAGTGGATCACAAAGCGTATATTTGGCTTATCTATCCCCATTCCAAAGGCTATTGTTGCCACGATTATCTCAATATCGTCTTTACGAAATTTATCCTGCGTCTCAGTCCTTAAATCAGAATCCAACCCGGCATGGTAGGGCAAGGCACGATAGCCATCTTCTCGAAGTTTACTTGATAAATCGTCGGTGGATTTGCGGCTGAAACAGTATATTATCCCCGAATCCCTCTTATGGTTCTTTAGATACTCCCATAATTGATGATAGGCATTATCCTTTGGTTTAACCTGGTAGAATAGATTCTCCCGGTCGAAACTTGCTTTATATATCTTTGGATCGGCTAGCTTTAGCTGTGTTATGATATCCTTTTGTACCTCGGGAATAGCGGTTGCTGTCAGGGCAACCAAAGGGATTTGAGGGAAATGCTCCTTAAGCGATTTCAACTGGCGATATTCGGGTCTAAAATCATGCCCCCACTCGGAGATGCAATGGGCTTCATCAATGGCAATCAAGCTGATATTCAAACGCTGTAAAAATGATAGGAAGTCCGGCAGCATTATTCTTTCGGGAGCCACATAAAGGATGCTGATTCGGTTCTCCAGCAATTTCGACTTTATAGTTTGTATCTTATCAAAACTCAGTGAGCTGTTGATATAGGCGGCATCGACCCCATTTGCTTTCAGCCCATCGACCTGGTCTTTCATTAAGGCGATAAGCGGCGAGACGACAATTGTTACACCGTCTAAAAGAAGGGCGGGCAATTGATAGCACAAGGATTTACCGCCACCTGTTGGCATGAGGACAAAAACATCATTTTTCAGCAGAATATCCTTGATGACATCCTCTTGAAGAGGAAGGAATGAAGTATGACCAAAGTATTTTTGTAGTGTCTGATACGCTAATGCCATGTTAAAGTGCTTTCCGTAATCATCCCTTATCTCTCTCTTCATAGATGCACCACCTCAATACCTTCCCAGTGAGTCTTCAAATATTCTGCCAACAGTCTCCTGTGGCAGTGCTCTGCCGATGCTTCGCTGCAAAGGAAACAAGTTTCTCTCTCAAAGAACGATCGCTCAAGTCTGCTCAGGACATCCCTGCTCTCCAGAAGCGCCATATATTCCTGGGTGTAGACATCCCAGTCCTTGCTCCTGGCATACTGGACCCTGATTTCCTTCGTCGGCGCCAGAAATTCCAAATGATAATAGTCTACGCCGCACAGTGCTTTCAAAAAATACGCCAGGTCGTCTTTTTTCGTGAATCCGGCGAGCTGAGAGGTATTATTAAGCCTGATATCCACTACCTGGCTGATACCGTTTCTCCTGAGCGTATCGAAGAACTGCCGGGCACTCTTTTGGGTGAAACCGATGGTATAAATCTTCATGATAGTCAGATGAGCTCATAGAGTTTGTTGGGTTATAGAGTTCATGGAGTTGGAGGGGGGTGGAGAACCCAACAAACCCAACAAACCCACTTCAGTGGCTTCAGCCTAACCACCTAGTCTGAGCTGGACTGGCTTCCCTTTCTGCTTTTTCCAATGTTCCGTCTACTCTCATATGAAAGACGACCATACCCGTTTTTAACAGGCTTTGAGCAATCAGGTGATGCCGATGACACTTATGCGGGTCTTCTTCGCTACACATTATTGCTGCCTTTTTTTACTCGCCAGCTCGACTAGCGATGCGATTCCCTGCTGGTACCAGACCTTCTCCTCTACCTTCGCGTAAATGACCTTCCCATTCTCATAGCAATCTTCATCTTTCGGTCTCCCGCCGAGGATATTCCCTATGTGTTTATCCTCCATAAAGATGTATTCAATTCCAGCGTCTGTGAGCTTTTCTCTTAGATTATCCCTGCTGAACTGGGGGGCATACTTACTAAATGGGACACTCCTCACATCCACCACCGCCTCGATGCCGTTCAGCAAGTTCAATAATTTTTCAAACTCAATATTGCTATGTCCCACTGTATATATTGTGCCCTGGTTTAACATCAGCGATTCTCCTCAAGAAACATCCCTAATTCCGAACGAGTTCCCTGAATTTTCTGAATGAGGGACACTTCTTCTCCACTACTTCCAAACGCAGTCTTCTAGCAATTTCAGCAGGGTCCTTTCCTGCTTTTTTGAAATAGCTTCCCCCTTTTAGTTTCTTGAATCTAAATCTATGGTTAGCTTCAGAAAATCGCCTTTTTAGGGCTTTTTAGACAGCCTGACCTCTAATATTTGACCTGAATAACCAAATCTTTCCAATAAACGCCTTGCATTGTGTATACAATCGGCTATCTTCCAATGTGTTTCAATCCATAGACCGTTTGAAAGCTGCTTTGGTCCTCTAAATCGGTCACCATTTTTGTATTTAGGCTCTTTATTGACAAGATTTCTTTTATAACCTGCCGCAACTGGACAATCTGACGGCTTCAACTTCTCCTTTCTAATAAGCCACTCCGCTACATTAACTAAAATCTCGTATTGATTGTGAATATCAAAAGTATCGCTCTCTATTCTCATTTTTCTTGGGAGCTCCCCTTTCGGTTCTTGCTCCTGCGGTTGTTGAACGAGGCTATCTGGTAGCGTTGGTGTTTGCCATATTGCTTCTCTCTCTTCTCCTATGGCTGTGATATCCGCTAGCCCGATTCCATTGCCTGACCGATAACTTCCTCCAATATCTTCAACCATACTGTGTTGCTCGTGTTTTGATAAGTTCTCCTCACTGAATCCAGTGTCAGATAGAGGTTGAACGCCCATTTCGGACAATGTCATCCAAAGAGACTCTAGGGAACCTTCGGGATCCCGATAGTATTCACTCCCCCAAATTATACAGAACCTCCAGCCACACCGTTCCAATACGCGCTGGCGAAACACATCCCTTTCATATTGTTCAATTCCATGCCATTCATCACCATAACACTCTACCGCAAGTTGGCTACTTGCTCCTTCAACGACCATGTCAATGCGATAGCCGGCAACCGGATATTGGGGGATAACTCGGAAACCGCGATCCGCAATCTGAATATACACGTCTACCTCAAACCAACTGCCAAAAGGTTTTGGATGATTTTCGAGGTTCCTTTTAATGGTACGCGCTAGCCCACGGAGTTCATTCAAATCAATACCGTCTACGGGGTTTTGCTTTACCCCAGGATTCAAATAGTACTTCAGTAGCTTGTGACGCATACCGTCAGGGTTCAAATCGTTTAAAGTTGCGGTGTGGAATAAGACTGCCTGATCTTTAGCCCTGCTGGCAGCCACATTGAAGCGTCTTTGGTCGTCCTCTCTCACCAACGCCCTATTCTCTCGTTTGGAGCTGCTACCATACTCATGAAAATGACATCGCGCTCATCACCCTGGAAAGCATAGGCATCACCGCAAACTATCTTGCGTCTTTCCAGTTCAGTAGGACTCAGACGGGTAAGCAGCTTGCTTTCAATGTATTTGGCTTGAGCCTCGCCCTGAAGGGATATGACTCCCATGGTCTTATCCGCATACTCTTTTAGCGAGCAGGATTCCACGATGGTATTAACCAATGCATCGGCTTCAGGACGATTTATGGCTCGACCGCTGCCTCCCTCACGGAAGCCATTCTTTATGTGTCGCACTATTATTGGCTCAAGCCTCTCTGGTGGGTATTGACGCAAAGGCTTCAACGGTGTTGCTTTGTAGCATAAATCATTGGAAAACTGGATTATCTCCGGCACGCAACGGAAGTGCTCCCGTAGTACAATCCTGCCTCTGAACCGAATTTCTGCCTGATCAAAAAGGCTGGTTCGCGGGTCATATAAGTTTTTGAACGGAATATCATCAAGGTACTTTTTGATCAACATGCCCACCTCACCCAGGTCAACACCCACCGCTGCAGGACTTATCTGTTTATTATCACCAACTACAATACACTGTTTCGCCAGGTACTGGATGACCAGCCCTTCTGGGCCGGTCTGGCTTGCCTCATCTACGATTATGACATCAAAGGCTTCAGGTTCAGGGTTTACCGTCTCGAATACCCGATAAAGAGGCATAACCCATACTGGTATCGCCCCCTTACATTCATCCATATACTGTTGTGCCTCTCTGCGGTATTTTAGGGCGTATTTCCCGATCCACTTACCACCTCTCTTTATAGCTTTCGCCCAAGCAATAAGGTTAGTTCGCTGGTGCTCTGTCATGCTTTGCAGGCAGTTCTCCCAAGCTTTTGCTGCGGCAAGCTGGGAAATTGTCCTTTGTTCATCCTCAGAAAGCCGTTGCAATTCTGTTTCAAGTTCTCCCTTGTCGTGCTCCCAGTTAAACTTATTTAGCCAGTTATCAGCTTGTTTCCACAACCAAGCCGCTTCAAAGTCTCTTGCCCGTTGCTCCCATGTATTATCAGTAAATGTGCTCTGTAATTGCCCTGCGAGTTTCGGTACGGCTTTACTCAGCCGCTCCTGAAGCTCATTGCGTTTAGACAGGCGCTTGCGATCTCGTTCCAGAGTCTCGAGCTTATCAAAGCATCTTGCCCATGCTTCAGCATTGCGCTCCTCCAGAGCGGTGAGAAACTCCTGGTTCAAGCTATGTGCTCTGGAACTGTATTGCATGATGCGGACTTTTTGAATGCTGTCTTCAATCGCAGAACTGGCACGCTGGAGAGTATGCTCGTTCTCTGCGGCTTCAAGGTCAAGAATTATTTCCTCGATTGCCCCCCTATCATTCCAAGGAGGCTCTGCCAGCCCCTGAGCAGTCCTTACGCTGGCTTTCGCAGTTTCCAGATAGCTTTCAAGTCCAAGTACTGCCGCAAGAGCCTCGCGACGCTCCTCAAGGTATCCTACCTGCATTGGTAGGGAGACTTCTTCCCTTTTGTCTATCCCCTCAAACAGTGACCAGAGGAGGTCAATTTCATCAAGTAAGCCTAAGTAAGCAACAAGAAGCCTGAGGTTTTCTTTCGTCTGAGAACATGGTCGCCCATTTATTTGCACCCTGTCTCTTATATAGCGAGTTCGTTTTACCACCTGTGGAGCGAAGGGACCCCGTCCCACTTTCCCACCTTTTTGTAAGTGTTCTAGCAGGTCATGGGCATTGGCTCGGAGTATTTTCCTGTTCAGAGAATTCGAGAATTCTACATTAGCTGTTTGAGTGACGGTAGCCTTTTCATGTAAGCTGCTCAAATGGGTTACCACGGAGTCGTGAAGTTCTTTCCATGGTGTATCATTGTCAGTTAATATGTCTGATACAGCTTGGGGAACCCATGCAAATCTGTTCTTGATGCTACCTCTTGCAGCAATCAGGGCGGATATAGAACTGCGCAATGAGCTTATATCGTCGTCCGGCAGTTGTTCCAGGATGCGAAAGCGAAACGATTGATGCCGAGAGCTATGCACCTCGAGATTTTGTTTGGCTGCCTTCTCATCGGTTACCATTTTGACAAAACTGGCGATATCTGGCACATTCTCTCGGCTAACTATTTTCTGCTGCAACTCTGCACAATATTCATCGGGTAACTCCCTGTATAACTTCACCAGTTCCGCGAATTCTGAGCTTGATAAAGTTCTGGGCTCATTCTCCTCTATATCATCAGCTATCCAACTGAATTTGTTCTGGTCCTCCTTAATCTGCTGGGCGATTTGTTGAGCCGTGCCACTATAGCTTCCATCGGCTACTTGGTGCTGGTAGGTCTCTATCTCTCGCTGCTCTCTTAAGAGCCGATTTTTATCAGCTATATTCTTCTGTGTTTCAAACAAATGCGATTTAAGGGAGGTTATTTCTTCTTGGCTTCTAACCCGATTCCATACAGAATATTTTTGGTTGATGTTCTGGACAGACCCCTCAAGCTCATCACGGGCAGCCTTATCATTCCCCAAAAGGGTAACGCACAAAGCCGCTACCTCGTCGGGTATTTTGTTCTTCAATACCCTGAGTGCACGAGGCGTTTGGCTGGTAACCAAGACTCTCTTACCCTGGGCAAGCAGGTGACAGATTAGGTTGGCGATTGTGTGGCTTTTACCAGTGCCTGGCGGTCCCTGCACCAGGATTCCGCGGCGATTTCTGATTTGATTAACAATTTGCCTCTGCTCTTCATTTACGGGTAGTGGGAGGTAAAGAGTATTGTCTATAGGCTTTCCACTATCTGCCCCTCTCTCATCGTCATCAAGTTCGGGAGTATTCTCAGATATTTCGCAGAGGAGCTGTACTCCCGAGGGAATGTTGCCACCGCTACTAATCTGCTCGGCGATGTTGGCAAAACATTGGACCTGACTTCGCTGGGTGCGTTCCCGAAGTATTATTGCGGGAGCGAAGGTAACAGTAGGTATATCTGTGCATTTCTCCGGAGGAATCAGGGAGTCAGAGTATATCCCATCTGGCCTCATTGATTGAATCCAGCCTCGCAAGACTTTATTAAGTTCATCCTTGTCCCACGGTGATTCCTGGATTGAATCTAACAGGGCTTCGATTTCTTTCTGTTGATCTAGCGGTGGGAGATCGCTCTGATCAACCATTTCAGTTTCAAAGCGAAGCTTAATACCATTCGGTGCTCCCTGTAACTCAAACCTGGCTCGATTGGCATCGAAGGTAAGGTAGGCGTCTCCTACGATCATATGCCGCTTAATGTGCTGATTATTCGGCGTTTCCCAGGTTAGAAGTCCCAAACCAAGTAGAAGCTCATAGCGCTCACCGAGCTTCTCTAGCTGCTGATAGATGGAGAAAAGTTGAAAGTAGAGGTTATTGGCAGTTTTCCAGCGCTTGTATGTTTCAGACCAGGGAAGCCATTTATCTTGAATGTAGCGCTCCCATTCCTGCGATATTTCTGGATAGCTAGTGAGTCGTTCGAATTGATCGGGGAATAGTGTGCCCTGAGATTGCGGGTTCAAGCTGGAATCTCGTGTTGAACTATCATTTGTTGCTATCTTGTCTCTCAAGCGTGGCTCAACCAGAGGGTCAGTATCGGAACTATCATCAAGCCATCTCAGACAAGAAGGTGGTACATTCGGTTTTTGGGGTTCCCTGGGTCTTTGGATTTCAAGCCATACTCCATCTTGCCTTTCACCCGATTCAGAAGACAATACAGAGAAGCAACCTTTGTATTCGGGTACCTGATGAAACCATATTACCTCGTCATAACTGGACAAATCCCTGGTGATTTTGGTCTTGAGCAGTGCCAATTCCTTGAGGTACATGAAGATTTGAATGGCTCTATCGCGCATTAGTTCGTCGTGACGATAGTTTTCAGCTCCAGTCGGTTTGGATTTCTTTGCTATGCTATCACCTCTCTAAATCCGCCTTGTTCAAGTGCTACAACAAATCCACAGTCCAACTATTTCCACGAAGCCGGACAAGGTTAGTGCAGTATTCCAGTCCCGAGAGGTTGGCGATGCCTTTATATTCAGCACTGAACTTGGTGAGCCCTTCAAGGTCGGATTGATAAATATCTCCTTCGGGCTTTCCTATCGCCTCACGGATAACCGCTTCCAGATTCGTGTCGGGGAAGTTAACCACCACTTCTTGGGCTAAGGCTTAGCTTTGATTCCCAAAGTCACCAAAAGAGAGCGTCGTTGCCACCAGGGTAACAATAAGCAAAACTCCCATCACCTTCCCGATTGGTTTGAGGTTTTTCATGGTGAAATCCTCCTTCTCCTTATTCTAACCTTCTCCTGGTGAGATGACAATTAGATTTCTACTCATTTCTTCATTTTCTATTCCGTTTAAACACTTGTAAACCTCTTCGTTGGTAACCGTTCACCATGCATCATTGTGGGCAGTTGGATTCCTCGCCATAATGTCATTCCGAACTTGTTTCGGAATCTCACGACCAGAGATGCTGAAATAAATTCAGCATGACAAATGGGCGAGTGAACGGTTACCTTCGTTGATTCTCTCTGTTGACATCTCATTGGGGAACCTGACTATGATTATGCCACAATGGGTTCCACTTTCGAGGCATAATCCAAAGCAGCGAGTATATTCTCAAGGGTAATCTCGTATTCTCTCATGACTTCTTCAAAACCCATCCCCCCAGCCAGTTTCCCAAGTACCAACTCGACAGGGACTCTAGCTCCCTTTATAACAGGCTTCCCAAAAGAGATTCTTTCATTAACCTCTACTCCAGGGGCTATTTCCATTGCTACCTCCCTTACCCTTGTGACAGATTTTCTAGGGTGTGTGAAACCCACATTCTGGCTACGATGTGCTTGGGTGGTGGGTTTCGCTATGCTACACCCACCCTACTACTTTGGTGTTACCTTACCAGATAGTTTCGACACTTTCAGATTCTGACATCACTTCATCTGAGTTCTTTGGGTTTATTGAGTTTGTTGGGTTCCCCACCAACCCTGCAAACTCTATGAACTCTATAAACTCAACAAACTCTATTCGCATCAGATCTCCTTCCTCAGCAAGTTTTCCCAGGATTTCCTGCGAATATTCTTTATTTCATCTTCTCCAAGCTCTACTCCACTCCAAAGCCCCTCTAAAGAAATGATGTTTTTCTTTTCTCTCCTGTATTTTGCCTTCAGGAAACTCACGAAATCCTCAACTTCTGCCAATTTATCTTCGGGCAGATAGTTCAGGTCATCAAATATCCTTCTCTTATATTGCAATAATGTTTGCATATTAAACCTCCGCGTTAAGCTTGTTTCTGATTGCTAAAAGTGAAGTTAGTATTGGAATAGTCGGCGGGCAAAAGGAAGGATGCCAATAGTGCCGCAATAACTAGAACTGCCATCACCTTCCCGATTAGTTTGAGGTTTTTCATGGTGAAATCCTCCTTGTCCTTAAATATGTCATAGCTAAGTGGCTACAGAAGCCACACCTACTTACCAAACAAACACTCATAGGCGGTTGCCCACCAACGAACCATGAAAATAGGTTGTCATTGCGAGCCCTTTCCCCCTGTCATTGCGAGCGAAGCGAAGCAATCTCATCGTTACTCCCACCACCGAGATTGCTTCGGCACTGCGTGCCTCGCAATGACAGATTATGGGGGCGTGCCTCGCAATGACAGATGTGGGAACGCTCCTCGCAATGACAGATGTGGGGATGAGACTATTTTCAGAACAAATCAACAAATTCCTCTACAGTAAGACCAGAAAGCCGAACGAGCTTTCGAAGGGTGCCACGGTCTAATTCTTTATGATCAGGAATTGAAAGATTAACCGGCATCCCTGACTTGATCATCACCATATGACTCCCTTTCCTGCGCATATAGCTCCACCCCGCCTTTTCAAAAGCCTTCAATGCCTCCTGCCTTGAAATCAGAGGTAGCTCAGGCATTAAACCCTTACTTCGCAGATCTTCTTGCTACTATCTATCCCCCTGGCTATCTTCTCAGCTTCAACCTCTAACCAGAGTTCAATTGCCTCTCTGATGTTGGCTAAAGCCTCTTCTTCAAACCTTCCTTGGCTGATACAACCAGGGAGAGAAGGGCACTCAGCTACAATATAGCCATCCTCACCCTGCTCCAAAGTTACTGTAAAATACATAATAAACCCCCTCGTTTTAATCCTGTATTAATCCGCCGTCACCTCAAAAACATGATCATTTGAATTTGCTGCCTGAACAATCGTCACCTCAGCCCCATTCAAGAAGTCCAGGCCAACCTTTATCACGCAGTTCTCTTTTCTTTACGATATTGATGGACATCCTCAGAGATTTCCTCTAAGGTGAGAGGAGCGGAGCTTTTAACCCTCTTCGCAATCTCATCAGCATCAGGAATCCTTATCAGATTTAGGATAACTCCCTCTCCATCTTCGATTACGACAAATCTCTGGAATGGCTTACAGTTTCTTGGCTACTTCTTCCGGAAGCAAGATTTTCCCATCCTCAGTCATTTTTGCTAACTTCCTACAATCTGAAGGTCCTTTAGCTTTTCGTGGCAGGTTTTTATACCATCAATAGCCAACTCCCATTCTTGGGCATCAGACTCCACTTCCCATGAAAAGTCTTTCTTAACCACGATATTTTCTCGCTCAAATTCCTCAAAGGTCATGCCATACTTCTCTCGAAAAGACTCATCCGCCAACTTATATCTGGTAAGCCTCCTTAGGTACTCTCTCCTCAAGATTTCCTGCAACTCATCTTCACTTAGCTTGGAGACTATT
>JAUWOP010000071.1 GCA_030612045.1 Chloroflexota bacterium | reverse complement strand
TTTCTCCAGCTTCCGGAAAAGATTATAAACAAAGCCCCCAGTCCAGACCTCATCCCCGGCATCACTGATGAGTTCGCTATAGGTATTACCTATGAGAAGCTAGACCTCGCTCTCGTTGGACTGGAGGCGAATATGGAGGTAAAAGACATAGCAGAGGCAATTGGGGTAAGGCGGGAGACCATTGAGTATGTAAGGGAACTGGTTAAAAGGTCAGAGCACATGAGAAAGCCACCGCTTGCCCCAGACTAATTATGGAAGACTCGAAACGAAAAACTCCTGCCAGCAAACAGATATCAACCACCTAACGGCCTCCGGGCATCAGGTAACAACAATCTGACATTATGTGCAATGGGGCAATCTTGGAAGTTCAAGATTCTTCTGCCTAAAGGCGGATATTATTCATGGATAGATAAGTCTCTAGAGCCGTTCCATCACGAGCGTAGGCCTCGTGCCAGCCTGCAGGAACGGGAGCCTTTTTATACCAGGTAATGCGCTCAGCCTCGAGCAGAGTACGTCGGCACCCCATAAAGTCGGCAGCACAGATGACATGATGTCCGCTGAGGGAGGAGGCGTGGTCTAACCAACGCTCCCCTTTCTTGGAGCGTAGCAGGTGGTGATCAAGGATAAGCACCTTAACTTCCCTAGCCAACTCCAAAGTCCTGCGCAGCGCATTTTCTTGTTCTGCTGGGGAGAGGCTGGGGAGGTAAATGGGTGGCCCTGAGACAAGAACTACACTGGGCTGCCAGGCAATAATTTGCTTAACTGCTTCGTCGTCAAGCATCTGGATATCCGAAGCGTGTACAAAAACATCACTCCCTTCTTCAATACGGGTCATCATCACACTACCCCCACGACCGCTTACCCTTCCATGGGGAACTGGCAGCGAGAAGCTTAAGCATCCACTTGCTCTCCCTTCGGCAACTGTAAAGCTGCAGTTGAGTCTCTCAGCCAGAGCTCTCGCTCGATGAGTTTGGTTCAATGAGAGGTCTGCTGTTCCCTTCGCCCAAAGCCGTGCTCGTGCTAGAGAATCAGCAACGCCCTCAAGCGATAACTGGTATGGGTTGGCATCAACTAGTGGAATGTGATCCCCATGATAATGGCTAATCACGACATCAGTTGCATCTTCCAGTACCCCCTTAATCTTTTGCCGGGTCCTTTCCGAAGCGGCAACTTGTACTGGATGTGGCAAGAGGCCGTGCCGCCTGAATCCAAGGGCAACGCCGGGGTCGATAACCACTTTGCACTCGCCTGTCTCAACTACACAGCACAAGCCCCGAACACCTAAAGATTCCGCACCAAGGATATCTATTCGCATTCCAAAGCTAATATTATACCAATTACCCCAGATTGTGGTAGTCTTATAGAGACAAAGGGGAACAGAACAAAGGGATGGAGCCCTCTATAAAGCTTATAAGCGCTTGTCTGTTAGGAATTAAATGCACCTGGGATGCCACGAACAGGTACCGGGATGAGAGAGCCCTGCAGCTTTTGGAAAATGACATTCTCATTCCCGTTTGTCCCGAACAGCTAGGAGGGCTGAAGACTCCCAGGCCGCCACAGGAAATTCAACAAGGTAGCGGTGAGGATGTTCTTAATGGAAAGTGCCGGGTGAAGAACCTAAATGGTGAAGATGTAACCCGGGAATTTGTTAGAGGAGCCGGGGAAACGTTGAGAATAGCCAGGCTACTTAAAGTCAGGCAGTTTATAGGAAAATCTAGAAGTCCATCATGTGGTTGCAGGCAAATATACGATGGCACGTTCTCCGGCAAGCCAGTTGACGGCGATGGTGTTACTACCGCCCTACTAAAGAGAAATGGGATTAAAGTTATCACAGAGGAGAATTTGAGGCAACAAATCACTTAACTCTTGCTAACTACCCACCTCAGAACTGCATCCTGATAACACCCGATGGGCCATTGCCATGGACATATATGGTGGCCAGCCTCTTCTTAGGAAGGTAAATGTGAAAGCTTGTAAGTGGTATTGGGTCTGCCCCATGAAATTCTATTACGAGCAAGGGAAATTAGACAGAGGGTGGATAGATAAGTATTGCTTGGGGAATTGGGAGGGCTGCCTAAGGTATCAGATGGAGGAAAGGGGAGAGCCACACCCTGATTATATGCTCCCTAATGGCGAGATTAGGGAAGAATTAGCGCAATGAAAAGGGGAAGAGCCTCACCTTTTGGCTGCAGACAGAACCCCTGGTCAGGTTACAGAATAAGCAAAATTGCTGGTATGAAAGTACCGGTCTACATTTATGGATTCCAATCGGCTCTCTTTTCTCCATCGGGAGTTAGCCTCTCCCACAAGGCATTAAGAGAGGAGGTACGAGGGCTATCCCAAACCGTGAATGATATCTTGGCTAGGATTGGAAACCTGAGGGCAAGGAGACAAGATGCAGAGCAAAGAGGAAGGTAGCCTAATCTTCATAAGGTTATTTCCGGGTGAAGATATCTACCATGAATTAGAGAAGGTGTGCCAAAAGCACAAGGTTGAGACAGCAGTAGTCTTGTCCTGTATAGGTCAGTTAAAGCAATTTGAGCTGGGTTACTTCAAAGAGAAGGGAAATTATACACCACAAGAGTTCCAGAAGCCCCATGAATTACTTTCTCTAGCTGGAAGTATTTCTAACCAGGAGGGGAAATATAATTTTCACTTACACGTGGTTCTAGGAAACGAGGAAAAGAACGTAGTTGGGGGTCATTTAATTAAGGGTATAGTTGAAGTAACTAATGAAATTGTCTTGCTCAAGACCAGCCTAAAGTTGAAAAGAAGGCTGGAAGAAAGCACCGGCCTCCAAGGGGTGTTTCTGGAAGGGGGATAGAGAGGTATTTTCTCATGGGGATGACGAATTCTTACAGGGTTGCCATGGAGGAAGGGGTAAATATGGTAAAGGCAGGGAGTAAGATATTGGGAGAAAGAGATTACGGAACAGGATGAGGGGTATACCTTGAATATCTATGACGAGATGGAGCCTCAGTTCTACCACAAGATTGCTGAGGCAGTTGGCAAGGCAAATCCGATCCTTGATATCGGCTGTGGAGAGGGCAGACTTACCAATTTCTTGGCAAGGACACTCGGGAGTGAGGTTTGCGGAGTTGACATCTCTGACCTTAAGTTGACTAAGGATCGAGAAACATCTGATGCACGGGATGTTTCTGATTTGGTGTGGTTTGTAAAAGGGGACGCAAGCCAACTGGACTTCCTTGTTAATGACTCTTTTGCTGCCATTGTTAGCATCTATGTTCTGCATGAGTTCATGAATCCCCCGGAGTCACTGAGAGAACTGAGGAGGGTGCTGAAAGCCAGTGGTAAGTTCATAGTGGTGGATTTCGTAAAGGGGGGTGAAGCAGAAAGGCTATGGGCAGAGAGATATTACACCCCTTGCGAGATTGAGTCCATGTTGAAGGAGGCAGGTTTCACTGATATAGCTATGGAATTCGTGTATGATGATGTAGTGTTCGTCACCTCAAGAATGAGCTGCACAAGGTTGAAACATGAGACATAATAAGTATTCTAGGCTTGATTAAGGTAATGAAGACGATAGTCCAGTGCGATTTTGATGGTACAATTACTCAAGAAGAGCAATCTTTCTTATTGCTGGACACCTTTGCTAGGGGAGATTGGAAGCAATTGCTGAAAGACTATAGAGAAGGCAAGATATCTGTCAACTACTTCAATACCAAGGCATTCGCTATGGTTAAAGAGGATAGACAAACATTGATTGATTTTGTGAGGAGCAAAGTCAAGATACGAGATGGATTTAGTGAATTACTAGCCTGCTGTCACAGGAATGGTTTCCGATTCATTATTGTAAGTAACGGCTTAGATTTCTACATACGTGCAATTTTGAGAGAGATCAGAGTAGAAAACATCAAGGTATTTGCTGCACAAACGCGTTTTACTTCTAAGGGTATCGAGGCTAAGTACATTGGTCCAAATGGAGCTCAATTGGAGAGTGATTTCAAAGAAGCATATGTTAACTCGTTTCGAAGAACGGGTCGTCGTATAATGTATGTCGGAGATGGATTGTCTGACATCCGCACAGCAAAACAAGCCCAGCACATTTTTGCCAGGAGCGAACTGTTAAACTACTGTAGGAAGGCGAATCTTGATTGCACACCCTTTGTTGATCTTAACGATGTGGCTAGAGGCTTAGAGCTTTTAGAATAGGAATAGGGGATTAAGTATCAACTCAAAGGAAAGGCTAGAATCGAAACATCAGGCGAGATTTTCAATGAAGGGACAAAGATGGTCAAGAATACGGAGCCTGGGCTTATCCCCAAGGGCGCTGTTATTATCAATGTGGACTCAATCTATAGCATCTCACCTGGACCCAACGCCGGTGAACAAATAGGGTAAAATAATGAGAATATTATCGTGGAATGTTAATGGAATCAGAGCCGTTGAGCGAAGAGGCTTCCTGGAATGGTTATACAGAGAGCTCCCTGATATTCTCTGTGTGCAGGAAACGAAAGCACACCCTGAACAGTTGAGTGAAGAACTCAACCAACCACGAGGCTACCACGCATATTGGAGCTACCCCGAAAAGAAAGGCTACAGCGGGGTGGCTACCTTCACTAAAGAAAAACCAGTTGATATCCACTACGACCTTGCTAGCGAGGGATTTGATGTAGAAGGAAGGATTATAACAGTAGAATACCCCGATTTTATCCTGTTAAATGTATATTTCCCTAATGGCAAAAAGGACAAAGAGCGACTGAAATATAAGCTAGATTTTTACGAGCTAGCTCTTAATTTCGTTGAGCGAATCAAAACCAAAAATGACCGTCTCATCATCTGCGGTGATTTTAATACCGCTCACGAGGAAATAGATTTGGCTAATCCCAAGAGTCATGAGAATACCTCAGGATTCCTGCCTGTTGAGAGAGCTTGGATGGACAAGCTGGTAACTTACCGCTATATTGATACATTCCGCCACTTCAATAAAGAGCCAAATCAATATACATGGTGGGATTTGCGGACAGGAGCCAGAGAACGAAATGTGGGCTGGAGGCTTGACTACTTTTTTGTGAGTGAAAACCTGCTGAACTCTGTGACCGAGACACTTATCATGCCTGAAGTAATGGGTTCTGACCACTGCCCGGTGGGTATCGAACTTGAGGTGAAAATCTAAGGAGAAAATACGATGAACCATAAACTGAGCGAACAGGAAATGATTGAGCAAATAGATTCTTGCACTGACTGTGGTGCTTGCCTTGATATTTGCCAGACCTACGAAGCAACCGAAAATGAAGCATTTTCACCTGTAGGGAGACTGCGTGCGGCTAGGAAGGTGTTACAGGGAAGCGAGCTTAGCTCGGAGGAAGTAACTGGGATATATAACTGCCTTAAGTGTGAGAGGTGCAATGTTGTATGTCCCCTGGAGATAGATATCTGTGGGATAGTGAGGAGGGCGCAACACCATCTAGTAGAGCGAGGAATTGGTCCTCTTGAGAGACCAAATCGCATAATGGATGGGATTCAGAAGCTGGGCAATGCGGTTAATGGTGGCCCGAGTAAAAGGTGGGATTGGCTGCCAGAGGAGTTTCCTAAAAAAGAATCAGACACTTTACTTTATGTGGGTTGCGTGGGCGCCTTCTCGTATCCAGAAGCAGCTCTATCGTCATATCTATTGCTCAAGAAATTAGGCGTCGATTTTATGATGTTAGAGGACGAAGGTTGTTGTGGCTATCTTTATTACTACATAGGGAGGATGGATTTAGCTCGGGAGCATTTTGAGAAAACTGTGGAAAGGTTCAAACAAGCAGGTATAAAGAGAATAATCACTATTTGTGCTGGTTGTTACCATAATTTCAACAATTGGTATCCAGAGTTATTAGGGGAAAGGAACTTCGAAGTTGTCCATATATCTCAGTTGCTACCTAATTTGTTAAAGGGAAGGAAGTTGAAAAAAGATGGAAGGGAAATGACCTACCATGACCCTTGTGGCTTGGGGAGGTTAGGCACTGGTATTTATGATGAGCCTAGAGAAGCACTTCGCTTAAGCGGAGTTAACTTAGTAGAGGTGGAACAAAACAGGAAGCTTGGCTCTTGTTGTGGGGCGATGAATATTAATAACTTTAGAGAAATTTCCGCCAAAGTAGCGGGCAGTTTCTTGGATGCGGTTAAGACAAAGGCTATAGTGACCTCTTGTTCCTTCTGCCTTTTTGGTTTGAACTACGGTATTAGAAAAATGGAGAAGGATAAAAAGGTGGTCTATCTAAGCGAGGTTATACTGGATTCCTTGAAGTAAAGGTGAATGATATTTTAACAATAATGGGAAGATTGGGGTAAAAATGAGAACATACCTAGATTGTATTCCCTGCTTTTTTACACAGGCATTGAAGGCAGCAAGAATTGCTGGCGCTGATGAGAATATGCAGAAGAAAATATTAGATGAGGTTTCCAAATTAGTACCTGATTTCCCCCTAGACAGTACACCTCCAGAGATGGGAAGGATTGTTTACCAGTTAGTTAACAAATTAACCGGTAACGAGGACCCTTTCAGGGAGATTAAAAAAAGCAGTAATCAACTCATATTAAATCTATACCCTGAGTTGAAGATGATGATTGAGAACTCAAAAGACAGGATGCTCACCGCGATAAGGTTGGCTATCGCTGGCAATATCATTGACTACGGCGCACCAACATCCTTCGACATCGAACAGGAAGTGACAAACTGCCTGAAGAGCAACCTTGCTGTTTTCGACTATTCCGAGTTCAGACAGGCTCTAGCTAATGCTGAACCAATCCTCTATTTAGGAGATAATGCTGGGGAAGTAGTATTCGATAAACTTCTGATTGAAGAGCTGGACAAGGAGATAAGCTATGTAGTGAGGAATAAACCAGTCATCAATGACGCCTTGATTGAAGATGCGCACGATTGCGGGATAGATAAAATAGCTAAGGTTATATCTAACGGTTCAGATGCCCCCGGCACGGTTCTAAACCTCTGTTCAAGAGAATTC
>JAUWOP010000023.1 GCA_030612045.1 Chloroflexota bacterium | reverse complement strand
CTTGTTCTATCGTCTGCATTCGTTCATCATTCATAATCAGTAGCATGTCCCAATCATAAACGAACTGCCTGAACTCTTCAGGCTCATCTTGTGTTAGAAATCGATACCCTCTTCAGGCTCATCTTGTATTGGAAGAGACTTCTCTTGGTCACTATTAGCCCTCTGTGATATACTTAACCGAATAGGGGGCTTTTTTGTTGACCTGATGAGGAGATAGAATACTCAGAGGAGGCAAGATAGTGATTGATGATTTGAAGGTGTTTACTGGGAACGCTCATCCTGCTCTGGCTCAAGGGATATGTGACTACCTTGGCATATCTCTGGGCAAGATGGAGGTCTTTGAGTTTAAAAATGAGAACATCTTTGTTCGTATTCTGGAGAATGTGCGTGAGTGCGATGTATTTGTGGTGCAGCCAATTTGTTCCCCTGTGAACAAGAGTCTGGTGGAGTTGCTCATTATTCTTGATGCCACAAAACGTGCCTCAGCAGGCAGGATTACTGTGGTGATTCCATACTATGGGTATGGGCGTACGGACAAGAAAGACCAGCCTCGAGTGCCTATTACTGCCCGGTTAGTGGCTGACCTCCTCACCGTTGCTGGGGCAAACCGAATGCTTACCGTGGACCTCCATGCACCACAGATACAGGGGTTCTTCCAGATTCCTGTAGATGAGTTGAGTGCTCTCAATATCCTGGCACAGCAT
The DNA here is from genome assembly GCA_030612045.1 of Chloroflexota bacterium. Lineage (GTDB taxonomy): Bacteria > Chloroflexota > Dehalococcoidia > UBA2247 > JAUWOP01 > JAUWOP01. Next base: position 24,112 of record JAUWOP010000023.1, on the reverse strand, counting down.
GCTAAAGAGAACCATAGTAATAATTTGGTAGTAGTGGCTACAGATATTGGAATTTCTCGGCGGGCACGTGACCTGGCAACGAGGCTTAATGTCCCTCTGGCGATTATGGAGAAACGGCGGGTAGGAAATATTGATAAGGCTGAGACCCTTAATGTCATCGGTGAGGTAAAGGGGATGCGGGCGCTGGCATTCGATGATGAAATTGATACAGCAGGCTCCCTAGTGGAAGTAGTAGATACCTTACTAGAACGAGGAGCAATAGAGGTTTATGCCTATAGCACTCACCCTATCTTTTCTGGTTTAGCTATTGAAAAGATTGCCTCCAGTCCTGTAAAGGAAGTAGTGGTCACTGATTCTGTTCCTGTGCCTGAACACAAAAAATTGGATAAGATACAAGTATTATCTCTTGCCTCACTCCTTGGTGAAGCTATCCATCGTATACACACTGGAATGTCGGTGGGAGCCATGTTTGAGTAAACTTATCAGTGCTGCTTCCATTTCTCTACTTGAGCAGGTAGCCATGTAGGGATATCACTTGCCTCTCGAGGTCCCACCACAATCTCCCATGTGGGTAATTCATCCTCAAGCTCCTCTCGGATTCGGGCAGCAAGCCCTGGGATAATAGCGCGTTTATTCCCTGCTCTGTCAGCAATACCACATTTCTTGAGGAAGGGTCCTACTGTATCACCAGTGAACTTACCCGCAGACCAGGCAGCCAGGACGCACAGCCCCCCCGTATCCTTGACACAAAGGAAGGAAGGGACCTTACTTCCTTCAATCTCTGAAGAAACGGCAAAGTATGTTAGGGCAAAATTGGTAGTAACCAGAACTGGTGAGTTTGTGGTGGGTTCGTTTATCTCATAAATCTTCTCCTCTACCGTCATAGGCCGACGAGGGTCAGTATAGATATTCAGTCGCTGCACCAAAAGTGGATACAGGGAATCCCTCTCTATATCGGAGAGGACAATGATGCTGGCATACTTGTCAATGAAGGCAGCAGCAGTGAGAATCTCTTCCATAACGCCAGCGGTAGTAAAACAAGGAAAAACAATGGTGGGATACCCCAGGAGACGAAAGCCATGCTTTAATGCTGCTCTCCGAATAAGAGTCTGGTCTCTTACTGCCTCCGTCAAGTTCTTTGAACCAGGGTCTAATACTATCTCCTCAATTCCCGCCTCCCTCAGTTTAGTGGTCAGGGGGATAAGGCTCTCCACCCCCTCCCCCCGGACGGCTACCGGTGTCGGCTTTTGCTTAATTTTAGGGATAGCGGCATTGATATTCTCTGCAGTTATAGGGTAGAGAAGTGGCTTCTGGTGAGCACAAATATCTCGTGCCGCGAACAGGGCATCAAGGTCAGAGGAAATTAGAATCAAGCTTTTTTTTGTAACGCTTATGCTTGTGGCAGTATCAGAAACCCTTCTCACCACTGCTTCGAAGCGTAACCTGTCTCCTGAGTCAAAACTGACTGCCAGGAGGTCTGCCTTCAAGCGCACTCCTACCCTCTCGAATTGCAATTCCTCTATCTTTCTTATCTTATGCTCGATTGCAGTGTCATCTTCCTTGTCAGAGACAAGGAGGGCTATCCCCGGCTGGTGGATGAAGGTCTTTTCGTGACGGTACATGACCTCTTCTTCCCCGATGCTTAGGGCATTCGCCCCACAGCCGATAGTAACCAGCTTCATCGGGGGAGCCATTACCTCCTCCAATTCTGCCCTGACTTCTGGAGAAAGATAGGGGCATTTATCCATGGTGGTACTGCCACTTGCCAGCTTCATAGCAAAACCAAAGCAAGTGGGGGAACCGCACTCCTTGCAGTTGGTCCCAGGCAGTTTCTTCACAATATCAGCACCCTTAATCGCCACGAGGAACCCTCCTCTTATCTACCTCGAAATAGACTCATCCCAGTATTTGTCACTGCGAGCATCTGACCCGCCGCTGCACTGGGCGGGTTATATTAGAAAGGAACTCTAGTTCCTTAGGAGCGAAGCGAAGCAATGACGCCGGGTGAATGGCTACTATGCATGTGTTGCCTTCCCAATCTCTACCTTATCTCTCATTTCTCTTACTACTAGAAGCATTCTACAATGCCACCAATTTCCTTGCAACTATGCGTACTCGTTTACCACATTAGTGACATATTGTCCCCTTTCCCTGGTTTTGTTGATAGCATTCCGGCGCTTCTGCTACCGGCTGGTAGGTGGGGAGAATGAGGAAAAGATAATGCCCCTTGAGCCAGAAGTGGCTGACAAGGGGCATTGGGCCAAGAGACTTGATGTGATGACCAATCTCAGTAGTGCTACTTCTCTACCATCACTTTGTCCCGCTACTTTGCAGGAGTATTGATAGGATACTTAGCAGGCTGACCGTGGAGCACAGCTACTATTTGCTCTGCTGCATCTACACCAACACCAATTTGAGCCTCTGCGGTGGAGGCACCCAGGTGTGGTGTTACCACAATCTTATCACTCTTTACCAATATGTTATCTACCGCTGGTTCGCTGGAGAAGACATCAACGGCAGCACCAGCTATTTTCCCCTCTTCGACAGCCTTATATAGAGCTTCTTCATCTACAAGCCCGCCTCGGGCGACATTGATGAGATGTGCTGAGGGTTTCATCATTGCCAGCTCCTTGGCACCAATAATCTCTTTCGTCTTTGGCGTCAATGCGAGATGGAGAGTGACGAAATCGGAGGTCTGCAGCAATTCCTCCAGTGTGGTCAGTTTTACTCCTAGATTACTGGCGTACTCTGCAGAAACAAAGGAGTCGTAGGCTAATAGCTGCATCTGGAAACTGCAGGCACGCCGAGCCACCTCTGAGCCAACCTTACCCAACCCCACGATTCCCAGAGTCTTGTTCTTCAATTCTACGCCAACAAACTTACTGCGCTCCCACCTTCCTGACTTAAGTGAGGCGTAGGCTTGTGGGAGATGGCGTGCTTCTGCTAGTATCAGTGCGATTGTATGCTCGGCAGCAGCAAGGACATTACCTAACGGTGTATTTACTACTTGTATCCCCTTTTTGGTGGCTGCTTCCACATCAACATTATCTATTCCTACACCAGCTCGAGCGATAATCTTAAGCTTTTTCCCTGCTTCAATAACCTGTGCTGTAGCTTTTGTATCGCTCCGCACTGCCAGAGCATCATAATCGCCAATGATGCTAATCAATTCCTCAGGCTTGAGCTTGAGTTTGACATCTACTTCGAAATGCTCCTTTAAGAGGTCTACGCCCTCTTTAGCTATATTATCGGCTACCAGAACTTTCATTGTAATTCCACCTTTCTAAATGTGGGCGCAGAGCTCCTAGTCTTTAGCCTGCGCTCCTAACAAATAACAGAGAATGGTTGTGGCTGCGCAACTCGTATCGGTATTTGTAGAACAGTTAACAAAAAATGAAACTAGCAACGCAACCAAACAACAAACAATGCATTCATCTCTATCTGGGAGAGAATCCTACCTTGGGAAGCGCCCCCTTCACTGATGCTAGTATCTCTTCAGCATCCTTTTCAGTCACCCAACCAAGGTGCCCAATACGGAAGATTTTTCCTCCCAGTTTTTGCTGTCCCCCAGCAATAAACAAACTGTAATCCTCCCTGAGTACCTGCCGCAGCTTATTTACATCCACACCTTCAGGAACTCTTACTGCAGTAACACTATCGGAGGCAATGGACTCATTCTTAGGGAAGAGTGATAATCCCATAGATTTAAGTCCGCTCCTGATTGTTGTCGCTACCTTTGTATGGCGAGCGAAGACATTTGCCAGCCCTTCTGCTTCCATCAACTCTAGTGCTGCTTCTAAGCCATAGAAGAGAGACACAGCAGGGGTCCAGGGTGTCTGGTCTTTCTCCAGGAAGGTCTTTGCCTTTCCCAGGTCGAAGTAGTAGCGAGGCATCTTGGCTTCCTTATAAGCCTGCCATGCCTTCTCACTGACACTTATCATGGATAGTCCTGGAGGAATCATCCACGCCTTTTGTGAGCCTGTAACTACCACATCACATTGCCATTCATCTACGGGTAAGTCTATGGCTCCCAGTCCGCTGACGGCATCTACGAGCATAAGTTTATCATGCTCTTTTATTACCTTGGCAAGAGAGGCAATATCATCGGTCACACCTGTGGAGGTCTCATTCTGGGTAACCAGCACAGCTTTGTAGTTTGTATTATTCTGGAGGCGCTGGCGTACCACATCAGGGTCGCTAGCCTCTCCCCACTCGAAACGGATATGGTCTACCTCGGCGCCATACTGGGTGGCGATATCAGCAAACCGTTCTGCGAAAACACCACAAGAAACCGATAGCACCTTGTCTCCTGGGGATAGCATGTTGACCACGGCAGCTTCCAGCCCTCCTGTACCTGCATTGGTGAGGATAAGAACATCATTCTTGGTCTGAAAGGCTTTCTTCAATCCATCCGTAATATGTCGCATAAGTTCACCGAATTCTTTACCCCGATGACCTATCATCTGGCGGCTCATAGCCTGAAGTACCTCATTGGGGCAAGGAGTAGGTCCTGGAACACGTAGTTGCATCTTTAATTTTCCTCCCAAATTTTATTTGCTATTGCTTTGATACGGTTTAGTCCCTCAATGATGTTACTCATTGCTGTAGCGTAGGAAAGCCTGAGGTGGTGGTCTGAACCGAAAGCAATCCCTGGTATTACCACTACCTTAGCTTTGTTCAGAAGTAGCTCTGACAATTGCATGGAGTTTTCTATTGTCTGCCCCTGAAAGCTCTTGCCTAGTATACCTATTACACTGGGGAAAGTGTAGAAAGCCCCCTGAGGTGGTGTGAGAGATATGCCAGGGACCTGGTTTAACTGTTCTACCATGTAATCTCTCCGTTTCCGGAATTCGAGTACCATCTCTCTCACTGGTTCTTGGGTGCCACAAAGAGCGGCTAAAGCAGCTTTCTGGGATATAGACGCCGGGTTGGAGGTAGAGTGGTCCTGAAGATTACTCATGGTACTAATGAGTTTCTTATCTCCTGCGGCGTAGCCTATTCTCCACCCGGTCATAGAGTAGGACTTGGATACGCCATTTACCACTATAGTCAGGGCTTTTATATCAGGACCTAGAGAAGCTATACTTGTATGTTGCGACCCCTCATAGATAATATCCTCATATATCTCATCGGAAATGACCATAATACCCTTTTCTACTACAACCTGTGCTAGAGCCTCCAGTTCTGCTTTGGTATATATAGAACCTGTAGGATTACAGGGGCTGTTGAGAATCAATAACCTTGTCTTATTTGATATGCACTGAGATAAGAGTTGAGGATTAATCTTGAAATCCTCCGACTCCTCAGTATCAACAACTACAGGTATTGCTCCTGCCAGCTTGATTTGCTCATTATAACTTACCCAGTAGGGAGAGGGCAAGATAACCTCGTCACCTTCCTCACATGTGGCTTGTATAGCATTATAGATGCAATGTTTTGCTCCACAGGAGACTATTATCTGAGATGGTTCATAGTCCAGTCTGTTATCTTCCTTGAACTTGCGGCATATTGCTTCCTTTAGTTCAGGGATGCCTGATGTAGGAGTGTATTTGGTGAAGCCCTCGTCTATGGCTTGCTTGGCTGCCTCTTTAATATGTGATGGTGTATCGAAATCTGGCTCCCCAGCGCTAAACCCAATTACATCCATCCCTTCAGCTCGCATCGCTTTTGCCCGAGCAGTAAGCCCCAAAGTTAGTGAAGGATTAATTGACAAGGCCTTTTTTGATAGAAACACCTCTCTTACCTCCTCTATCTCAACTCTCTAGTTCCCTCTAGTTATCAATATTGACTAGCCGGAGAAATCGTCTTTTGCCCACCCTGATAACACTTCCATCCTCTATGGCTATTGGTCCCGTTTCGGTAATTTTATTGCCATTCACCTCGATGGCACCTTTCTTTAAGAGCCGTTTTGCTTCGCCACGGCTCTTGATGAGTCCTGCTACCAGAGAGAGGTCAATGACATCTACCAGGATTTGCCCTGGTTCTGATGCCTTGGCGGATAATCTTTTCTCTTCCCCCTTATGAAAGTGGGAAAACAACTTCTTTTGGGTAAGAAGTTGATGTGTTTCCTCATTATTAAATAATTCCTGTAGCGTTTCTATTTGAGAATGGGAACTCTCGACTAGATGCCGATATGTGGTGAATGATAGTGGGAATATTGGCATCTCTTCAGGCAGGTCTCTCTTCTGGAATACCTTGATGAAATACCCTTCTGCCTCCTGAGCTGCTTGGGTGTGGTGGAACTGAGTCACTATTTCTCTTGCCAGATGCTTTTTGAGAAGCATCGGGTTGATAGATTCGGTGTTAATCTTGTGCTTGAACTCCTCCAGTTCTGCCTCGGTGGTATCGGTGAGTAGTTCGAAATAAGGCAAGATAAGGTTATCGGGTAGTGACATTATCTTACCGTACATCTCTTTGGGAGGCTCATCTACTCCGATATAATTATCCAGACTTTTACTCATTTTATGGGTCCCATCGGTGCCAATAAGTAGCGGAACTAAGAGTACCTGCTCGGGAGTCCCTCCCATCATCACCTGGAGCTCTCTGCTCATCAGGCAGTTAAACTTTTGGTCTATACCACCAAACTCTACATCAGCTTCAACAATAACTGAATCATAGGCAGTGAGCAAGGGGTAGAGTAGTTCAGTGAGGGCAAGAGGGCGTCCTGTCTTGTATCGCCTGTTAAAGTCCTCACGAGCAAGGAGTTGTGCCACAGTAAATTTACTGGTAAGCCTTATGACATCACTCAGGTTAAATTTATCGAACCATTCACTTTGCCATCGCACTTCCGTCTTTTCCCTATCTACTACCTTAAAGAATTGCTGCATATAAGTTGTGGCGTTAGCTTTCACCTCAGCAGGGGAAAGCATGGGACGGGTCAGTGATTCTCCACTAGGGTCTCCAATCTGGGCAGTCCAGTCCCCAACCACAAGGATAACCTGATGCCCCAGCTCCTGGAACTGACGCAGCTTCCTTAACCCTACTGCGTGTCCCAGGTGAATATCGGGACAACTAGGGTCGAAGCCCTGCTTGAGGCGCAGTCTCCTTCCAGAGTGGAGCATTTCCACCAGTTCCTGTTCTACGATAACCTCAGTTACGGCGCGGTTCAGCAGGGTGTCAAATTTCACGGTAGTTACCTTGTTAGCCAATAATCAATATCTTCCTAGCTTGCTCCACATCCTTCCGTATTTGAGCAGAGAGGTCACTAGCTGCAGGGAATCGTTTTTCCTCCCTGAGACGGTCTACGAACTCTATTTCCAGTTCCTGTTGGTAGAGCTCAAGTTCTACATCGAGAAGATAGACCTCTATAGTTCTTTTCTCCTCCCCAAATGTGGGGCGTATCCCAATATTAGTAACGGAGGGATAAGTTTGAGCACCTACTTTGGTCATCGTGACATAGACCCCATTACTGGGGAGTGCCAGATTTTGGTCTACCTCAAGGTTTGCGGTGGGATACCCCAGAGACCCTCCTCGTTTGACTCCATGACCTACTTGACCGCATAAGGTAAAGGGATACCCTAGGAATTTTCTTGCTGCTATTACATCGCCTTGAGCAAGAGCCTGGCGGATTGCTGTACTACTTACTACTTTGTCATCCAGTTTCACGAAATCTATCGTCTCTACCGTGAAGCCTATCTCCTTTCCCAGAGAGGTAAGTAGTGTTGCATCCCCCTCCCGACCTCGCCCCAGGGCAAAATCAGGACCAATTACCAGCCCCTCCATTTTGAGATGTTTACATAGAGCAACTACAAAATCCCTTGCCCCTATCTGAGCAATCTCTGGAGTGAAGGTGAAAGGAACAACGAAGCTTACTCCCACATTGAGAAGAAGCTCAATCTTCTTCTCCAAAGTTGATAGATGGGATAGCCGTGTAGGGAGGGGTGTCGTTTGAGATTTCAACACTTCCTGGGGATGGGGATGAAAGGTTACTACCCCACTGAGATATCCTCTTGCTTGTGCTTGCGATACCAGTCGTCTTATAAGGTATTGATGTCCTACATGAACACCATCGAAGACTCCAATGGTAATTATTGAGCTTTGCTCCGGGGAGAATGAAGCAAGTTCCTCCTCCCACGGTAAAGGTGATGTAGAATCAGGCTCAGCATAAGCATTATGAAAAGGGTACTCTTGTCCCTGAACTCTTGACTCTTGGCTTATTCTGGTATCATTGGGTTCCCATCTTAAGTCTTTATCTCTCATGGACAAATTCAGGACACCGCCCAAGCGGTGATGCTATTTTTCTTCCTGTAGCTTCGGCTACTGGAGCTAATTTTGCCATTAGCCGTTTAAAGTTATCAAAGTTGAGAGATTGGGCGCCATCTTTTAGTGCAGTGTCAGGGGTGGGATGAACCTCTATTATTAAACCATCAGCACCTGCTGCTACTGCAGCAAGTGATAGAGGTGTAACCAGGTGCCACTTACCTGTGCCATGACTAGGGTCAGCAATGATGGGAAGGTGGCTCAGATGATGAATGGCAGGGATAGCGCTGATGTCCATAGTATTACGGGTGTAGGTTTCGAAGGTTCGGATACCCCGCTCACAGAGCATAAGCTGGTGGTTTCCACGGGATAAGATATACTCAGCAGCTAATAACCATTCTTGAATGGTAGCAGACATACCTCGCTTGAGCATTACGGGTTTCCTGAGGTCACCTGCCTCATCTAATAGGGCAAAGTTCTGCATATTGCGGGTTCCTATTTGAACTATGTCTGTATATCTTGCTACCAGTTCAACATCTTTGGCAGAGAGAACCTCAGTGATGATGAGTATTCCCACCTTCTCCCTTGCTTGTGCTAGCATCCTTAACCCTTCCTCCCCTAAACCACGAAAATGATAGGGTGAAGTGCTTGGCTTAAAGGCACCACCGCGAAGTATAACTGCTCCGGCAGCTTTGACAGCCTGAGCTGTACTTATTATTTGTTCTTCATTCTCTACAGCACAAGGACCAGCCATCACTACCACTTCATTACCACCAATGGAGATATCGCCGATTTTTACTACTGTATTCTCAGGCTGGAACTCCCGGCTGGATAGCTTGTATGGTTTAGTGATAGGCACAACCTCTTCTACACCGGGCATCAATTCCAATGATTCTCGTAGGTCGGGGAGTGCTGTGGTAGTACCTAGTACGGCAACTACGGTTCGCTCTGTACCATGGGCAAGCTGTGTTGCTAGTCCGAACTCCTTTACTCGTTGTGTTACATTAGAAAGTTCTTCTTTACCGGAGTCTTTTTTCATTACTACAAACATTTCTATCTCCCCTCAATCCTTGTCTCCTGTCTTAAAACTTCTGCTCCACGGATATATACACGAGCTAATTCACTTGCCTTTTTCTCGGTATTGAATAGAATCATAATACGGATACACTTGGCTAATCCATTTTGAACATTCATTTCATGCCCACATAAAAAAGCAATGTCAGTCCACCCTAACTCACGTGCTGCTGCTGCAGGGAATTCGACATTGAGGTCCATCGTAGTAGTGAAGAAGATAGATGCTATCTCCTCCTTATCAATACCATTAGTCTCTATCATCTTTTGCAGCAACTCTCTGGTTGCGGATAGTATATCCTCTTTAGTATTACTGCTTGCTATGGTTGCTCCTCGAATACCTCTACAACGCATCTTATCTCGGAGACTGGTACTTGAGCCTTCTCTCTACTTTGGTTAGATAACACCAAAAAGTTGCAAAACCCATCTTCACAGTCTTTTATGAATCCAATCAGGATAGTTTAAGCCCCCTTATTATGGCACAATTGAGCGCTCAAGGCAAAATATCTGATTTTAGGATAGAGCTTGGACATCTTTGGGGCTTTTCACAATTCACCGTAGTGCCCGGAGGACCGGGTTTGTCAGGTGTGGTGTGATTCTCCGTACCTTAGAAGGAGTCTCACCTCCTTTCCTCGAAGTTAGAATTAACTTAGTACGATGGATGGAGCAAGGATATTCAGAGAATCCAAGGGCTGCCACTACCTGTTCTGGTCTACCAGCACCCCGGCTGTCGTGGCGTAATAACATGCCTAGTTTGTAGGAATTGCCATCTCCTTCTAGTATCCAGATATCTTCTATTAGAGGACGCAGGTCATAGTAGCGTGGTCCTGTGTCTCTCATATGCTGCCAGGGGATATGTTCTTGCTGGAGTAATAGGTCAATAGCTGCTTCTATTTTAGTTTTACTATCTGTGGAGTTTATCTCTATCTGGTATTCGGCAGCCTGTAACTGGGATTGAAGTGAAGGTAACTCTAGGAATACCTCTCGCACCTCTAGTACATCTATTCCTGGTGGTAGCTGTGGGCTCACAGACTTGAGAAAGGATTGAAAAGGGATTCTCCTTACCAGAAAAACATCCATCATTTCTGCCTTGCTGGTTACTCCGAGTGGGAGGGGTGCTGCCAAGGCAATCCTGGGGTGGGAAGTGAACCCTTCGGAGTAAGCCAAAGGTACCTGAGCACGAGTGAGTGCCCTCTCCCAAAGGCGTACGATGTCCAGATGAGTGATATACTTTATTTCTTCACCGCGGCTGAATTTAACTCGTAGACGTTGCATTCTCTTTCTGCTCCTTGGTTACTAGGATTTTTTCAATCTTTCTATCTCTCATTTCCATGATTACCAGCTTCAAGTTGCCATATCTGATTTGTTCTCCCTCAGCAGGGATGTATCCTGTGAGGCTGAGGACAAAACCGGCTATTGTTTCATAGTCGCCATCTCCTGCTGGTAGCTCCAGACCGAGTTCTTCATTTATTTCTTCGATGCGCATACTCCCATCAACCTGAAAAGTGTGTTCATCTATGGTCTCAAAATCCTTGGTTGCTCTGGCTAATTCGTCACCAATCTCTCCTACAATCACCTCCAGTAGTTGCTCCAGCGTTACCAGACCAGCAGTGCCCCCAAACTCATCAACTACTATTGCTATCTGGTCCCCTGACACCTGCATCTCACCAAAGAGTTGCCCTACTGGCTTTGTTTCTGGCACAAAGAGAGGAGAACGAAATAGGTCTTCTAGTTTGCTCTCGGAGGTGAGTGAGCCTTTAGCTATGGCTAGTAACATGTCTTTGATAGATAAGACCCCTACAATATTATCAGTATTTTCTTGGTAGATAGGGAATCGTGAATAGGTTGTCTGTGAGAATTGGCTGAGGAAGTCTGCCAAGGTAATGTTATGTTCTAGCCAAACGACCTCAGTTCGAGGTGTCATCACTTCTTTGACCTGGCAGTCACCAAATTTGAATATCTTGTGGAGCATTTCTGCTTCTATTTCATCCACTACTCCCTCCTTCTCCCCTAAGGATATAGCGGTACGAAGCTCGTCTTCTGTTAATAGAGCTGATGTCGCGGATGTCATTTTCCCACCATTAAACCTGGAGGTAATCCACATTAACAGCTTTACTATAGGCGTGAAGAGTCGCGAAGCTATCTCTATAGGGTGTACATAGAGGAGTGCCAGATGTTCTGCATGGTTTGCGGCGTAAGACTTTGGGATTACCTCAGCAAATATCAGGGTCACCAGTGTTATAATTACTACTGCAGCTACCGTCCCCACTGGCTCACCTAGCAGGGTAACAATTAGCACAGTACCCAAAATTGCTACTACACTGTTAGCAATATTATTTCCGGTAAGAACAGTAGAGAGAAAGCGCTCTGGTGACTCCATGATTTTCGAGGCTCGTACTGCATCTGCTACTCCACTGGTTTCCATATGCTTGAGCTTGATTTTTTGCATTCCTATAAATGCCGTTTCAGCACTGGAAAAGAAGACTGATAGAGATAAGAAGATGAGTAGTGGTATTATGTACATTATTATGTTGATTTCCATTGGCATGCCTCCCACCTCCCATTCCGGAGTGTTCTATCTCTATAATACTGTATTTCGGCTCTCTAAGGGAATGGAAGCAGTAGATTTGATGAGTAAAAATGGATATACTTTGAGTATGGATCCGGTAGTCGAAGCAGGATTTGAGCGGCTTGTGGAGCGAACAAGGGAGTATTTTGCTCCAGAGAGATTGCTTCTGCTGAAGCAGGCTTATCTTTATGCTGCTGAGGCGCATGAGGGGCAGCAGCGTCAGTCGGGGGAGCCTTATTTGATGCACCCTCTGGAAACTGCTCTTATACTGGCTGAGCATCGATTAGATGCTAACTCTCTAGTGGCTGCTTTACTGCATGATGTTCCTGAGGATTGCGGCATTCCACTAACAGAGATTGAGGCTGCGTTTGGTCCCGATATAAGTAAACTGGTAGATGGTGTAACCAAGCTAACACGTCTCTCAGCACAAATCTCAGAAGATAAGGGGTGGAGGGAATCACTACATGCGGAGAGTTTGAGAAAAATGTTGGTGGCGATGGCGGAGGATGTGCGAGTAGTATTTATTAAGTTAGCCGACCGACTCCACAACATGCGCACTCTAGGAGCATTATCTCAAAAAAAGCGGCGTAGTATTGCTGGAGAAACATTGGCGATATATGCTCCTCTGGCACATCGTCTTGGCATCTGGCAGGTAAAAGGGGAGCTGGAAGACCTTGCCTTCTCTTGTACACAGCCTCGAAGGTATCAACAGGTTAGGCATCTGGTAGCAAGACACCAGATTGAGACAGAATCCTCTGTCGCTCGAGCGATTGAGGTTCTTGATAAAGAGCTGAAGTGTGTAGGTCTTAAAGCAGAAATTAGTGGTCGGACCAAGAATCTCTACAGTATTTATCAGAAGATAGAAAAATATGATGCTCAGGGTAGGGGTTTTGGTGATATTCATGATGTTATCGCTGTTCGTGTGCTGATGGAGACAACGGCAGATTGTTATCATGCTTTGGGGGTAGTGCACCAATTGTGGCATCCCATCAGTGGTGAGTTTGATGACTATATTGCTAATCCTAAGGATAATGGCTATCAGTCCCTGCATACTAGTGTGATGTGTTTTGGCACTACTCCCTTGGAGATACAGATAAGAACTTATGAAATGCATCGTAATGCTGAATACGGTGTAGCAGCGCACTGGCGTTATAAGGAGCAGTCAAGAGGTGTTGATAACTTTGAGCATCGGATATCCTGGCTGCGTCAGCTTCTGGAGTGGCATAAGGAGATGGGCGGGACTGCTGAGTTTCTGGAATCTGTTAAGACCGATGTGCTCACAGATAGAGTATTTGTATATACCCCCAAGGGGGATATAAAGGAATTACCGTCGGGGTCTACTCCTGTGGATTTTGCCTATCTTATTCATACTGATTTAGGGCACCGCTGTGTTGGTGCTCAGATTAATGGCAAACTTTCGCCTCTTACCTATCAACTTCATAGTGGGGATACAGTGAAAGTTATCGCTTCTAAAGCTCCCCGGGGTCCCAGCCGTGACTGGCTCAATTCTAACTTAGGCTACGTTAAAACATCCTATGCCAGGGGGAAAATCCGGCTCTGGTTTAAGAAGCAGGGACAGGCAGAGAGTATAGAGAAAGGCAAGGAGATTCTGGGTAAGGAGTTGCACCGATTGGGGCTGAGTCCTACTAATCGGCTAGAGATTGCGCATTTGTTTAAATGCGATACACTTGAGGCTTTCTATGGGGCTATTGGGTATGGTGAGATTAATCCTAGTCGCATCTCTGCAAGATTGGTAGAGCAGCAAGAACAGCCACGAATAGTTGGTATTCCTACTATCAAAGAGGAATTAAAGGCAGCAGATATTAAAGTGTTGGGAGTAGGACAGCTTCTTACTAATTTGGCTCGCTGCTGTAATCCTCTACCTGGAGATGAGATTATAGGGTATGTAACTCGCAGTCGTGGAGTAACTATACATCGTATGGACTGTCATAATATTACGCGTGTAGCTGACAGGGAGCGACTAGTCTTAGTGGAATGGGGAAGGGTAACACAGGTCTATCCTGTAACTATTCGTGTCGATGGCAGTGATAGGGTAGGGTTATTGCGTGATATTAGTATGGCAGTTTCTGACTCTGGAGTAAACATGTGTGGAATTTCCTCTGTTTTGCATGATGATGGTGCTGTTACTATATACCTTGCATTAATGATAAAGAGTGTTTCTCAGTTAAGCCATCTGCTAGCAAAGATAGAGGCATTGAATAATGTACTTGATGCGAGGCGCACTACGGAGAATATCGGAGGGCTAAAAGGTGCGGAAGAGACTGCCTCTGGTATAACCTAGCCTTATCCTGTATACTAAGTAGGGGATTGAGTATTTTGATAAAGGGGGAAAAGGTGGATGCCCAGATCCGAATCAGTTCGTAAATCGGCAAGAGTTGTAGAGAGGAGGCGTATTCGCAATAAGTCTATCCGTACTGAGGTTAAAACGAATTTAACCAAGGCACGGGGTCTACTTCATAATAGTGAGGGAAGGGATGTTGCTGCGAAGCAGGTAGCAAAGACGATTAGCGTAATTGATAGGGCTGTTCGGAAGGGAGTAATTCACCCCAATAATGCGGCACGGCGTAAATCTCATCTGATGAAAGAGTTGAATAGAGGGGAGATTTCATCATCCTGAATTGCGGTCATCCTATCATTCAAGCCAAGGCAGAGGAACTTACCATGGGATTGGTTAGTACTCATGCAAAGGCTAAGAAGCTCTTCTATGCAGTCAGAGATGACATTCACTACAATATTTACTCACCGTTCCATCTTCCTGAGCATTATCAAGCTAGATGGATATTAGAGAGAGGAGAAGGCTACTGTGTGCAGAAAGCGGTGCTGTTGTCTGCTCTTGCCTGTGCTGCAGATATACCATCCCGATTAGGGTTTGCTGACCTCAAAAATTACCGTATGTCAGCTAAGTTAATCTCTGAACGGGGCACCAACCAAATCGCCTACCATGGCTATTCCGCATTATATCTCGATGGTAAGTGGGTAAAAGCAACACCTGCGTTTGACCTTGTCATGTGCCAGAAGTTAAGATTGCCTCCTGTCGAATTTGATGCTCAGCACGATGCAATGTTTGCTTCGCAAGACCTGGATGGTAGCTCTTTTATTGAATACACCCAAGACCGCGGTCTCTTCGACGATGTTCCTCTTCAAGATATCCTCGAGGCACGAACCGAACTCTATGGGATAGAGCGCATTGAACTGTGGAAAATGACCTATGGGAAAAAGCCTCGCATTCAAAGTTCCATGTCCTAGGTGTGGATATAGAACTTAGAGCCTCCTGACTTCCTAAAACAAAGCAAGCAGCATAACCGAATGACGGATGAGGGGCTGTTTATATCTCGCATCCTATCCTGAAACCATCGTGGATAGCTTCTAGTATCTTACCCACTTGAGAGCAATCACCAGTAGTATAAAGCCGCGGGACTTTACCGCTGGTGGTATTATGAGAAAGAGATTCCCATAATTCACTTCGAGGCTTCAATCCCCTAGCAAGAACTACTAGGTCTGCCTTTAAGGTCTCAGTTCTCCCCTCCCTCTCGATGACCACTTCATTAGCGGTAATTTCTTTAACGGCAATAGAGGTAAGCATCTGAATTCCTAATCCTCGAAGCCTCTTCAGTAGTACCCAGCGGTTAGAAGGTCCTACGTCGGTGGCAATAGCCTCCCGTCTCGCAATAACAGTCACCTTTTTACCTTTACTGGTAAGATATTCGGATGTTTCGCAGCCAACGAGCCCCCCACCTATTATCACTACTTCTTTACCAGAAAGAGAATCAGCAGAAAGAGCATCAATAGCGGTAATCACCCTTCTTCTATCAACGCCAGGTATCTCAGGGGTTATTGGTATAGCACCACTTGCGATAACTACCACATCGGCATTCTCCTTCAGCACTACCTCTGGGGTAACCTTTTTACCCAACTCTACTTTAACATGCTGGCATCTCATCTGGTAGGAGAGATACTCGATAAGATTATTGATTTCCTCCTTATGTGGAGGGATGACAGCCATATTGAGGTTACCTCCCAATCTATCTCTCTCCTCCCACAAGGTTACGGTATGCCCTCGCAGTGCTGCCACGCGAGCTGTCTCCATTCCTGCTGGACCACCGCCGACAACTAGTACCCTCTTAGGGTCATTAGTTGGCTTTATCAAACCTTCGCCTTCCCTGCCCATCTCAGCATTGATCGAGCAGATTATAGGGAGAGATTTTACTCCCTTTATGGAAGACATTATATTATCAAAACAGCGACAGCAAGCAATGCACTTTCTGATGTCCTCTAAATCTCCCTCTGCTGCCTTTTTAGGGAGGTAAGGGTCTGCCAGAAGAGCTCTTCCCATAGCTACAAGGTCAGCCTTCCCTTCAGTGATAATACGGGCTGCCAGTAAGGGCTCATTTATCCTCCCTACAGCAATTATCGGAAGGGATACCGCCTGCTTGAGGGCTTCTGCCAGAAAGACAAAGGCACCTCTCTCTACAGACATGGGTAGCATAGCTACAGGAGATTCGTGCCATCCTGCCCAAGCATGGAGCATGCTGCCACCTGCCTTCTCAATCTCCTTGGCAATCACCTTGGAATCCTCGATGGTAGTACCCCCAGGAAGGTATTCATCCACGCTAAGCTTGCAATCAACAGGGAATTCACTCCCTATTTTCTCTCTGATGTGCTGTATTATCTCCACCACAAAGGTGCATCTGCTGATAACATCTCCGCCGAACCTGTCAGTTCGTTTGTTAGTAAGTGGGGAAAAGAACTGACTGATGAGGTAACCAGTACTTCCTATCAACTCTATAGCATCAAAGCCTGCCTCCCTTGCTCTTCTTGCTGCCTCGGCAAACTTCTCAATGATAGCTTCTGCCTCGGTAGCGGAGAGTTCACGGGGCATCTCACCAGTGTAGCGTGAGGCTATTGGGGAAGGAGCTACCGGTTGTAGTCCGGTAGCGGTAGAGCGAGAATACCGTCCAGCATGAAGTAATTGCAATGATACCTTAGTCCCATTCTTTATAGTGCTCATGTTATGAATAGCGTCCGTGAGCTTCCTTAGCCCATCGATATATCTATCGTCATCCACCCGCAACTCGGAGCGAAAGCCGGCACTACCCTGGGGAGCATCAACACAGGCACCCTCCACAATAATAAGCCCCACTTCTCCCTTAGCTCTCTCAGCGTAGTAATCAATAGTCCGCTGATTAACTGTGCCGTCGGGATTAGGAAACCCCGTACCCATGGGAGCCATCACCAATCGATTTTTGAGCTCCATACTACCTATTTTTATAGGCTGGAATAGTGAGTCTAACTCTTTCAATTTCATATTTTTCTCCTTAATCGGGTTTGGTGAATCAATTACCTACTGAAAGCTTGAGCAATCGGGACACTGCGGATTACGGATGAGCTTAACCTCTCTGAACCTCATGGCAAAACCATCAAAGATTAGCAGTCGATTAATTAGAGCTTCTCCTATTCCTAAGATGTATTTCACTGCCTCCATCGCCTGGAGGCAACCTATAACCCCTGCTGTAACTCCTAGTACGGGAAAGATTGCCGAGGAAGGAGGCTCAGGGAAAATACATCTCAGGCAGGCTGTTTTACCTGGAATTATGGTAGTAGTCATTCCTTCCAACTCGTAGATACCCCCATAGATAAATGGGATACCTCTCCTGAGGGCGGCTTTATTCAATGCGTATCTGGTGGGATAGTTATCCACAGCATCTAGGATGAGGTCGCAGCCCTCTGAGAGTTGAAATGCATTATCTTGGGTTATTATTTCGGTTATAGCCTCTACCTGGATATTAGGATTCAGTCCCCTGAGTTTCTCCTCTGCCGAATGAGCTTTTTTCTTACTTATATCCTTAGTCTGATGAAGGGGCTGTCGATTCAGGTTACTTAAGTCTATCACATCTCTGTCAACAATTCGCAGGTTTCCTACTCCAGCTATTGCCAGGTAAATAGAGATAGGTGACCCCAGCCCCCCTGCGCCAGCGATAAGAACTCTGGACCGCTTGAGTTTCTCTTGTCCCTCTATGCTGAAGCCTTCGATTCTTATCTGTCTGTCATACCTCTCCCTTTCCTCCTGATTAATCATTGCATCATCCTCATTCTATCCGGCAGCAAAGGCAGGCAGGATACTCACCTCATCCCCTCCTTTTAGAATAGTGGCTAAGCCCTGAAGGGAGCGCACATTATCACCATTAACATAAATGTTAATAGAGCCTCGGATGTCACCTTCCTCATCATATACCTGTTCCTTTACGCCAGAGAACCGGCTCTCTAGCTTGTCAATACACTCAGCAAGATCACTGGCCGCAAGCTCTACCTCCGTTTTACCCTGGGTAAGCCGACGTAGTGGACCACTGACCCTTACTATAATAAGGTTCATCATCATCATTATACTTCTATTGACGCCATCCATAACAAAGCTCAGATGGCCTTTCATATATTATCCCCAGCTTCTTACGGGCATCCTCTCTAATTTCCTCTGCTTCTTTATCTGTCAGTCCATGAGCGGTAATCCATTTCTCCATGAGCAATCCGCCTGGCATCCATTTCTCGATGACCTCTCTTTCGTATACCCATGCTTTCCCCTTTATCCCAAAACGGGATAGAATCTCCCATACCTCATCTCTTTGTCTGTCATCACAGTAAACACACAAAACGCACTGGTCCATATCAAAGAACCGTTGGGGAGTGTGGTCGTACTTAATGCAGGGAATGGACCCATCTTCGACATATGGGTCAAGCTTAAGGACTAGCTCATCAAGGTGGTCTCTCTCATCCAGGTAAATCCACTTACCCCAGTGCTCCAAATACTCCTTGTTAGTTAGTCTCTTGCACTGGTAGGTCATATGTGATCCAGTATCACTGGAGTTGAGGGAGTGACGGCTAAACAAAAATATATATTGAGACTGGGGTCTATCTATAATCATAGAGGACTAAGTCTCCTATCCTTTAATTACTCCTATGGGGATGAGTCTAGCCACTTTGGAAGATAATCCTGCCTCCTGACATACCTCAACTACTTCAGTAACATCCTTATAGGCTCCTGATGCTTCTTCTGCCAAAGATGAGGCACTTGCTGTTTTAACCAGGATGCCTTGGGCTGCTAGACCTTGGGCTATGTCAATCCCTTGCATACTACGCTTGGCGGCAGTGCGGCTTTGCACTCTTCCAGCTCCATGACAGGTGGAGCCGAAGGAATCCTGTATTGCCCCTTCAGTTCCCACTGCCACATAGGAGCAGCGACCCATGTCACCGGGGATAAGTACCGGCTGACCGATACCACGGTACTTGAGAGGTACATCGGGGTGATGAGGTGGAAGGGAACGAGTAGCTCCCTTACGGTGCACACACACTGTGACATGCTTACCATCTATTGTGTGGCTCTCTATCTTGGCAATATTGTGAGCTACATCATAGACTAGCTCTAGCCCTATTTCCTTAAAGCTCATACCCATCACCCTATGCAAGCTTTCCCTCACCCAATAGGTAATGCATTGGCGGTTTACCCAAGCATAGTTGGCGGCACATGCCATAGCAGCAAAGTAGTCCTCACCCTCAGGTGATTGTAATGGAGCACAGGCAAGCTCACGGTCAGGAAGTTCAATCTCATACTTGCTCACTGACTTTCGTAGTGACTTTACATAGTCATCGCATACCTGATGTCCCAGTCCCCTAGAACCAGTATGGATTAGCAGCATTACCTGACCTCTTTCCTCTATACCCATAACCTTAGCTGACTTCCCGTCATATATCTCCTCCACCACATCTATCTCCAGAAAGTGGTTCCCTGAACCCAGGGTCCCTGCCTGGGGGGTGCCTCGCTCCTTTGCCTTGATGCTGACCTTATCAGGGTCAGCACCCTTCAGGCATCCTTCCTCTTCAGTAGCCTCCAGGTCTTCCTTAGTCCCGAAACCTCGCTTTACTGCCCAGTAGGCACCCTCAATAAGTATTTCGTCCATCTCCTTCTTGCTTATCTTCATTTTGCTGGTAGAGCCGAGCCCAGTAGGGACAGTACGAAAAAGCTCAGTGAGAAGCTGTTCCATCTGAGGAGTGACATCCTCTCTACGGAGGTTGGTCCGCAGCAGCCTTACTCCACAATTAATATCATAGCCCACTCCCCCTGGTGAGATTACCCCTTCTGTCAGGGTTGTGGCAGCTACTCCACCAATAGGGAAGCCATATCCCTGGTGGATGTCAGGCATAGCCAGTGAGTATCTTATAATGCCAGGCAGGAATGCCACATTGGCTACTTGCTCCAGTGACCGTTCCTCTCCCATAGCGTTAAGTATTTTCTCGGTAGCATAGATACGACCAGGAACCCTCATCCCCGGTTTATAGTCCTGAGGAATCTCCCAGCAATAATCATTTATCTTCTGCAGTACTCCTTCCCATCGTGCCATCTTCCTTCCCCCTTCCTCTACACATCAAATATAATCTGAACCCACCAACCATCTCTCTTTTCCACCCGTAGCATATGATAAGTAGCTGCCTTAACTCCTATGTCGAGGCAGTGGCGCGAGGTATCAATCCTCTCGCCGTAGGCATGAGCCTGAAGACTAGTTTCCTGAATATCTGTTATCTCAAATCTACAGAATAGTAGCTGCTGGGTATCAAGATAGTAGAGAAGCTCATTGAGCCAGCTTACCAGGAGACTTTCATAATCCTCAGCTTCTACCTTAACATCCTGCTTCTCTCTCTCTACCACTGTGCCGAGGTCTACCATCAGAGAGAACATTGCATAAGCAGCATTAGCAAATGCCTCCTTGAGGTCCTTCCCACGGGTGGCAATACCAATATCGGCAGTATGTTCAATAATATCGAACCGCTTCATCTTTTACATTATATCAGTATATTGTCTACAGCCTCAACCTTTCTCTAGCCAACCTTGTGGATAGGACGAACGAGGTTGCTTCGCTCCACTCGTAGTGACAGCAAGAGCCACTTATTTTCGTGATTCGATGGTAGATAGCTGCTCATAGTAGTATGAGGTAGTCCTTTAGTGTGAGAATACTAAAGGAGCTGCCTTAGTACTGAGGCAGCTCCTTTTTAATGTGAATAAGCCTGTTTTATCTATTTTATTAGTACTCTGGCATAGGAGGCATGGATGCTGCTGACTTTTCCTCGGGGATATCAGTGACCAGAGACTCGGTAGTCAGTATCATGACAGCTACGCTGGCTGCATTCTCCAGTGCGGTACGCGTAACCTTTGTCGGGTCTACGATACCCTTCCCTATCATATTACCCAACTCACCTATCATGGCATCGTAGCCAATTCCTGGCTTACTTCTCTTCACTGCATCTGCTATTACTGCACCTTCCTTACCAGCATTGATAGCAATCCAGCGTATAGGTTCCTCTATTGCATCCTTAACTATTTGAATGCCAGTAGCCTCATCACCCTTAGTTTTCTTCAGGAGGCCATCCAGCACATGAGTGGCATTCAGTAGGCCTACACCACCACCAGGCAATATTCCTTCCTCTACTGCAGCGCGAGTAGCTGAAAGGGCATCCTCAACACGGTGCTTCTTTTCCTTTAGTTCTACCTCAGTGGCGGCTCCTACCTTGATTACTGCTACTCCCCCTGCCATCTTTGCTAGCCGCTCCTGAAGCTTCTCACGGTCGAAATCAGAGGTGGTTTCCTCTATCTGAGCCTTGATTTGCTTCATTCTTGCTTGGATGTCCTCTGTTGAGCCCTTACCCTCTACGACAGTGGTATTGTCTTTGTCTGCTACTACACGACGGGCTCGTCCCATGTCAGCCACTACCACAGAATCTAGTTTCCGCCCTACCTCTTCCGAAATTACCTTACCACCAGTAAGGATAGCCATATCCTCGAGCATTGCCTTCCGCCGGTCACCAAATCCTGGTGCCTTGACAGTCAGACAATTTAGAGTTCCCCGCAGTTTGTTAACTACCAGGGTGGCTAGCGCCTCACCATCCATATCCTCACATATAATCACCACATTCTTACCTACCTGAAGCATCTTTTCTAATGCCGGCAGAATGTCAGACACCGCAGAGATTTTTCTGTCAGTGATAAGAATGTATGGATCCTCTATCACTGTCTCCATTCGCTCAGTATTAGTGACAAAATAGGGACTAACATAGCCACGGTCAAACTTCATCCCCTCCACATATTCTGTTTCATACTCTAACCCCTTTGATTCCTCTACAGTGATAACACCGTCCTTGCCTACCTTTTCCATTACATCAGCTATCAGGTTACCAATCTGGGGGTCTACAGCAGAGATGGTTGCCACCTGGGCAACCTGCTCCCTGCCAGTTACAGAAATAGACTTACTCTGGAGTTCCTTCACCAGAGCTCTCGTTGCCTCTTCAATTCCCCTCTTTAATTCCATAGCATCTGCGCCAGCAGCTATATTCTTAAAGCCAATACTAACCATTGCCTGAGCGAGTATGGTTGCTGTAGTAGTGCCATCTCCACACTTATCATTAGTTCTGGAGGCAGCTTCTTTCACCAGTTGAGCCCCCATGTTCTCAAAGGGGTCTGCAAGTTCAATGTCTTTAGCAATACTCACCCCGTCATTAATTACCAAGGGAGCACCAAACTTCCTGTCGAGTGCTACCGGGCGTCCTTTAGGCCCCAGGGTTACCTTAACTGCATCAGTCAGGGTATCAATACCTTTTCTCAAACTTCGTCTGGCTTCCTCACCAAAAATTATCTGTTTAGCCATTTTACCTTTCTCTTACCTCCTTGTCCCTTTCAAGTCTATATATATCTTTCGATTTTGAGTAATATTATATCTTCTTAGCTAGAATATCGTTTTCCCGCAGGATTAAGTACTCTTCATCATCTATCTTGTATTCAGTACCGGCATACTTGGCAAATATTACTCTTTCTCCCTCTTTTACCTCCAGAGCAATACGTTTTCCCTCATCAGAAAGCTTCCCGGGGCCCACTGCAATAACTTCACCTTCCTGAGGCTTTTCCTTAGTAGCAGTATCAGGCAGAACAATACCACCCTTACTCACCTCTTCCTGTTTAATGGGCTTTACCACCACTCGGTCCCCCAAAGGCTGAAGTTTCTCCGCCATCTCATACCTCCTTAACTCAATATTATTAGCACTTTAACGCCACAAGTGCTAGCACTCCAACAGTCCAAGTGCTAATTCTTAATGATAAATCAAAACCTCTGATAATGCAACTAATAGTCTTTTCCAATACAAGATGAGCCTGAAGAGGGTATCGATTTCTAACACAAGATGAGCCTGAAGAGTTCAGGCAGTTCGTTTATGATTGGGACATGCTACTGATTATGAATGATGAACGAATGCAGACGATAGAACAAGCCAGGCAATTTCTAGAAGGGGGTGAGACAGTAGAGTTCAGGGGTTCATCTAAGGTGGATAGGCTGAAGGCTGTTATATGTGATGACACAAGTATTTACGCATAGGATATATGAGAAATTTCTAAATACTAATCTCCAAACTCTAAACAAATCCAAATGACCCAAATCACAATCTCAAAACCAGCCATAGCCGTATCTTTTAGGGTGCGTTAGAGCCGCAAGTTAAAGACACAAAGCTCTGCAGCTAGTGTAGTGTAATTGTAATAACTATACAGTTTGTCATTCCGTGCTTGACACGGAATCCATCCCTGGACCTTCTGGATTCCCGCTGGAGTTTACCCCGTACTTGATACGGGGCAGGAATGACATGGGGCGTCTATTGTCAAGTCATTTAGGAGACACTACACTAGAAGGTTTTGCTTATTCTAATTTGGGTGTTGTTTAGAACTTAGAGATTAGAGTTTAATTCCAGTGTATGCGCATTTAATTATGTCGTTCTATATAGTTCAATTCCCTTTCGTTATTCGGAGATTTCATTCCGATAATGGCTCAGAATTCGTAAACCGTATAGTAGCCAAGCTGTTGAACAAGCTGCTGGTCCATTTCACCAAATCAAGACCCCGGCACACCGGTGATAATGGACTGGTGGAGACCAAGAATGGCTCAGTGGTGCGCAAAAACCTGGGATATGCCTATATCCCGCTATTCCGCAAGCGTGCGCCGGATTGCTCAACGGGTATCACAATAGCTGCCTAAATCCGTATATCAATTTCCACCGCCCCTGCTTCTTCCCTGTGTCTGTTATTGACCACAGAGGCAAGATCAAGAAAACTTATCCCTATGAGGAGGTGATGACACCTTTCTTTTATCCACATATCCACCACTGTCCACAAAGAAAGAAAGGATTATTACTGTTACCACTATCCTTCAGGCTCATTATTCGATTAGAATA